>DATBKS010000116.1:0-7104 GCA_036555755.1 Thermoleophilaceae bacterium
AGGCGGAAGTGGTAGGTCGTGCCGGGCTTGAGGCCGCTAATCGGCGCCGTGACGCCCACGGCCGAGAGGCTGCCGCCGGCAGTCTGGGCGGGCGTTTGCGACCCATACGTCGTGGTCTTGCCGTACTCGAAGTGGAAGCTCGCCGCGCGCAGGCTCGGGATGAGGCTGCCACCCAGCGTCGCGCCCTTCGACTTGATCGCGCTGGCAGTGCCGGTGGTGGGGGACGGCGGGGCGAACTCGTAGGCGCCGGAGTCGCACCGCGCACCGGTGCGCGGCTGACCACGCTGGTCGGTCGCTGAACAACCGGCTCCGCGGTCGATCGCCGGGCTGCCGGGCAGGAGCGGCACGGTCGGGCTGAGGCCTCCGAAGGCACCCAGCGAACCGAGGAGCGGGTTCCCGACGAGGTCCGCCGGCGGCGTGAATCCGCAGCTGGAGGTGTCGTCGATGTTGCCGCCGCCCGATGTCCCGAGCGCCGCGCCGCAGCTATTGGCCACGCCCGCGGCGGTGTTGCCGGAGAAGACGTTGTTCTTCGACGTCACGTTCGCCGGCGTGGAAGGCGAGATCGCTCCGCCGGTGCCGCTGTCGCCACCCGCCACGTTCCCCACGAAGGTGAGGTTGGTAAGCGTGATCGTCCCGCTGCCAAGATCCAGCGCCCCGCCGAAGCCCGTCGCGTCCGAAGCGCCCCCGCCGGCGGTGTTCCCGGCGAACGTGCTGTTCTCGATCGTCACCGGGCCGGAGCCGTTCGCATCGATGGCTCCGCCGAAGCCCGCTGCCGTGGCGCCGCCACCGCCCACCTGGTTGCCACTGAAGGTGCTGCCACGGACGGTTAGAGGCCCGGACGAGGGGAACACGATCGTCCCGAATCCCGAAGCGCCCGACGCGCCGCCGCCGACCTGGTTGTCGCTGACAGTCGAGTCGACCACATCGAGAGACCCGGTGAGCTGATCGATCAGTCCAAAACCGCTGGCGTTCATGCCACCGCCGACGGTGTTGCCACGCATCACGGCGCGAGTCACCGTCATCGCGGCCCCCGCTCCAGCGTTGAAGTCGATCAGCCCGAATCCGCTGCCGTTCGTGCCGCCACCCACGTGATTGGAGGTGAACGTCACATCGGAGAATTTCACGGTGGAGTTCGGGCCGGTGATGATGTCCATCAGTCCGAATCCGCTGCCCCCGCCGCCACCCGAGGTGTTCGAGTCGAACGTCGTGTGGTCGACCGTCAGCGCGAACGCTCCGCCTGCGGTGGCGTGGATCAGGCCGAAGCCGGCCGTGCCGCCCCCACCGGCAGCGTTGTCCTTGAACAGCACGCCCGTGAGCGTCAGGGCGGGTCCCGGAGTCAGAATCACACCGGCGTTTCCGTCCACGCCGCCCGTGAA
Source organism: Thermoleophilaceae bacterium (assembly GCA_036555755.1). Classification (GTDB taxonomy): domain Bacteria; phylum Actinomycetota; class Thermoleophilia; order Solirubrobacterales; family Thermoleophilaceae; genus JAICJR01. Next base: position 1,377 of record DATBKS010000116.1, read on the forward strand.
GGCGAGGTTGGTCACGCTGAGCGTGGCGGTGTTAACGCGCATGTCGAACGCCCGGTCGATGTGGTTCGCGTCGATCGTCGTCGCGCCGGCGCCTGCTCCGACGACCTTGAGGCTCTCCGTCACGTCCAGGTCGCCACCGGCGTTTGCGTCCTCGCCCGCGGCGCCCTCGAGCTTGAACTGCCCTGGCGGCAGGCTGATCGTGTCGGTGCCGGCGGTGGCGTTGGCGGCGCTGACCGCGTCGCGGAGCGAGCAGTTGCCAGGCAGGCAGCCTCCGTCGTTCACGTCCGCCGTCTTGGTGACCGTGAACGTCGTGTCCGCGCCGGCGGGGGTGGTGGGCACTAGCGCCGCGACCAGGACCGCGGCAAACAGAAGGCGAGTCAAACTACATCGACCCTAAGGAACCTCGGGCTCCCCCGCAACCCCTGGGTCTAGAGAATCTCGATCTCCGCGTTGTCGCCCACGACGAACCGGAATGCCCGCGGCATTGCCGGGCTGCGGTTGATCGTGACGTTCTTCCCGACCAGGCTCGCCTCGATGCGGCCCTCGAGATTCTTGATCGACGAGCCCTCGAGCACGATCGAGTACTCGACCTCGGCGCTCTCGATCCGCACGTCGGGGCCGACCGCCGTGTAGGGCCCGATGTAGGCGTCGCGCAATACGGCGCCCGCACCGATGATCGCCGGGCCGCGCACCGTCGCGCGCTCGAGCTTCGCGCCCGCCTCCACCACCACGCGACCCTCCACGCGCGAGTCGACGAGCTCGCCGTCGATCCGCTCTTCGAGGTCGTCGAGGATCAGGTGGTTGGCCTCGAGCATGTCCTGCACCTGGCCGGTGTCCTTCCACCAGCCGTGAACGATGTGCGGGTCCACCCGCTTGCCGCCGTCAACGAGGTGCTGGATCGCGTCGGTGATCTCGAGCTCGCCGCGCGCCGACGGCTCGATCGCGCGCGCGGACTCGAAGACCGACGGCGTGAACATGTAGACGCCCACGAGCGCGAGGTTCGATTTCGGCTCCTGTGGCTTCTCCACCAGGCGCGAGACCCGCTTGTCGCCGTCGAGTTCTGCCACGCCGTAGTTCTCCGGGTCGCTCACCGGCGTGAGCAGGATGAGAGCGTCCGGTTCCTCGTTGCGGAAGGTCGACACGAGGTCCGTGACGCCGTCGCGGAGCAGGTTGTCGCCCAGGTACATGACGAACGGCGAGTCGCCCAGGAACGGCTCGGCCGTGAGCACCGCTTGGGCGAGGCCAAGCGGCTCCTTCTGCTCGATGTAGGTGATCGAGATGCCGAAGCGCTCGCCGTCGCCGGCGGCCTTGCGGATCTCGGCGCCGGTCTCGGGCGAGATGATGATCCCGATCTCATCGATGCCCGCCGCGGCGAGGGCCTCGATGCCGTAGAAGAGCACGGGCTTGTTGGCCACGGGCACGAGCTGCTTCGCGCTCGTGTAGGTGATCGGGCGAAGGCGGGTGCCGCGACCGCCGGAGAGGATCAGGCCCTTCAGCTTCTCCATCAGTAGGTGCCGCCCAGCTTGGTGTGGTCCCAGGAGACGATCCGCGTGGGCCGGAACGTGAGGCCGACCCGCTTCTGCGCCTGCTGGCGGACCATCGCCTCGACGTCCGGGTTGAGCTCGGCGTAGCGCTCGAACAGCGCGAGGCCGTACTTCTCGACCTCGGCGGGCTCGTGCTCGAGCTCGACGTCGCACTCGAGCATCACGCCGCGCAGCTCGTGGTAGAGCACGCCGTCCTCGATCTGGAGCGTGGCGCGCGGGTCGCGCTCGAGGTTTTTTGCCTTCTGCGACTTGGCGTACGTCCAGCTGCGCAGGACGATGCCATCCGCCGCGTACCAGAGCGGCACGAGGTGGGGACGGCCGCGCGGCCCGGTGGTGGCCACGCTGACGATCATCTGCTCCGCGACGAACGCCTGCAGCTCGTCGTCGCTCATCGCTATCTGGTCCCTGCGGGAGGGCATGCCTAGGCGGAAACCTATGCGGGATCGAGACGGAGCGTCTCGGCGGCGGGCTGGCCGAACTCATAGCTGCGGCCGGCGTGCCAGTCCTCGAGCAGATCGTCGTAGTGTGGGCTCGACGGCTGGCCCGACTGACCCGTCATGTGCTGCCAGCGGCTGCGGTCGGGGTCGCCCAGGTCCGCGAGCAGGCGGTACGACGGGGCCCAGCGGCCGGTGTAGTCGCCCGCGTGCGGGACGAACCCCACCTGGCACACGGTCTCCTGCCCGCCGCCCGCGGCCACGCGCCGCGAGAGCAGGCGGTCGAGCATTCTCGACACCCTCGTCTCGCCCTCGCCGAGCGGGTGGGCGAAGCGCAGCCCGTGCACGCGGCCCCAGGTCCAGGCGGACGGGTCCGAGCCGTAGCCCTCCTCGAGCTCGTCGAGCGCGGCCGAGAGCGATTCGAGCGCCAGGTCGTCCCACTTGCGGCCGCCGATCAGCTCCTCGTCGCCCTCGTCCCAGAGCTCGATCAGCCGCGCCTGGAAGCGCCAGGGGGAGGACACCATCGGCGTGAAGCCGAGCTGGGAGCGCGAGCGCCAGCGCTCGGCGTAGTCGGGGTCGCCGATCACCGCCTCGGAGACCGCGCGCGCGAAGTGCGCGGTGAAGGCCGCGTAGATCGTCCCCGCCACCGTTTCGGGGGTGAGCTTGTGGTCCCAGCTCTTGAGGCGCTCGATGGCCCGGACTTCCCTTTGTCCGGTTGGCCGCAGCCGCGCGAGGCGGTGGGCGGTCTGCTCGCCCGGGATCGAGTAGAGGTCGAGCTGGATGCGCGCGAAGTCGTCGAGCGAGTGCCTCTCCCGCTCGCCGAGCAGCTGCTCAATGCGCGCCGCGCGGTGCCCGTCGAGGTACTCGCTCGTGATGTGGTGCGGGTAGTCGTCCGGCGCGATGCGGTTGTTCGCGGTCACGAGGACGCCGCCCGACGGATTCACCATCTCGGGCAGCGCGTCATACGGCACATAGCCGTCCCACTCGTACTCGCCGGTCCAGCCCGGCTTGGGCAGATCGGGGCAGCCGCCGCGCCGGATCGGGATCTTGCCGACGAGCTTGTAGCCGATGTTGCCGGCGCTATCGGCCCACACCATGTTCATGCTCGGCACGGTGTAGTCGCGGAACGCCTCGACCAGGTCCTGGCCGGTGCGGAAGGCGCCGGCGTCGACGCCCGTGCTGTTCACCACCGGCTCCTTGATCGCGGTCCAGGCGAGGGCGAGCGGCTCGCCGGCCTTCGCGCCGAGCGCGTCGTTCACCACCGGTCCGTGGTGGGTCTCGCGGACCTCGAGCCGTTCGGTTTTGCCGCCGCGCACCTTGATCTCCTCGTCGTGCACGGTCACCGGGCGCCACTCGCCCTGGAACTCGTACTCGGGCCCGTTGTCGGTGTCGCGGATGCGCTCGACGAACAGGTCCTGCACGTCCGCCATCACGTTGGTGAAGCTCCACGCGACGTGACGCGTATGGCCGATCACGAGACCTGGGAAGCCGGGCATCGAGCCGCCGCGCAGCTCGAGCTCGGGCGTGGAGGCCTCGATCGTGTACCAGCTGTCGGGCATGCTGGTGGTGATGTGAGGGTCGCCGGCGAGGAGCGGCATCCCGGTGGCCGAGCGCTCGCCCGATACCGCCCAGTTGTTCGACCCCGCCGGCTCGAGCGACCAGCCGATCGCCTCTCTCACCTCGGCGATCTGCTCGACGAGGTCGAGCGCGTCGCCCGACCAGGCCACGCCGGGGTCCATCACGAGCGGGCTGCCGTGGGGGTACTGCGGCTCGAGCCGTGCGGCCTTCTCGGCGCCGACCTTCGCCACGAGCTCCGCGCGGAACAGCTCGGTCTCCATGTTGGTCGAGAAGCCGAGGGCGATGATCTTGCGCACCACCAGGCTGTCCTGGATCGACCACGGCTCGGGGGTGACGCGCAGGAGCTGGTGCTCGAGCGGGAGCGCAGGTGCTGCCTCGATCGCGGCGTTCACGCCTGCTGCGTAGGCCGTCAGCACCTCGAGGTCACGCGGCGGGAGCAGGTCGACCTCCTTGTCGGCGAAGCGGCGCAGGCCGAGCGTGCGCATGAGCCGGTCGACCTGGACACCCTCGGGACCGGCGAACTCGGACAGCCTGCCGGTGCCCACCCGGCGGTAGAACTCGAGCTGCCAGAGACGGTCCTGTCCGACGGCGAACCCGTGGGCGAAGCAGAAGTCCGCGTCGCTGCGTGCCTCGATGCGTGCAACGCCTCTTGCGTCGCGCTCGATCGTCACCGAGTCCTCGAGCCCGCGCACGCTGATGCGGCCGCGCGTCGTGGGCAGCGGACGCCGAAAAAGCTGATACCAGAGCCCAATTGAGCCGGCACCGGCACCTGCAGCGGCGAGCGCGCCGGCCAAAGCTGTGCTTGGTCTGCGTGGGGCCAAGGGTGGCCGATTGTGGCAGCTTCCGTCCGCACCTCGACCTACCGTCTTTAGGTCCACCATGCAATCGCTCTGGCTACTGCTCGGAATCGCGATAGGCGGCGTTGCCGTCTACGTCTTCATGCGCGCGCGCGTAGGGAATGACGACCGTTTCGAGGCCGTTTCCTCTCGGGTGCTGCGGGACGCCCAGCAGTCGTTCCTCCAGCTCGCCAAGTCCGAGCTCGGGCAGCACCACATCACCTCGCGCGAGGAGCTGGAGAAGCGCCAGCTCGCCGTGGAGCAGATGGTCAAGCCGATTGCGGACTCCCTCGCGAAGGTCGACGGCAAGATCGAGTCGCTCGAACGAGCTCGCCGCGAAGCCCAGGGGAGCCTGATCGCGCAGCTCCAGTCGGTCACCCAGACCCAGGAGCAGCTGCGCACCGAGACGGCCAACCTCGTCACCGCCCTGCGGTCGCCGCACACCCGCGGCCGCTGGGGCGAGATGCAGCTGCGGCGAGTGTGCGAGCTGGCCGGGATGGTCGACCGCTGCGACTTCATCGAGCAGTCGAGCTTCGACTCGGACGGCGGCCGGCTGCGGCCGGACGTGATCGTGCAGCTGGCTGGTGGCAAGACGCTCGTGGTCGACGCCAAGGCGCCGCTCGAGGCCTACCTGAGCGCCGTCGAGGCCACGGATCCGGACCAGCGGAAGGCGTACCTCGAGAGCTACGGCCGCCACATCCGCGACCACGTCGCCAAGCTGAGCCAGAAGGCGTACTGGTCGCAGTTCGACTCCTCGCCGGAGTTCGTGGTGATGTTCCTGCCTGGCGAGTCGCTCTACAGCGCGGCCCTCGAGCAGGTGCCCGGACTGATCGACGAGAGCGTCGGCCAGAAGGTCCTGGTCGCGTCGCCCACCACGCTCATCGCCGCCCTGCGCGCCGCCGCCTACGGCTGGCGGCAGGAGAAGGTGGCGGAGTCCGCGCGCGAGGTGAGCGAGCTGGGGCGCGAGCTGCACGGGCGGCTCGGCACGCTCGCGGGCCACTTCATGAAGCTCGGCCGCTCGCTCGAGACGTCGGTCAAGGCCTACAACGACACGGTCGGGTCGCTCGAGAGCCGCGTGCTGGTCACGGCGCGCAAGCTGTCAGAGCACGGCGCGGCGTCGGGCGAGGAACTGCCCACGCCGCAGCAGGTGGAGACCGCCACGCGCTCAGTGGAGGCGGTGGAGGCCGAGGACGGGGAGATCAACGTCCACAGGCTTCCGCAGCAGGCTGCAGGCTGAGCGCAGCTTCGCGGCTAAAGCCTGGCGCGTAGACGTCCGATACCCCCGCCTAATGCGGTCTCGCCTGGCCACCGACGAGAGCGGCTTCACGCTGCTCGA
>DATBKS010000117.1:0-38429 GCA_036555755.1 Thermoleophilaceae bacterium
GCCCCGAACCCGGCAGCCGGACCAACGGACACCCGCCCGATCCGGCCACTCTGGTCAGCCGCAGTAAACGACTCGGTGTCCTCGGCCCCCCGGACACCGACATAAGCCACCGATCCACTAGCCCGCTCAATCGTCGAAGCCAACAGCCCCGGCACGATGTCGCCGGGAGCGGCATCGGCACGCCGGACGACCCGGTCCCACCCTGTGACCTGCCCCCTGCCACCTGCGACCTCGAGAGCGACCGGAGGGAGCGACCGCGTGTACGCGCGCGTCGAGATCCGCGCCCCCTGTGACAGGTCGATCGAGAACTGCGGCCGCTTGTAGCCGCCAAGCGTCGGGCTCGTGATGCCGAGGGCACCACCGCTGACGGTGCCGTTCGGAACGAAGAGCAGGGCGGCCCGGGGACCGGCAGCCGCGGCCGGAGAGGCCACCGCCGCGAAGGCCGCCGCGGCGATCAAGGCCCCGCATCTGGCACGCATGCGCCACACTCTATGGAGCCACCATGAGCGACCGTAACTTCGTCAAGTTCACGTTCATCAAGCTCGATCCGGCATGGCGTCGGCGCGATTCTGCCGAGCGCGCGCAGGACAAGCTCGAGTTCGCCGCCGCCTGCAACGACTTCGCGGAGGACCACTTCCTGCGCACCTACTCGCTGGTGGGGACGCGCGGCGACTGCGACCTGATGGTGCGCACAATCGCCTCCGATCTCGACCCGATCCACGAGTTCCACGTGCTGCTCAACCAGACCGGGCTGATGCGCTACGCGGACATCCCCTACTCCTACCTCGCGATGACCAAGGAGTCGGTCTACTCGGACGAACCACAGCCGCTCGCCCCCCGCCCCGGGTCGGACAGCCGCTACCTGATCGTCTACCCGATGTGGAAGAAGCGCGAGTGGTACCTGCTCCCGCCGGACGAGCGGATGCGGATTATGCGTGGACACATAGAGATCGGCCGCCGTTACACGACGATCGACATCAACACCGCGTACTCCTACGGACTCGACGACCAGGAGTTCGTCGTGTCCTTCAACGCCGACCAGCCGGGCGATTTCCTCGACCTCGTGCAGGAGCTGCGCGGCACCGAGTCGAGCGCCTACACGGAGAGCGAGACGCCGATCTTCACCTGCATCAGCGCAACGGTCGAGCGAGCGCTCGGCGCGCTCGACGGCGAGGCCGTGTCGGTCGAGCCGGCAGCCGGCTAGCCGCTGATCCCGCCGGACGAATTGCCCTGAAGCGACGGCGGCGTGGCCGCCGCCAGCCACGCAAACACGCTCACCGTCGCGGCGTCGATCTTGAGGCTGTCGGTGGGAGCGTCCGGCGCGCGGCCGCCATCCCACGCCTTCAGGAAGAGCCCCTGCTTGTTCTGAGCGTTGGCCAGCGCCCGCTGCGCGTTGGCGACGGCCAGGTCGTACCAGCGCGGGTTGTGGTCCTGCGCGTAGACGTCGAGCATCCAGTGCAGGTACACCGCGTCGTACTGGGGCCCGTGATGAAGGGTGCCGGTGAACTCCTTGAGCGCGGCATCGCCTAGCTGCTCGGCCTTGTCGCAGAGCTTGTCGTTCTTCGTCGTCTGGCAGAGCGACATGAAGCCGACCATCATCGGCGACTGCACGTAGCCCATCAGGATCGGCGAGTCCGGATCGCGCATGTAGAGATCGTTGGTCGCGTCCCAGATGTGTGAGTCCGCCCACCCGATGTACTTCTGCGCGGTCCGCAGATACGACTTGTTGTGGGTGGTCTGGTAGAGCAGCGCCGCCAGCGCTGTGCCCGAGGCGATGCTCTCCGACGAGCGGCTCACATGTCCCGTGTCCCACCACACGCCGCCGCCCTTGCCGTCGGCCCAGCCGGTCTGCGCGATGAACTGGAAGGCGTCGTCCGCGTAGGTGAGGTAGCGCTTTACGCGAGTGATTTCGTACGCCTCGAGGAAGGCGAGTCCCAGCCAGCCGTTGTCGTCGTAGAAGGCGTGGGCGCGCGGGCCGGTCTTCTCACGGGTGCTCGGGTCGAAGCCGCCGATGTGCCGGCGTGTGTGCCTGATGTGGCCGACCTGCGGGTTCCAGTACTCGCGGTAGGCACGGTCGGCGAACCACCCCACCGCGCGCTTGTTGGCCGCGGTCGGCGCGGCCTCCGCGATCCCGTTCAGCGCGCTGAACAGATGCACCGTCGTCCAGATCGACGCCTTGCCGTCCTGGCCCCTGGCGAGGCGGTCGTTGTACCAATCGGTGCGCGAGTTCCACCAGTACCTGTCGATGTTGCGCACCCCGGTCTGCGCGAGCTGGAGGAACTTGGCCTGGTCCCCCGCCAGCTTGCCGCCCGAGGGCGCGGGCGGCGGCGCATTCGCGACCGACGCGCCGACCGCCGAGGCGACGACGATCAGCAGCGCGGCCACGAGCACGGCGTGCGAAAACGTCCGTGATCGCGCGAACCCCACGAGGGGTCATTGAACAGGGCCTAGATAAGAGCGGTCCGAAGCGTGCCGAGCGTCGGCGAGTTGATCTCGATCTGATCGCCGGGCTTCAGCCAGACGCGCGGGACGCGCCCGCTGCCCACGCCTGCGGGCGTCCCCGTGGACACGATGTCCCCTGGCTCGAGCGTCATCAGCGTGGAGAGGTGCGCCAGGAGAACCGGCACCGAGAAGATCAGATCCTCGGTGGTGGACGACTGCATTACCTCGCCGTTGAGCTTCAGCTCGAACGCGATCGCGTCGTGCGCGCCGGCCTCGTCCGGAGTGACCAGCCAGGGCCCGCAGGGCGCGGCCCCGTCGAACACCTTGCCCGGGATCCACTGCGGCGTGGCGAACTGGAGGTCGCGCGCGGACAGGTCGTTGAGCAGCATGTAGCCCGCGATGTAGTCAAGCGCGTCAGCCTCGCTCACCTCCTTGGCGCGCTTGCCGATCACGAACGCCACCTCCGCCTCGTAGTCCACCTTCTCGCTCGCCGCGGGCAGCGGTACCTCGCTGCCGTCGGGCACGAGCGCGTTCCGGAACTTGGCGAAGAAGGTGGGCGTGTCGAACGGCTCGACGCCCGACTCCTTGGCGTGAGCGAGGTAGTTGAGCCCGATGCAGATGATCTTGTCCGGGTTCGGAATCGGCGGCAGGAGCTGAACTTCGGACAGCGGGATCTCCTCCGCGTCGGGCGACTCGGCGAGGCGATCGACCGCGATCAGGTCGCGCAGGCTTCGACCCGCTTCGACCACCCGATCGCCGTCGCGCAAGACGCCCGCGCGCGGGCCGTGTCCGGCGTCGAAAGTCACGAAGCGCACGGCGGGAGATTACGAACTTGCCATCCTTATGGGGTGAAAATCATCCGAATACCTGTACTTGCAGGACTTTTCGCCCTCGCTCTCGCCACCCCGGTGGGAGCTGCCGCGCCCAAGACACTGCCCGCCGGAACCACGATCGCGGGCGTCGACGTGTCCGGTCTCGACTCCGCCGACGCCATCGCCAAGGCGCAGGCAGGGCTCCAGCCGGTGTGGGAGCGGCCCATCACGATCGGCATCGAGACCCAGAGCACGCAGGTCTCCAGCGCCGCCGTCGGCCAGACGGTCGATTACAAGGGCATGGTCGCGGCCGCCTTCAAGGAAGCCGCACGCCACCACCGCACCATCCACATCCGACTCTCGCGCTCGATCGACGGCACGAAGCTCCGAGCCACCGTGACCAAGCTGGGCAAGCCCTATTACAAGGCGCCGCGCAACTCGCGCGTGGTGCTCGGCGTTCGCAAGATCAAGCGCATCCACGGTCGCAACGGCCGCGGGCTCGACGCCTCGGGGCTGCGCCAGAAGATCATCAACGAGTTGCGCCACCCGACGCCCTCGCGCCTCGTTCACGGCCGCGTCGGGACGATCCATCCCGCGGTGACGCTCAAGACGCTCGCCCGCAAGTACTCGACCTACATCTCGGTGGACCGCGACGCCTTCAAGCTGCGCCTGTTCGAGCGGCTGCGGCACGTGAAGACCTATTCGATTGCAGTGGGCATGGCCGGGCTCGAGACCCCGCAGGGCATCCGCCACGTGCTCGAGAAGCAGGTCAATCCGGCCTGGCACGTGCCGAACAGCCCGTGGGCCGGCTCGCTCGCCGGGCAGACGATTCCGGCCAACGACCCGCGCGACCCGATCAAGGCGCGCTGGCTCGGCCTCGGCGACGGCGTGGGTATCCACGGAACGTCGGAGGACTGGTCGATCGGCACGCGCGCCTCGCACGGCTGTATCCGCATGCACGTGAGCGACGTGATCGACCTCTACCCGCGCGTGCCGGTGGGCACGCCGGTGCTGATCCACTGAGCCCGAGGACCAACCGGGCGGTCGAGCACCTGCGCGCGTCCGATGACGTGATGCGCGGGCTCGTGAACGAGTTCGGTCCGCTCAGCCTGAAGACGCGCCGCCCCGGGCGGCCGACCGACGCCTACGGGGTGCTCGTGCGGTCGATCGTGGGACAGCAGCTGTCGACCAGGGCCGCGGACAAGATCTACGGGCGGGTGGTGGACCTGTTCGGCGGCGACGTGCCCCAGCCGAAGCGGCTGATCGCGGCCGATCCGGACGCGTTGCGCGGCGCCGGGCTCTCCCGAGCCAAGGTCGCCTACCTGCGCGACCTTGCGGAGCGCGTCGAGGACGGCGAGCTCGACCTCGACCGCCTGGCGGAGTTGCCCGACGAGGGCGTGTCGGAGCAGCTCACCATGGTCAAGGGCATCGGCCAGTGGAGCGCCGACATGTTTCTGATCTTCCACCTCGGCCGACCGGACGTCCTCGCGGTGGGCGACCTCGGGATCCGGCGCGCCGTGGAGCTCGCGTACGGGCTGAAGAAGATCCCGGACCCGAAGGAGGTCGTCCGGATCGGCGAACCCTGGCGCCCGTACCGATCGCTCGCCTGCCTTTACCTGTGGACCTCGCTGCAGAACGCGCCGGTCTGATGGAGATCCGCGCCGCCACCCCCGACGACGATGCGGCGCTCAAGGCAGTCGACGTCGCCACCTGGTCGCCGATCGTGACCCCAGGCCCGGAGCCGTCGCCCGAGACACCGTTCTTCCGCCCGGACGACGATCCGGCGAACTACTACCTCGTGGCGATCCTCGACGGGGCCGTGGCCGGCTACGTGAAGCTCGGGCCTCCAACACCGCTCGAGTCGAACATGCATGTGGTGACGATCAAAGGGCTCGCCGTGGATCCGGCGCGCCAGCGCCGCGGTGTCGCCCGCGCGCTGATCGAGGCCGCCGCCGAGGAGGCGTCAAAGCGGGGCGCGAGGCGCCTCACCCTGCGCGTGCTCGGCCCGAACACCGGCGCACAGGTCCTCTACGAGTCATGCGGCTTCGAGGTCGAGGGGATCCAGCGCGAGGAGTTCTTCCTCGACGGGCAGTACGTCGACGACGTGCTGATGGCTAAGCGCTTGGCTTAGGCAGGAGCGCCGCAGGACGGATCTTCGTCCGCCACGCGGAAGGAGGAGCCGCAACCGCAGGCCGCCACGACGTTCGGGTTGTTCACCTCGAAGCCGGCGCCCATCATGGACTCCTTGTAATCCACGACCGAGCCGTTCACGTACTGGAGGCTCGCGTCGTCGACGATCACGCGGATGCCGTGATCCTCGAAGACGTGATCGCCGTCGCGCTTCTCGTCGAGCGCCAGTGCGTACTGGAAGCCGGAGCAGCCGCCACCGCGCACTCCGACGCGCAGTCCGGCGTTCTCGCTCGGCTCCTGGCTGGCCAGGAACGAACTGACCTTCTCAGCGGCGATGTCCGTGAGAGTGACCATCGGCTTCGGATTGTAGCTATCCACCTAGCTATCTTTGTCGGACGCAGATGCCTTCAGCTGAAGAGCTAAAAACACGCATCGAGAGCGCGCTTCCAGGGGCAAGTGCCTCTGTAGAGGACCTCACAGGGGGCGGCGACCACTTCCGAGCGGAGGTCGTTTCGGACCGTTTCGAGGGACTTTCGCGCATCGAGCAGCACCAGCTCGTGTACGGCATATTCGGCGACGAGGTGGGCGGCCCGATACACGCTCTTTCCATCAAGACTTCGACACCCGGGGGCACCCGATGAACAACCAGGAGATTCGCGACTTTCTCCAGAACGCCATCGACGAGAACCGCGTAATGCTGTTCATGAAGGGCACGCCTGATGCCCCTCGCTGCGGCTTCTCGATGCGCACCTCCGCGGCGCTGAACGCCATGGGCGTGCAGTACGCGGCGATGGACATCCTGCCCGACCCGCGCATCCGCGAGGAGCTCTCCGCGCTGTCCGGCTGGCCGACGATTCCGCAGCTCTTCATCGACCAGAAGCTGGTCGGCGGCTGCGACATCGTGCTCGAGATGTATGAGTCCGGCGAGCTCGCCGACGCGCTAGGAGTGGAGCAGCCGACGGAGGAGCCGCAGGCGCCTGAGGCAGCTGCGCCCGAGTCGGCACCGCTTGGTCTAGAGAATCGCCTGAGCTAGGCGCATAGCCGCAACTCCCTCCCGGGGAGTCTGTTACTACTCACGTTTGCAGGCTCTTCGTGTGAGACCCCACCCCGCAAGCTTGATCGTCGCAGCGATCGCGGCGCTTGGCCTGATGGCCGGCGCGCCGTCGGCCGGTGCCCGCACAAAAAAGCCGCGGATCACGTTCGTGCGTTGCTGGCCGATGGTCGTGTGCGAGAAGGACCCGCACACGGTCGCGCCCGGCGGGCGGCTCAGGTTCCGCGGCCGGAACTTCAAGAAGCACGGCTACAAGGTGGTCTACAGCCGCCGCGCCCGCTCGGCGTCGGGCGGCAAGCGACCCGCGCTCACCTCGAGGCTGCGGCTGCGCCGGCCGGACGGCTACGTCACGACCGTGCCCGCCACAGCGCGCTCGGGGCGCATCCGGATCGTCGGGCCGCACGGGCTGAAGTCGAACGTCATCGGCCCGATCCACATCCACAAGCACACGACCCCGCGGGCAGTCCACGGCAGTGGCACCGCGTTCGACGGCACCGGGATGTGGATCTGGTACGTGAGCAAGTCGAGCGACGGCACCACTGCCGGCATCGCCGCACAGGCGGCGCAGTACGGCGTGAAGACCGTGTTCGTGAAGAGCTCGGACGGCACCAACTGGTGGGACCAGTTCTCCCCCACGCTCGTCTCCGAGCTGAAGGCGGCGGGGCTGCACGTGTGCGCGTGGCAGTTCGTCTACGGCAAGAGCCCGTCCACCGAGGCCTCGCTCGGGGCGCGCGCGGCGCAGACCGGCGCGGACTGCCTCGTGATCGACGCCGAGGGCCAGTACGAGGGGCTGTACTCGCAAGCCCAGACGTACATCAACAACCTGCGCTCTCTGATCGGGCCGGACTACCCGCTCGGGCTCGCCAGCTTCCCGTACGTCGACTACCACCCGTCGCTTCCGTACTCGGTGTTCCTCGGCCCGAACGGCGCGCAGTACAACGCGCCACAGGTCTACTGGAAGGCGATCGGCACGAGCGTCGACACCGCGCTCGCGCACACCTACCTGTGGAACCAGGTGTACGGGCGCCAGATCTTCCCGCTCGGCCAGCTCTACGACAATCCGTCGACGGCCGACGTGCAGCGCTTCCGCGCGCTGTCCGCCGGCTACGGCGCGCCGGGCGTGAGCTGGTGGTCGTGGCAGTCGGCGAGCTCCGCCGGCTGGAAGGCCATCGCGCCGCCTGACCCGACCGCCGTGCTGCCGGCGCCCGTTGGCTACCCGCTGCTCAAGTCCGGCTCGAAGGGCGACGTCGTCTTGTGGGCGCAGGAGCACCTGATGTCCGCGGGCCAGCCGATCTCCCCCACGGGCACCTTCGACACCGCGACGATCAACGCTGTCAAGGCGTTCCAGACGTCCAATGGCCTGCCGGTGACCGGGCAGGTTGACGCCGCCACCTGGCCTCCGCTGCTCACGTTGCCGCCCGCGCCGGTGTCGTGGACGACCAAGAAGGCATCGAGGGCGTCCGCCGCACGCGTCGGCCCCAACGGACCGAAGTCGGCGTTCCTCCCCGCCAAGCGCTACGAGATCCCGCGCACTCCGCCGGGACCCTGATCAGCGCCGCTTGCCCTTCCCTCCGCGCTTCGGCAGCGGCGCCTTGGCGGCCGTGTCCCGCGCGTACACGTAGGCCTGCTTCGAGTAGCGCTTTGCCTGCTGCCGGTAGCGCTCCTTCTCCTCCGCGCTGAGCTGGTCCCAGCGCCGGTAGGCGGCGAGTACGAGCGGGTAGACGACCTTGACGGTTTTGTACGCGCGGCGGTAACCCGGCATCAGCCGGGCTCCTGAACCGGTTCCGCCGGCGGCTGCGAGATGTGGTCGATGTACTCGCAGATCCGCTTGGAGTCGCTGATCACCTCTTCGCCGTGCACGAGCACGGGCACCCAGCGCTGGCCCGTGAGCACCTCGATCTCGGGCCTGTCTCGTTTCAGGTAGGGGACGCGCACCTCGTCGAACTCGATACCCGCGCGGCGCAGCCGTCTAGCCACTTTTCCGCAGGCGCAGAGCAGGTCCGTCGGCGTCTTGCAGCGATAGAGGGTCGCCATGGGCGGAGGTTAGCGGGGGCGGCGCGCACCCTCTGCAGGTCGACCGCCGCCATGGAGCGCGCGCTCGGTGTCTCGGTAGCCCTCCCACAGCAGCTTCTTCGACTTGCCGGGGTGCGCGTTCAGCATCGCGAGCGGGTCGAACATGCCGGTCTCGGGGCTCGGCTCGAGCACCGTGACGTTGATGCCGTGATACTGGCCGCTCTCGTCGAGCTGCTTCTCGAGGTGGGACGAGTTGCCGAACGTGCGCCAGAAGACGTCGTACATCCGCGCCGCCACCTGCGGCACGAAGCGCAGCGAGTCTGCCCGCGGCAGCTCCGAAGGCACGACGGACAGGATGTAGATGTCGGTGGCGTCGCAGCGCTCGGCGTACTCGAACGGCACGTTCCAGAGGAAGCCGCCGTCGGCGTACATGTCGCCATCCAGCTCGATCAGCGGGTGGAGGATCGGAATCGAGTAGCCGATGCGCGTGACGGTGCGGAACCGGTCGACGTCGGCCTCGCTGCGGTTGCCGCGCAGCTCCTCGTGGCCCGCGGAGAGGTTGGCCACGATGTAGGTGAGCTCGCGCTGGGAGTGGAAGCAGCGGTCGAAGTCCACCTCCTTCTCCACGTAGCGGATGAGCCGGTCCATCGAGAAGAACGAGTTGCCGAAGATCGCGTTGCGGCGGACGGACAGGTCGAGGATCTGCGGCAGCGACTTGGCTCGCGACCAGAATGCCCACAGCGCCTCGGCGCCGCCGGTCGTGTAGACGAGCGAGTTGCAGACGCCGATCGACGAGCCCACGATCAGCTCCGGCTCGATGCCCTCCTCCTCGAGCCGCTTGAGGCAGCCCGCCTGGTAGGCGCCGCGCGAGGCGCCCCCGGCGAGGATGAACGCGACTTTCCCTACCGCAGCCGTCCGACCACGCCCTCGATCGTGGACAGCGTGCGGGCCGCGAGCTTGTACTGGAACGGCTGCGAGCGCTTGCCGCGCGCCATGCGGTCGCCCTCGCGCTCGAGGTACCAGTTCACGGTGTCCTCGATCGTGTCCTCGTGCGGCGAGGTGGTCCAGCCCAGCTCGCGCTTGGCCTTGCTCGACTTGTATGTCCACCACTGGCTGGCCGAGCGCACCTCGACGGCCGTCACCGGCGGGCGCCCGGGACCGCGCTCGAGCACCTCGGCCATCCGGATCGCGACCGCCGGCGGCAGCTTGAGCGGCGGCGGCTCGACGCCAGACACGCGGGCGAGGTCGGCGAAAAGACGGTCCCAGGTGTAGTTGCGGTTGCCGAGGATGTAGCGCTCGCCGGGCTCGCCCTTCTCGTCCGCCAGCAGGTGGCCGCGGGCCACGTCCTGCACGTCGACAACGTTGATGGCGCCGTCGGTGTAGACCGGAATGCGGCCGAGCAGGAAGCGGCGCACCAGGCCGGTGGAGCCACCGTGGACATCGCCGCGGCCGTAGACGAAGGTCGGGTTCACGCAGACGACCGGCAGCCCGTGGGCGGCCATGCGGAACGCCTCGACCTCGGCCTCGTGCTTGGAGTTGACGTACGGGATGCCGAGGGCACCGGCCGTGAACACCTGCGTCTCGTCCGCGGTGCCGCCGCGCGGCGCGGGCCCGATCGCGGCGACGCTCGAGGTGAAGATCACCCGCTGCACCTCCGCACGCAGGCACTCCTCGAGCAGGAGGCGCGTGGCGAGCGCGTTCACCTGGAACACCCTCTCGTTGTCGCGCGCGCGGAGCGAGACGAGGCCCGCGCAGTGGAACACCTTCTCCACGCCGGTCACCGCACGGCGGACGGCGCGGCGGTCGAGGAGGTCGCACTTGACCGCCTCGTGGTCGATGTCGTCGAGCGCTTCCTTGGGCGAGTTCTCGCGGACGGTCAGGCGCAGCTCGTCGCCACGGCCGGCAAGCTCGTGTGCCACATGCGATCCGATGAAACCGGTTGCACCGGTAAGGAGGGTCTTGGGCACGCGGCCAGTCTAGGGACCTGGGGCCGCGAGCCGAGGCGGCCGCGCTAGCCGGTCTGTGACTCGAGCTGGCGCTGGCAGCTGACGCAGCGCACGGCGTCAGGAAGGGCGGCGAGGCGGGCGCTCGAAATGCGATCGCCGCAGTCGGCACAGGTGCCTTCGTGCGTGACCTCCACGACGGGCTCGGGCTCGGCGGGCTCGGGGACTTCCACCGCTGAGCCGTCGAGGCTCAAATGCACCTTGGAGGCGTCTCTTGTCCGGGTCATCTCTGCCGAACGTTCGCGCAGCAGACTCTCTACTCGCTCCATCTCGATGCCCGTCAAGAATCCCTCCTCCGGGTTATGTGTCGCCCCCGGCCCGTCGCCCCTCTCGCGACCGGCCTCTATAGGCTGCCCCGCGCATGTCGCACGTCGCAGTCGTCACGGACACTACCGGCTATTTGCCCGCCCGGCTAGTCCGCTCAAACGAAATTCATGTCGTTTCGCTCTACGTCAACTTCGGCGGAGAAAAAACTGTTCGCGAAGCGAACATCGACGACTACGAAACCTTCTACGAAGAGCTTCGCGGGGCCCAGGCGCTGCCCACGACCTCGCAGCCTCCGGTGGGCGATTTCCTCGAGGTCTACGAGCCGCTGATCGCCGAGGGCCACGACGTGGTGTCGATCCACATCTCCGCCGGACTGTCCGGCACGTGCGACGCGGCGCGGCAGGCCGTCGAGACGCTGGAGCGCGACGGCGAGGGCGGGCGCGTGCGGGTGATCGACTCCGCCACGGGCGCCGGAGGCATCGCGCTCCTTGCGCTGGCCGCGGCCAAGGTCGCGCGGGAGGGCGGCGACCTCGACGCCGTTGAAGCCGCCGTCCGCGAGGCCCGCAAGAGCCTCAAGATCTGGTTCGCGATCGACACGCTCGAGTACCTGCGCCGCGGCGGGCGCATCGGCGCGGCGAGCGCGTGGATCGGCTCGACGTTGAAGATCAAGCCGATCCTCACCGTCGAGAGCGAGATGACTCCGGTGGAGCGGGTGCGCACGAGCGCCCGCGCGTTCGACCGGATGGTCGACTACGCGCGCCAGCGGCATGCCGCCGGGGCGGACGGCTGGGTGGTGCAGCACATCCAAAGCCCTGAGCAGGCCGAGAAGCTGGTCGACGCCTGCCGGGAGATCTTCAACAGCGAGCCTGTATGGGTGTCGGAGGTCGGCCCGGTGCTGGGAGTGCATACGGGCCCGGGGCTCTTGGGCGTGGGCGGCATTCCGCGCCACTTTGTTGAATAGCCGGCGCTACGGCACGGTTCGGTAACCAAACGATCTGGAAAGGCATCTGTCTCGCGGCGCCCGATTGAGCGCGACCTCCCTCGACAGATCGTTTGATAACGGAACGATCTCGCGAGAGATGCCCGCCCCGGCTGCGAGCGAGCTCGGTTACGGCGACTCAGTAGCCACTTCGCCAGACGCCGGCGGTGGCGGGGGCTTCGGCGCCTCGGGCGTGACGATGCTCCCCTTGCGGGTTCGCCACCAGTCCTTCAACAGGATCTGCAATCCGGCTGCCACCGGAATCGCGATGAGCGCCCCCAGCACGCCGAGCTGGCTGCCGCCGATCAGCACGGCGATCAGGACGACCAGCGGGTGCAGCGCGACGGTGCGGCGGTAGATGATCGGCTGCAGCAGGTTGTTCTCGATCTGCTGGTAGACGATGAAGAAGATCGCCCACACGATCAGCGCGGTGGGGAAGTCGGAGATCGCGGCGACGATGCCGATGCCGACGCCGCCGATGGTCGCGCCGACGAGCGGGATCAGGTCGAGGAACGCCATGACCACGGCGAGCGGAACCGCGAACGGGACGTTCAGGACCATCAGGACGATGTAGGTGCTCGTACCGGCGATGATCGAGATGATGAAGTTGCCGATCACGTAGCCGCTCGTGGCCGAGTAGACGTCGTTGGCCACGGAGCGCACCCGCTCGGCGCGCCCGGGCTCTAACTGGCGTAAGCCCCAGTCGATCATGCGTTTCCCGTCCAGCAGGAAGAAGAAGGTGAGCACCAGCACGGTGACAAGCTGGAACAGCGTGGAGAAGACACCGACGGTGACCGAGGTGAGCGCGCTGGCGGCGTCGCCGAGGCGGTTCGGGAGCTTCTTCGCCTCCTCATCCAGCTTCTCGGTGACGTGGTACTTGTTGTCGTACTTGCGCACCGTCTCGTTCTTGCGCAGGTCCTGCACGTAGCTCGGGACCTTGTTCACGAAGTGGTTGACGTTGGTCACGATCGGCGGGACCACGAGCAGCCCGATGCCGACGATGCCGCCGAGGATCGTCAGGTAGACGGCCAGGATCGCGATCCCCCGGGGCAGGCGCACACGCTGCTGGTAGAGGTCCACGGCGGGCCCGAGAGCCACCGCCAGGAAGACGGCGATGAACACCAGCCCGAGGATCGAGCGGATCAGATAAAGGACGTAGAGAACCGCAGCGGTAGCCGCAGTAACCAGCAGGATCTTCAGGATCGCCCGCGTGCTTGGCACTTCCGATCGCAGGCTAAAGCCCGCTTCGGACGCGCCCTAACGGCGTCGGAACAGCCCGAAAGTGGCGGCTACGCCCCCACCAATGAGGAACCCGGCGACGCCCGCAGCGATCACCGCGTTCTTCTTGTTCTCGGTCAGCTGGCGGCGCCAGTTGGTGAGCTCGCGGACCTTTCCCTGCAGGTCGTTGAGCGAGAAGGCGAGCTCCGAGCGGGTGCTCTCGAGCGACGCGCGGATCTCCTCGGGCGAGCGGGTCATCAGTGCCGCGCCTCCTCGAGCATCTCCTGCGTCTTCTTGGCCTCCTCGATGGCCATCTCGGGCACCGGCGGTGCGCCCTTCTTGAACAGGCGCACGGCGATCAGGATCGCGATCGCGCCGAATACGAGCAGGATGCCGGTGGTGATCAGGAACCCGGGCCAGGCGGCGTTGAAGTTGAAGAGGTCGACCCAGAACCACGACAGCGCCTCCAGGAAGTAGATGAGCATGAAGAGCAGGAAGATGCCGCCGACCGCTGCGAGTGCCGCTCCCTTGCCGAGCCGCGTGAACTTCTGCGTGACCTCGGCCTTGGCGAGCTCGATCTCCTCGTGGACGAGCAGCTGTGCCTTCTCGGTGACCTCCTGGACGATGTCGCCGAGCGACTTCTCGGCGCTGCCCGGAGGCGCGCCGCCGTTACCGGTTGTCATCAGTCGTCACCTCCGAAGTGCTTCAGGATCTTCGCCAGTACGAAGCCGCCGACGAACGCCGCGCCGATCAGCGGAAGCGGATCGCCGTCGCCTGCGGCGGCGTGGGCATCCATCGGAGATTGGCTTGCCTGCTGTTCGACGGCCGGCATGTCCTGTGTCTCCTGGCTGCTCTCGTCCGGGGCCATGACTACTCGGGTGGGTCTTCGCCGAAAGCGCGGACCCAGATCGCGGTGGCGATCTTGTTCGCCACGATCGTGGTGAGGGCACCTATACCCGCGAGCAGCCCGCTCCAAGCGAGGCGCTTGACGATCTCGTTATCCATGGGGTCGCCAGTCTAGCCCGCTAGCTCGAAAGAGCCGATGCGCCGACGGCGTCGTTCTCGAGGCCGCCGCAGATCGCCTCCACGACGAGCCCCTTCGCCCGCTCGTAGTCCTCGTCGGACTTGGGCAGAACGTCGAAGATCCAGGCCGTCAGCAGCTGCTCGATCGCGCCGTAGAAGCACATCGCCGCGAACTCGGCGGAGATGTCCGACTTGAACGAGCCGTCCACGCGCGCCTGCTCCACGATGCCCGCGATCAGGTTGTAGGCCTCGCGGATCTTGTCGAGGTGGTGGCGGCCGAACGTGTTTGCCGCGCGCGTGACCTCCACGATGATCACCTTCATCAGGTCCGGCTCGTGGCGGTAGGAGTCGATGATGAAGCCGGCCACCTGGCCGAGCTTGTCGCGCGCGCTGAGCTCCTCGCGCGAGTCGATCTCGACGATGGCGTCGAGCATCAGCTGCCAGCGCTCGGTGAAGAGCGTGTTGAGGATCTCCTCCTTCGAGCTGAAGTAGTGGTAGACGAGCCCGTAGGCCACGCCAGCCTCGTCAGCCACGTCCGACACGCGGCAGCTGTGGAACCCCTGGCGCGCGAAGACGCGGATCGCCGCGTCGAGGATCACCCGCTGCTTGTCCACGCCGTTGCGCGGACGCCCCCCTGCGGCGGCCATCAGGCTGATACCTCCTGCGGCCACGCGTAGGCGGCCGGCATGCGGTTTGCGAGGCTCGGCAGCTGCTCTCGGATCTCGTCCTGGCGGGCGAGGTCGAGGTCGGCCGCGATGAAGGTCTCCTCGTCGGCGGCGCGGGCGAGTACCTCGCCCCACGGATCGACGATCAGCGAACCGCCGAAGCTCTCCTTGTCCGGCGGGTGGGAGCCGATCTGGTCGGCCGCGATGACGAACGCCTGGTTCTCGATCGCGCGAGCACGGTTGAGGAGCTCCCAGTGCGCCTGGCCGGTGATCTTCGTGAACGCCGCGGGCACGAGCAGGATGCGGGCCCCGCGGATCGCCAGGATCCGGTACAGCTCAGGGAAGCGAAGGTCGTAGCAGACGGTCATGCCGAAGGGCACGCCGTCGCGCGTCTCGGAGAGCACGATCTCGTCGCCCGGCTCCTCCGCCTCGGACTCGCGGTACTCCTGGCCGCCGACCACCACGTCGAACATGTGGATCTTGCGGTAGACGGCCTTGATCTCGCCGTCGGGACCGAAGTGGATCGAGGTGTTGCCGAGCTTGTCGTGGCCCTCGCGCTGCTCGGAGATCGAGCCCGCCACCAGGTCGACGCCCAGCTCGCGCGCGGTCGAGCGCGCCCAGTCGATGGCCGGCCCGCCGCCATCGAGCGGCTCGGCGGCTCGGCGGTAGTCGTCGGGCGTGCCGAGCGCGGTCCACTTCTCGGGCAGCAGGATGAAGTCCGCCCCATCCGCGGCAGCCGCACGTGTGAGACGGTCCGCCGTCTCGAGGTTGCGTGCCTTGTCTTCCTGTGAGTTGAGTTGAATCGCGGCGGCTCGCACCGTCTTCCCCCTCCGGTTGACTGACGAGTCAATCCAAAGCTTACCCAGGAAGCACGCGTACCCGGGCCGCTCGGCTGCGTACCGTACGGGGCGTGACGGCTGGATCGAACACGTTCGCGGGAGTCCGGCTCGACCGCGCGGGGATGAAGCGGACGGACGATCGCTGGCTCGCGGAACGTCTGGCCGACGACGTCTCGCGCGCGCTCGTGGTCGCGCAGGACGGCGTGTATGTGGACTCGGGCTCGCGGCCGGCGCTGATTCCGCTCGGCGCCCTGCCCTCGCTCGACGAGCCGGTGCTGCTCGGGCTCGATTCGGCGGGTGCCGTGTTCGCCGTGGCGGCGGCCGAGGGCTTCGACCCGCCCGCGGGCGCGCAGCTCATGGGCCTGCGCGAGGTGGGAGCGCTGCTCTCCGCCGAGGACGCCGGGCTGCTCGCGTACGGAACCGCCATGGTCAACTGGCACCGCGCCCACCCGCACTGCGCGCGCTGCGGAGCGCACACAAACGTCGAGGAGGCCGGCTTCCTGCGCCGTTGCCCGAACTGCGGCGCCGAGCACCACCCGCGCACCGACCCGGTCGTGATCATGCTGATCCACGACGGCGACCGCGCGCTGCTCGGCCGCCAGGCCACTTGGCCCACCGGCCGCTACTCCGCGCTTGCCGGCTTCGTCGAACCGGGCGAGAGCCTCGAGGAGGCGGTGGCTCGTGAGGTGCTCGAGGAGGCGTCGGTGCAGGTGGACGAGGTGACCTACCGCTCGTCGCAGCCGTGGCCGTTCCCGGCTTCCCTGATGCTCGGCTTCCACGCGCGCTATGCGGGCGGCGAGCCGGAGATCCGCGATGGCGAGCTGGACGATGTGCGCTGGTTTGAGCGGGCCGAGCTTGCTGCTATTGCGCGGGGGGAAGTTGAGGGGATGGCGGTTCCGCCGCGACTGGCAATCGCCCGCCGGCTGCTTGACGAGTTCCTAGTTCCTAGTTCCTAGTTGCTCGATCAGCTCGGCTGCCTTGGTCGTTCCTGGGCGTCGCTGGAGTCGCGCAGATGTGGCCGCCAGCCGCTCCCTGAGGAGGCCGTCTTCGAGGAGGCTTTCGATCGCGCCTAGGAGTTCCTCGGCCTCGTGCTCGTAGGTGTCGAGGCGGATGCCGAACCCGGTCTCGTGGATTCGCTGCGCGTTGTCGTACTGGTCCCAGAAGAGCGGGAGCACGACCATCGGCTTGCCGAACCAGAGTGACTCCGTGACCGTGTTGTTGCCGCCGTGCGTGATCACGACGTCCGCCTGCGGCAGCACGGAGGTCTGAGGCAGGAACTCCTCGCCCACCATGTTGTCCGCCAGCTCGAGCTCCTCGTGCTGTGGTCCCTTCGACACGATCACGCGGTAGCGGCTGACGGCGAGCGTGACAATCAGCGCGCGCATCAGCTCGACGTCGGCCGAGCCGAGCGAGCCGAGTGACAGGTACACGAGCGGGCCGGTGGCGGAGGCGAGCGGCTCGGGCAGCTGCCAGGCGGCGTCGGTGGTGCGGACGCTCGCCTCGAGGTTGTGCCAGGTCGGCGCGAGCGGCTGCTCGCGCGCGTAGTCCACCTCGTCCGGGTAGAGGGAGAGGTTGAGAAACGGCGACTCGTGCATGAAGTCGAGCTCCGGCAGCGGCGGCGCTCCGTGCGAGCGGCAGAACTCGTCGAATTCGGCGTGGAGGTCGGCGTGCGCGCGCCGGTACTCGTCCCAGTAGGCCGGCCACCCGGAGCGGTCGTGCGAGGGGTAGCCGGAGAAGGTGGGCGGCACGGCCGGGTCCTTCATCTCGGCAGGGTTGCAGGAGGCGATGCGCACCCACGGGCGGCCGCTCGCCTGCAGCGCGGGGAAGCTCACCACGTTGTCCTCGACGATCACGTCGGGCTGGACCTCGTCGAAGATCTCGAGCAGGCGGTCGTGCACGTACCTCGACCCGTCGCAGAGCGCACGGAAGGTCGGCTCAATGAAGCCCGCGAGCTGCTCGATCGTGGGCGTGCGGAACACGGGCGCCGTCTCGCGGATGAAGTCCTTCCAGAACTGACCCGGCACCTCCGGCTCCTCGGGGGGCGGCGCCAGCCGCATCGTGCGCTCCTCGAAGCCCTTCTCCTCGAGGCTGCCGGCGAACGATTCCTCCACGATGAAGACCACGCGATGGCCGCGCTCGCGCAGCACGTTGCCGATGCCAACGCAGTTGTTAGTCGGGCCAAAGGCGCCCTCCGGGAAGAAGGCAACGGTGCTCATCCAGACGGAGAATCTAATGTTGTGGCCCGTGACTCGCGAGCAAGTTGAAAACGTGGCCATGGGCGACGAGTCCCGGTACCGCGCCCGCAGTCTCTGGCTGGACCAGCTGCCGGAGCCGCTGACGCCGCGCCCGGCGCTGCCCGGCGACCTCACCTGCGACGTCGCGATCGTCGGCGCCGGCTTTACCGGACTGTGGAGCGCGTACTACCTGAAGCAGCTCCAGCCGGACCTGCGCATCGCGGTGCTCGAGGCCGAGGTGGCGGGCTACGGCCCGTCCGGGCGCAACGGCGGCTGGGCCTCGAGTGGCATCTCCGCGAGCCCGCGCGCGTATGAGAGAAAGAGCGACCGCGAGGCGGTGAAGCGCGCGACGCGCGAGACCTTCAACACGGTGAACGAGATCGGCGAGGTGGCCGAGCGCGAGGGCATCGAGTGCGGCTATCTGAAGGCCGGGATGCTCACGGTCGCGACGACAGCGCCGCAGGAGGAGCGGCTCGCCGACAGCGTGCGGGCGTCGCGTGAGGTCGGCATGAGCGACGAGGACCTGTGGATGCTCGGTCCTGCGGAGAGCGGTGCGCTCGCGGCGATCAATCGCGTGCGCGCGGCGTCCTACACGCCGCACGCGGCGCGGATCGATCCGGCGCGGCTCGTGCGCGGGCTCGCGCATGCGTGCGAGCGCCTGGGCGTGGAGATCTACGAGCGCACGCGCGCGCTCGACGCCGGCCCCGGCTCGGTGCGCTGCGAGCACGGGACGGTGCGGGCGGACATCGTGCTGCGTGCGACCGAGTCCTACACGAGCAGTCTGCACGGCTCGAGCCGCAACTACCTGCCGCTCTACTCGCTGATGATCGCCACCGAGCCGCTGTCCGACGAGGCCTGGGAGAAGCACGTCTGGACCGACGGCCTCCTGATCGGCGACCGCCACCACCTCTTCTTCTACGCGCAGCGGACCAGCGACGGGCGGATCGCGATCGGCGGGCGCGGCGCGCCGTACCGGCTCGGGCGGCCGATCGACGAACGCAACGAACGCAACGACGCCGTGCGCACGCGGCTCGAGACCGCGCTGCGCTGGAACTTCCCGATCGCCGAGGACGCGCGCGTGACCCACCATTGGGGCGGACCGCTGGCGGTGCCGCGCGACTGGTCGATGAGCATCTCGTTCGACCGCGCGTCCGGCTTCGGCTTCGCCGGCGGCTACGTCGGCCACGGCGTGGTGGCGGCGAACATCTCCGGGCGCACGCTTGCCGATCTCGCGCTCGGCCGCGACAGCGACCTCGTCTCGCTGCCATGGGTGGGACACCGCTCGCGCAAGTGGGAACCCGAGCCTCTGCGCTACCTGGCGTCGACGGCGATCGTGAAGACGCTTGGCAGCGCCGACCGCGCCGAGGACCGCAACGGCCGGCGCGCGTACCGAACGGTCTTCACGAGCCCGTTCATGCCGCCTCAATAGAGTCCGCGCCGTCATGGCGCAGCTCCCCAAGCGCAACCTCGGCGGACTCAGCGTGTCGGTGGTCGGCCTCGGCTGCAACAACTTCGGTCGCCGGGTGGATCTCGACGGCACACGCGCCGTCGTGGACGCCGCTCTCGACGCAGGCGTTAACTTCCTCGACACCGCCGACATCTACGGGGACCAGGGCGGCAGCGAGACGCTGCTCGGCGAGGTGCTGAACGGCCGCCGCGACCAGGTGGTGCTCGCGACCAAGTTCGGAATGGACATGGGAGCGAACGGGCCGTCGGTGCGGCCGCGTGGGTCGAAGGCCTACGTCCGCGAGGCGGTGGACGCCTCGCTGCGCCGGCTCCATACCGACGTGATTGACCTCTACCAGTACCACCGCCCCGACGGCGAGACTCCGATCGAGGAGACGCTCGCAGCGCTCGACGAGCTGGTGAAGGCGGGCAAGGTCCGCTACATCGGCTGCTCCAACTTCACCGCCGGCGAGCTCGACGAGGCTGCCGGCTGCGCGCGGGAGAACGGCTACGCCAGCTTCGTGAGCGTGCAGAACGAGTACAGCCTGCTGAAGCGCGGCATCGAGGCCGAAGTGGTGCCCGAGGCCGAACAGCTGGGCGTCGCGGTCCTGCCGTTCTTCCCGCTGTCGAGCGGGCTGCTCACCGGCAAGTACCGCCGCGGCGAGCCCGCCCCCGAGGGCACGCGCCTGCACGGCCGGCCCGAGATCGCCGACGACGCCACGTTCGACCGCCTGGAGGCGGCGCAGGCGTTCGCCAGCGAGCGCGGGATCGAACTGCTCGACGTGGGGATCGCAGGGCTCGCGGCCCAGCCGATGGTGGCGTCGGTGATCGCGGGCGCGACGAAGCCGGAGCAGGTACGCGCGAACGCCGCGACCCTACGCTGGGAGCCGACCGCCGCCGACCTCGAAGAGCTCGACTCGATCTTCCCCACGCCGCGCAACTCCTGATGCCGCTACACAAGCGCTGGCGCTGGGTCGGCGTGTTCTCCTCCGACCTCATGCTGTGCGCGGGCGACGCGCGAGTAGGCCCGCTGCCACAGCGCTGGTGGGCCGTGGCACTGCCGGACGGGCGGCTGTTCAAGGGCTCGCGCGGGGTTCACCTCTCGCCCGGGCGGGTGCTTGTGGAGCGCGTGATCGAGCTGCAGCTCGAGGAGAACGCCGGCTTCGAGCGCAAGTCGCGCACGCCCGGCGGGAACATCATCTGGACGCGCAAGCAGGGCGGCGTGCCCGCGCGCGGGCGCGTGAACGTGGGCGGCCAGACCTACCGCGTCCACGCCCGGGGGATCGTGGACGACAGCGACGGCCGCCACGACCGCCACACCTTCTGGCGCTGGTCGGCCGGGGTGGGCGTGGCAGAGGACGGCTCGCCCGTGGCGTGGAACCTCGTCGACGGCATCCACGATGCCCCCGGAGCGAGCGAGAGGCGCGTCTGGCGAGGAGATGACCTCGTTGAGGTGGACCCCGTCGAGTTCGCCCCCGACCTGTCCCGGGTGGCGGGGCTCGCGTTCACCCCGTGGGCCGAGCGCAGCGAAAACGTGAACCTGCTGCTGCTCAAGAGCCGTTACCGCCAGCCGTTCGGCGCCTTCACGGGAGTGTTGCCTGATGGGACGTCGCTGCGCGAGGGGTACGGCGTAATGGAAGAGCACGACGCGCTCTGGTGAGCGCGCCGTGCTCCTCTGATTCCCCTACCTGCTACGCGCGGTTCTTCGGATCGACGTACACGTCGTCGATCCAGTACGTCCCGCCAAGGAGCGGGGTGAAGCGGAACTGCACCGGCGTCATCTGCCCCGGGAGCAACGGGAGCAAGTTGGCGAGGATCGGCATCGGCAGCGAGGGCTGCCACTTGGAGCCGGGCAGCGCCACGCCGATCGGCAGCTCGACGACCAGTCCGAGCGAGGTCTCCACGCGAACGCTGACCGCCATCGTCGTCAGCCCAAGCAGGCCGCCGCTCGAGCGCGAGAAGAAGCGGAGAGTCGGTCGGTCGAGGCCGACGCAAATCGTGCGCGTGAGAGCCGATCCGCCGGGCTTGATCTTCAGCGAATGTGAGCCGTGGTCGCCCGCGACGTTGTACGACTCATTGCCGCTGTCGACGCTGGCGTTACTCAGCGACCAGTCGCTCGCACCGCTCTCGAACGAACCCTGCGGGGCGGGGATGTAGCTCGAGTTGTCGTACCACTTGGAGAAGGGGTGCGACGCGGCCGGGCTCGTGCAGTCGGTGGCCGACTTGACCAGTAGCCCTGCGTTGGCGGCCGGCGCGGCGGCGAAGAAGATCGCCGACGCGCAGGTTGCGGCGGCAGCGATCAGATGGGTCTTCCGGGTGAGTGTCTTCAAGGTGATGCCTCCCTAGCAATCCGTTGCTCTCTCACAGAGTGCGGTATGTCGCCCGTTTTCGCCCTCGGACATACGTCGAATTACAAAACCACCCAAATTGGTTAAGCGAGCGGGGTGGAATGCCGATCAATTGCAGGGGGCAAACGCCGCTCCCGACCCCATGGCAACGGCGAAAAACACTGAACTCAGCCCCGACGTCGTCGAGCTGATCGAGGACTACCAGCGCTCGGCTCCCGAGCCCCTTCCCGCGCGCGAGCGGGTGGTGGAGCTTTGCCTGGCGCTGCCGGTGGTCGCCGTAGGGATCGCGATGGCCGTCGGGTTCACCGCTACTCGGTCGTTCTCCATGTGGACGACGGTCGCTTTCCTGATCGCGTTCCTCCTGGCCAAGCGGATCCAGTTCGCGGTCGGCGCCGGCTACACGATCCCCACCCAGCTCGTGTTCGTGCCGATGCTGTTCCTTCTTCCCACGCCGCTCGTCCCGCTGCTTGTCGTGGCCGCTTCCACGCTCACGGTGGTCCCCGAGCTGATTGCCGGCAAGAAGCACATAGACCGCCTTCTGATCGGCCCGACCGACGCCGCGTACGCGATCGCGCCGACGCTCGTGCTGCTCGTGGCGGGTGTGCAGACCGCGGGCTGGTCCCACTGGTGGATCTACGCCGCCGCGCTCGCCGCCCAGATCGTTGGCGAGGTCCTCTTCTCAACCGCGCACGAGTGGCTCATCCTGCGAGTGCCGCCGCGCCTTCAGCCGCAGCTCCTCGACCTCGTGATCGTGATCGACGTCCTGCTCACGCCGATCGGCTTCATGGCCGCGCTCGTCGGGACCGAGCACTCCGGCGGCTGGCTGCTTGTTCTACCCCTGTTGGGCCTCATCGCCGTCTTCGCGCGCGAGCGTCAGGCCCGCATCGAGCACGCCGTCGAGCTCGGCCGCGCCTACCGCGGCACCACGCTGCTGCTGAGCGACGTGCTCGAGGCCGACGACGAGTACACCGGCAGCCACAGCTGGGGAGTGGTGACGCTGGCGCTCCGCGTGGCTGACGCTATGGGCCTCGACGCACATGAGCGTCGCAACGTCGAGTTCGGCGCGCTGCTCCACGACATCGGCAAGATCGCCGTGCCCAAGGAGATCATCAACAAGCCGGGCAAGCTCAACGACGAGGAGTGGCTCGTGATCAAGACCCACACCGTCGAGGGCGAGCGGATGCTCAACCGCGTGGGCGGAGTGCTCGGCGAGGTCGGCCGCATCGTCCGCTCGTCACACGAGCGCTGGGACGGCAACGGCTACCCGGACGGGCTGAAGGGCGACGAGATCCCGGTGGAGGCGTGCATCGTGGCCTGCTGCGACGCCTTCGACGCCATGACCACCACCCGCTCCTACCGTGACGCGATGCCGCTCGCCAAGGCACTCGCCGAGATCCAGGCGAACGCGGGGACCCAGTTCAGCCCCCACGTGGCGAGGGTCGTCGTCGAGCTTCTGCAGCACGAGGCGGAGACGGCGTCGGCGCACGTGGGCGCGCGCGTGCAGCTCTCGCCGGCGCCGGGCACTCCCTAGCCGCGAGCCGCGCGCTGCTCCTGCAGCTCCGCGATCAGCAGCTTGGAGTGAAGCGCGCCGATCAGGTCCTGCAGCGGCGCCGAGCCCGCCTCGATCAGCTCGACGGCGGATTCGGTGTCCATCTCGCCGGCGAGGCGCTCCATCAGCACGCTCACCTCTTCCTTCACGAGGTCTTGGAGCACGCGCTTGTAGCGGAGGGTGTCGTAGACGGTGAAGCCGATGCGCTCGTCGTAGCCGCCGGCGCGGAAGCGGCTGATCGCCTCCACCACGCGCACGTCTGACGGCGAGTAGCCGCGGCTGTTGGGGCTGAGGATGCCGAGCTCTTCGAGGCGCGCGAGCACCTCCTGCGGCACCTCATAGCGGCGCTTGACCTCCGCCGCCGAGGTGCGCTTCTCCTCCCCCGCGAGCGCGCGCTCGAGGATGCGGTCCTCCAGCTCCACGAGCGCCTTCGCGCGGTCCGGGTCCTCGTCGAGCATCCCCTTGATCACCTTGAGCGGCATGAAGCGCTCCTCCTGGAGCTGCTTGATCAGCCTGATCCGCTCGACGAACTCCGGCGGGTAGTAGGCCATGTTGCGCGAGGTCTTGACCGGCTCCGGCAGGAGCCCCTCGCGGAGGTAGTGCTTGATCGTGCCCGCGCTGACGCCGCTCGCCTCGGCGAGCTCCTTCATCTTCAGTAGGCCGTTCTCGTTCACGACATGAAGGAGCCCTGGGTGCCGGCCACCGGGCCGCCGACCGCGCCCTCGCCCTCGAGCGCCTCGATCTCCTCCCGGGAGTAGCCGATCGCCATGAGCACCTCCTCCGTGTCCCGGCCGAGCACCGGGCCGGGGCCCTGCGGCGCACCGGGGGTCCGGGAAAGCTTGACCGGCACGCCGACCTGCCTCACGCCCTCGGTGCCGGGCTGGTCGAGCTCCACCACCATCTCGCGCGCGCGCACGAGCTCGGAGTCGAGCGCCTCGTCCAGCTCGAGCAGCGGCTCGAGGCAGCAGTCGTGCTCGGAGGCGAACTCGCGCCAGTCCTCGCGCGTGCGCTCGAGGAAGATCCGCTCGACGTCGGCGTGGGCCTCGCTGCCCGGCGCCTCGAACTGCTTCTCGATCAGGTCCTCGCGATCGACCCCGCGGCACCAGGCCTGCCAGAACTTGGGCTCCAGCGCGCCGAGCGTGACCCAGCCGTCCTTGCAGGCGTAGGGCCGGTAGCAGATGAGCCTGCCGGCCAGCTCGAGGTCGCCGCGGCGCGGCGCCTTGCCGTCGGCCAGGTACTTGCCGGCCACGAGCGCGAGCCAGGAGAGGGCGCCGTCGAACATCGAGACGTCCACGACCTGCCCCTCGCCGGAGCGGTCGCGCTCCTTGAGGGCCGCCAGGATCCCGACCGCGGCCATCAATCCACCGCCGCCGATGTCCGCGATCTGCCCGGCGGACTGGACCGGCGGGCCGTCGGCGTCGCCGGTCAGCGCAAGCAGGCCGTTCAGGCCCAGGTAGTTCATGTCGTGTCCCGAGCGCGCCGTGTAGGGACCGTCCTGGCCGTAGCCCGTGATCGCGCAGTAGACGAGCCCCGCGTTCTCCTTCTTCAGCTCCTCGTAGCCGACGCCCAGCCGGTCGAGCACCCCGGGGCGAAACGACTCGAGCAGCACGTCGTAGTCGCGCGCGAGCCGTCGCAGGATCTCCTTGCCCCTGTCGTTCTTCAGGTCGAGCCGAATCGAGCGCTTGCCGCGGTTGAGCGCGAGGAACAGGGCCGAGCGGGCGGACTCCTCGGCGCCCTCCACGTACGGCGGGCCCCAGCGGACGTAGTCGCCCATGCCGGTGTCCTCGACCTTGAGCACCTCGGCGCCGAAGTCGGCGAGAAGCAGCGAGCAGAAGCCGCCGGGCAGAAGGCGGCTCAGGTCTAGGACGCGAACGCCGGCGAGCGCTCCGTTCATGCCTCCACCCGCTTCGGCGCCCCCAGCAGGTCCCGGGTCTCGGCCGCGGTCGCCACCCGCCGGCCCATCGACTCCACGATCTCCCGCGCCTTCGCGATCAGGTCGCCGTTCGAGCGCGCCATCTCGCCGTCGGGCAGGTAGAAGTTGTCCTCGAGGCCGACGCGCACGTTGCCTCCCAGGGAGGCGGAGGCGCCCACGAGCCGCCACTGGTCGCGGCTGATCCCGATCACGCCCCAGTTGTTGCGCGACTCGGCGCCGCCGGGGATCTGGTCGGACATGTGGGCGAGGTTCTTCGGCGTCGGCCGGATGCCGCCGTTGACGCCCATCACGCACGAGATCTGGAGCGGCTCGCCGAGCAGCCCCATGTCGATGAGCGGATCGAGGTTGGCCACGTGCCCCGAGTCGAAGCACTCGTGCTCGGCCTTGATCCCGAGCTCGTTCATCACCGTGAGGAACTCGATGATCGTGTCGAACGAGTTCTCGAAGACCGCCTTGAAGACGAAGTCCTTTCGCTTCTTCGAGTACTTGGCGTAGTTCATCGAGCTCATGTTGAGCGCCGCGACGTCCGGCTTGAGCTCGCGCAAATAGGCAATCCGCTTCTCGTTCGGGATCCCGATCGCGCCGGTCGAGTAGTTGATGACCACGTCGTCCACGGCGCCGAGGATGGCCTCGGTGATCGCGCGGAAGTCCTCGATCTCGTACGAGGGCACGCCGTCGGGCGTGCGCGCGTGGATGTGGATCATCGTGGCGCCCTCGTCGACGGCCCGGCGGGCCTCCTCGCCGTACTCCTGGGGCGTGTACGGGATCGCCGGGCACTGTTCGCGGTTGGCGACGGCGCCCGAGATCGAGCAGGTGATGATCGCGGGGTCCTCGAAGCGGCTCATGCGGTGTCCTCCAGGTTGGGGGCGGAGCGCCGGGATGCGAGCACGACGTCGACGTGTGGCTGGGCGCTCATGCGATGCCCGCCGCCGTCAGCGCCTGCTCGCGTTCGATGAAGAACTCGAGTCGCGCGACCTTGCCGCCCCGCAGCGTGAACACCGTGTAGTTCTCGAAGTCCACGGGGACCGTGCTGCCCTTACCGAGCGCGTGTGCCTTGCCGCAGGCCACGACGCGGTCGCCGGCCTCGAGGTATTCGTCCACCGCAAAGCGCAGGGATTCCCACGCCTCGAACCAGGAGTTCCGGATCTGGATCGCCTCGTTCGCGCCCTGGACGTGATGCGAATCGGGCGCCTCAGGCCACTCGACGAGCTCGACGTCGGCGTGCATCAGCGCGATCTGAGTCTCGTCGTCCCCGGCCGCGAACGCGTCGAGGAAGCGTCGCACCACCTCGGTCTGCCCACTCAGACCGGCATCACCCCGTGCCGCTTCCACGGGCGCTCGACCCGCTTCGTGGCCGCCATCTCGAGCGCGCGGATCACGGTGGGGCGCGTCTCGCGCGGGTCGATGACGTCGTCGATCATCGCGTTCTTCGCGGCGATGTAGGGGTCGATGATCGTGCGGGCGGCCTCGAGGAGCTCGGTGCGCTTGGCGTCGGGGTCCTCGGCCGCCTCGATCTGCTTGCGGAAGATGATGTTCACGGCCCCCTCCGCGCCCATCACGGCGATCTCGGCGGAGGGCCAGGCAACGATCAGGTCGGGCTCGTAGGCGCGGCCGCACATGACGAAGTAGCCGGCGCCGTAGGCCTTCCTCACGATCACGGTGATCTTCGGCACGGTCGCCCGGGAGACCGCGTAGAGCATCTTGGCGCCGTGGCGGATGATGCCGTCGGCCTCGACCTTCGTTCCCACCATGAAGCCCGGCACGTCCTGGAGGAAGACGAGCGGGACGTTGAAGGCGTCGCAGAGGTTGATGAACCGGGCGGCCTTGTCGGCGGAGTCGTTGTCGAGGATGCCGCCGAGCTGCTTGGGCTGGCTCGCGACGATGCCCACCGGGCGGCCGCCCATGCGCGCCAGGCAGGTGATCACCGTCTTGGCCCACTGGCGCTTGACGTCGAAGATCTCGCCGTCGTCGACGATCCGGCGGATCACCTCGTACATGTCGTGCGGCTGCCGGTTGGAGGGCGGGAGCACGTCGAGGAGCTCCTCGTCCATGCGCTCGCTCGAGTCGGTCGTCGGCCGCATCGGCGGCTGCTCCTCGCAGTTCGCCGGGAAGTAGGAGAGGTAGTCCTTGATCGCCTCGATGCAGTCCTCGTCGGAGGCGGTCTCCATGTCGGCCACGCCGGACTTGCGGCAGTGCACGCGGGAGCCGCCCAGCTCCTCCGGGGTCACGTCCTCGCCGGTCGCAGCGCGCACCAGGTGGGGCCCGGCCAGCGCCATCGAGCCGCGCTCCTTGACCATCAGCACGAAGTCGGCGAGGCCCGGGATGTAGGCGGTGCCGGCCGCGCAGGGGCCCATCACCGCGGCGACCTGCGGGATTACGCCGCTCATCGTGACCTGCTCGCGGAACAGCAGGCCGCCGCCCGCGAACAGCGAGCCGGGCGTGTCCTGGATGCGGGCGCCCGCGGAGTCGAGCAGCCAGATGAAGGGGATGCGCTTGCTGAGGGCGAGCTGGCGCAGGCGGGTGACCTTGAGCTCCCCGGTGGCGCCCATGGCGCCGGCGAGCACGGTGAAGTCGTAGGCGCAGACGGCCGCCGGCCGCCCGGCCACCTCGCCCCAGCCGGTGATGACGCCGTCGGCGGGCGCGTGCAGCCCCTGGCTCGCCTGCATCGAGAAGTGCGGGCCGCCGTGGATGCCGAGCTCGAGGAACGTGCCCTCGTCGATCAGCAGGTCGATGCGCTCGCGGGCGGTGAGCTTGCCGCGCTCGTGCTGCTTGGCGATCTTCTCCTCGCCGCCGCCCAGCCGTGCATGCTCGCGGCGCTCGTGCAGGTCCTCCACCAGCGGCCGCAACAGCGACGGCGCCTCAACGCGCGTGTCCTTTTCCTCCGTCGCCATTTTCTCTCCTCAGGGCGGAAAGTGGGAAGTGCTACTACCCACCTTACCGCCTCGGCCATGGCCTGGCTTGCGTGTGCAATTGGGCTCACCTAGGCTGGGCAAGTGACTGGCCGGCCGACCCGTCTGACAGCGCTCGACGCCGCTTTCCTGCACCAGGAGGCGGGCTGCGGGCACATGACCGTGGGCGGGATCGCGACCTTCGACGGGCCGCCGCCGACCATCGAGCAGTTCCGCGCCCACACGCTCAAGCGCCTGCACCTCATCCCCCGCTACAGGCAGCGGCTGCGCAACGCGCCCAGCGCGCGGCCGGTCTGGATCGACGACACGCACTTCGACGTCGCCTACCACGTGCGCCGCGCCCAGCTGCCCGAGGGCGGTGGGCTCGACGCGCTCTGGGACCTGAACGCAGAGATCCACGCGCACCGGCTCGACCGCTCGCGGCCGCTGTGGGAGCTCTACCTGGTCGAGGGCCTGCCGGACGGCGAATTTGCCGTGATCGCCCGCAACCACCACGCGCTGATGGACGGCGTGTCGAACATCGACGTGCTCGGCGCGCTCTGGGACATCGAGGCGACCGAAGGGCCCACCCCGCGCGACGGGGACGAGGACTGGGTGGCCGAGCGCGAGCCGTCCGAGCTCGACGTGCTCGGGATGGGCTTCCGCGAGGCCGCGCAGGCAACGACCGGCCTGATCGGCGGGGCGCTGGGCGCCGTGCGCGACCCCGGCGGGACGCTCGCCAGGCTCCGCCGCGGCGCCGAGGGCGTGGGCGAGGTCGTCAAGGCGGTGCAGACGCCCGCGCCGAGGACGCCGTTCAACAAGACGATCGGCCCCGGCCGCGAGTTCACCACGGTCCGCCTCGACCTGAACGAGATCAAGCACATCAAGAACACGCTCGGCGGAACCGTCAACGACGTGATGCTCGACGTCGTGGCCGGCGGCATCCGCGAGCTCTACCTCGAGCGGGGCATCGACCCCGCGGGCGTGGAGTTGCGGCCCGTCGTCCCGGTCTCGATCCGCACCGAGGCGGAGCAGGGGACGCTCGGCAACCGCGTCGTGACGCTGCGGCCGGCGTTGCCGATCGAGATAGAAGACCCGGTCGAGCGGCTGCGCGCGATCAGCGTCGAGCTCGACCGCTGCAAGAGCTCCACCCAGCCGACCGTGGTGGAGGTGCTCGAGGGGGTCATGAACTGGATCCCGGCTCCCGCCCTCGGCCCGGTGGCGCGGCTGACCTACCACCCGCGCCTGTTCAACGTCCTCATCTCGAACATCCCGGGACCGCAGTTCCCGCTCTACCTGATCGGGCGCAAGGCCAAGACGATGTACGCCGGCGGCTTCCTGGCGCAGTACCACGGCCTGGCGATCGCCGCCGTGTCCTACGACGGAGGCCTCGGCTTCGGCCTGATGTGCGACCCGTCCGTCGTGCCCGAGCTCGGCGTCGTGGCGGCCGGAATCCAGGACACGTTCGACGACCTGAAACTTGCAACCGAGCGGGCCGACGGCAACGGCCGCCCGCGCGACCCGAGCGCCGCCCGAGACCGGACCGCGGCCGCCCAGAAGGGAAACCACTAGATGGAGCTGGCCAGCGTGAAGGGAAGCGTCCTCGATGCCTTCGAGGTCGCCCTGATCGAGACCCTCAAGCCGTACATGGAGAAGGTCGAGTACTCGGCCGGCGACACGATCTTCAAGGCGGGGGAGCCGAGCGAGTCCTTCTACATCATCGAGTCCGGCGAGGTCAGCGTCGAGATGCGAGACGAGGAGCTCGACACGGAGAGCGTGCTCGACTACCTCGGCCCGGGCTCGTTCCTCGGCGAGGTGAGCGTGCTTGCCCGCACGCCCCGCGAAGTGAACGCCGTGGCGCGCGAGGACGTGGTCGCCCAGCAGGTGTCGGCGGCCGGCCTGCGGCGGCTGTTCGACGAGGCGCCCCGCGACGGCATCGACGCCCTGAGGGCGCTCGCCCGCAACGCCGCGCTCCAGCTCGAGCAGGCCTCGGCGCAGGTCTCGCAGAGCCTGGCCGACAGCGCGCCCGACTTCGAGGTCGAGGAGATGGTCCGCAAGGCGCGCGCCGCACAGGCGGAGTTCGAGAGCTGGGACGAGGAGCGCGTGGACGCCTTGCTGGGGGACATCGCCGAGACCGTCTCCGGCAAGGCGCAGGAGCTGGGCGAGAAGACGATGGAGGAGACGCACCTCGGCCGGCTGGAGGACAAGATCGCGAAGATCGGCTTCGCCTCGATGGCGGTGTACCAGTCGCTCGAGGGCAAGCCGGCCGCCGGCGAGATCGGCCGCGACGACGAGAACAAGATCGTCGAGCTGGCCAGCCCGGTCGGGGTCGTGGTCGCGCTCGTGCCGGTCACGAATCCGGTCGAGACGATCGTCAACAAGGTCCTGATCTCGCTCAAGGGGCGCAACGCGATCATCATCTCCTCGCACCGGATGGCCCAGGTCGTGGGCGACATGGCCTGCACGCTCATCCGCGAGGTGATCGAGAAGCACGGCGCGCCGGCCGACCTGATCCAGTGGTTCGTCAAGCGGACCAGCCGGCGCAAGACCTCCAAGCTGATGCGCCACGAGGGCATCGGGATGATCCTCGCGACGGGCGGCCAGTCGATGGTGCGGGCGGCCTACAGCTCGGGCAAGCCGGCCATCGGCGTAGGCGCGGGCAACGCTCCCGCCTGGATCGCGCCCGATGCCGATCTCGACAAGGCGGCCATGGCCGTGGTTGTCAGCAAGGGCTTCGACTACGGCCTGATCTGCGGCTCCGAGCAGCACCTCGTCGTGGACAGCTCGATCCGGGACGACTTCTCGGCGGCCCTCGAGCGCCAGGGCGCGGTCGTGCTCGACAAGGAGGGCACCGAGAAGTTCATGGCCGGCGCCTTCGAGCCCACGGGCGACCTCAAGATGCTGCTAGTGGGGCAGTCGGCGGCGAGAATCGCCGAGGCCTGCGGGCTCGAGGTGCCCGAGGACGCCAAGCTGCTCGTGTTCGAGGCCGACGCCTCGAACCCGGAGGGCGCCCAGGCGCACGAGCGGCTCGCCCCGGTGCTGTCGTTCTTCACGGTGGACGGCGACGACGAGGCGGTGGAGCTCTGCGGCAAGCTGCTCGACTACCACGGCGCCGGTCACACCTCGAACGTCCACACGCAGGACCAGGGCCGGATCGACCGCTTCGCCGCTGCCATGCCCACCGGCCGCGTGCTCGTGAACTCGCCCTCGTCGCTCGGCTGCGCCGGCGTGTCGACCGGGCTGCCGCCGTCGCTGACGCTCGGCTGCGGCACCTACGGGGGCAACTCGACGACGGACAACGTCAGCTACCGCAACCTCCTGAACATCAAGCGCGTGGCACGCGCTCTCGACGGGTGAGCGACAAGCGCATCGCCCTCGTCCTGGCGGGCGGGGGAGCCAGGGGCGCCTACGAGGCCGGCGCGCTGTCGGTGATCCTGCCCGAGCTCGAGCGCCGCGGCGAGCGGCCCACGATCTACCTGGGCGCCAGCGTCGGAATGCTCAACGCCGCCGTCCTGGCGTCGCGGCACGACCAGGGGGCCGAGGCGCAGTCGGAGTTCGTGCTCGAGACCTGGCGCTCGATCACGCTGTCCGGGGTCATCCGCCCGCTCGCCCGGCAGGCGCCGGTCACCGCGGTCTTCGGCGCGGCCCAGATGCTCGGGCTCCCGGGGATGCAGCTCCGCAGCGTGCTCGACAACTCGCCGCTCCACCGCAACGTGGAGCGCTGGGTCGACTGGGAGGGCCTGCGCAAGGGGATCGACGAGGGCGGCGTCGACGCGCTCTGCGCGGTCGCCACCTCCGCCCGCACCGGCAAGACCGTGATCTTCGTCGACGCGGCCCGGGAGCAGACCTTCCACCGCTCGCACGCCGTGGCCTACGTGGCCGCGCCGATCGGCATGGAGCACATCAAGGCCTCGGGCGCGATCCCGGTGCTGTGGCCGCCGGCTCTCGTCAAGAGCCCGGAGCGGGCGCGCGGCTGGTACTTCGACGGCGGCGTGCGCGCCAACGCCCCGATCAAGCCCGCGCTGGACCTGGGCGCCGACCACCTCGTGGTGATGGCGCTCGACTCGATCTCCGGTCCGGTCTTCGCCCCCGACGGCCGCTCCGACGTCGACGACGAGCCGGACCTGGGCGTGGGCATGCTCCAGCTGCTCGAGGGCACGCTCACCGACCCACTGATCGAGGACATGCGCAAGCTCGGCAACGTGAACCAGTTCCTGGTCGGCGACAACTCGATCGGCTCGCGCATGTACCGGACAGCGCGCGGCAAGGCCGCCTACAAGGAGGTTCCCTACGTCTTCGTCGGGCCGCAGGAGCGCGGGATCATCGGCAAGGTCGCCTCGCGTGTCTTCCGCTCCCGCTACGGCGGGCTCAAGTCGCTTCGGAACCCGGACTACCGGCTGATCAGCGGCCTGCTCGGCGGCACCGGGCCGATCCACGGCGAGCTCCTGAGCCTCTTCTTCTTCGACCGCGAGTTCATCGGCGAGCTGCTGGACATGGGAGCCGAGGACGCCCGCGCCTGGCTCGAGGCCGACCACGACGGCGACGGCCCCTGGCAGATCGGCCCGCTGTCGACGTTCACGCAGCCGCGGCAGTGGACCGCGGGCTGACCCCGTGACGCCGGTCATCGCCGTCGAGGAGCACGGCGACGTGGCGCTCGTGCGCGTCGACCGGCCGCCCGCCAACGCGATGGACCTCGAGCTGCTCGAGCGCCTGCTCGAGACTCTCGAGCGGCTGAAGGCCGACGACCCGGGCGCTGTCGTGGTGATCGGCAGCGGCTCCTTCTTCTCCGCCGGCCTCGACGTGAAGGTCCTCCCCACCCTCGACGACGACGACAAGCGCGCCATGGTCGACGGGATCAACCGGATGTTCCTCGGCTGGTACGAGCTGCCGCGCCCGCTCGTGTGCGCCGTGAACGGCCACGCCGTGGCCGGCGGGATGATCCTCGTGCTCTGCGGCGACCGCCGGATCGGCTCGACCGAGGGCACCTTCGGCCTGACGGAGGTCCGCGTCGGCGTCCCGTATCCCGCCTGCGCGCTCGAGCGCGTGCGCGCGGAGCTGTCCTCGGCGGCGGCGCGCCGCCTGGCGCTCACCGCCGGGCACGTGGACGCCGAGACCGCGCTCGCCCTCGACGTGGTCGACGAGCTGGCGCGGCCCGGCGAGGTCGAGCCCCGTGCCCTCGAGCTGGCCGCCGAGCTCGCGCACATGCCGCGCGGCGCCTTCGCGATCACCAAGTCGGAGATGCGGGCCGAGTCGCTTGCGCGCATGCGCCGGGCGCTCGAGGAGACGGATCCGGTGATCCGCTACTGGCTCGAGGAGATCTCGCCGCTAACGGCCAGTCGGGCCGGCCTGGCGCCGGAGGAGCAGGACGCTCCCGGCGAGGAAGACGACTAGGAAGACGGCGAGGATCGCGGCGCCCTTGCCGAGCGCCACGTTGAAGAAGTCGTCGCCGAAACGGTTGATCTTGGAGAACTCGGCGTTCTCGTGGAAGCGGT
This sequence comes from Thermoleophilaceae bacterium, assembly GCA_036555755.1. Classification (GTDB taxonomy): domain Bacteria; phylum Actinomycetota; class Thermoleophilia; order Solirubrobacterales; family Thermoleophilaceae; genus JAICJR01. Next base: position 33,333 of record DATBKS010000117.1, read on the forward strand.
CGTTCATGTCGAGCGAGGTCCCCATCGTCGCCAGCGACCAGCGGCCGAAGATCACATTGGAGAAGGCGGCCATGATCCCTGCCATGCGGTCGATCGGCACGAGCGCACCCGCGTAGAGGATCTGCGGCAGCACGGCCAGCGGCGTGATGCTCACCGCCTGGTCCTCCGTGCCGGCCGCCGCCGAGATCAGGAGTCCCATGCAGACGGCGACGAAGCCGCTCAGGACCAGGATCGCCAGCACCTCGGCGTAGGCGCCGGCGGAGACGCCGAAGGGCCGGAAGGCGGTGACCACCGCGGTGAGCGCGACCGTCTGCACGAGCGAGAGCGCGAACAGCACCACGAGCTTGGACGAGAGGTAGGCACCCAGCCGCACCCCGATCGCCGACTCGCGGCGGTAGACGGCACGCTCGCGCACGAGCTCCCGGGTAGCGTCGAGGGAGCCGAGCCAGATCGTGTTGATCACGAGCAGGAACAGGAGCGACACGGCGTCGCCCGGCTCCCCGTCCGGCCGGTCGAAGATGCCGGTCTTGAACAGCCCGACCTCGAAGATCGCCAGCACCGGCACCTGCCCGAGCAGGATCGCCAGGTTCTTGCGGTCGCGCACCATCAGCTTCACGTAGCGCCGGGTGAGGAGCGCGGCCTGCCGCAGGACGCTCCGGCGGCCGCGGACGGCCCGGAGCCCCGGGGCCGGCGCCGTCGCGGCTTCCCGCTCGCCGGTCTCGCTGAAGCGCCGGGCCCACTCGGCGGCCGGCGTCGCGTCCAGCGCCGCGTAGATGTCGTCGTACTGCTCGGCGCCGAAGAAGCGCAGCGCGTCCTGCGGGGTGCCGGCGAAGGCGAGGACGCCGCCGCGGCCCATCACCACGAGCTTGTCGCAGATGCCGAGGTTGGTGGTGGCGTGGGTGACGACCGCCACGCCGCGGTCGTTGTCCGCCAGCGCCCGCAGCAGCTCCATCATCCGCGTCTCGAGGCCGGGGTCGAGGCCGCTCGTGGGCTCGTCGAGGAAGAGCAGGCTGGGCCGGCTCACGAGCTCCATCGCCACGCCGACGCGCTTGCGCTGGCCGCCGGACAGCGCCGACACCCTCGTCTCCGCATGCTCGGTCAGCGCCAGCTCGTCCATCACGCGCGCCACCGCTGCGTCCACGTCGGCGCCGGTCGCGTCCTCCGGCAGCCGCAGCCGGGCGGCGAAGTCGAGCGCCTCGCGCACGCTGAGCAGGCCGTGCACGATCTCGTCCTGCGGCACATAGCCGATCTCCGCGAGCCGGGCGGCGAGCGGCTCGCCGTTGACGGTGATCGCGCCGCCCGACGGCTGGCTGACGCCCGCCATCGCCTTGATCAGGGTGCTCTTGCCGGCGCCGCTCTCGCCGATCACCACCACGAGCTCCCCCGGCTCCACCGCGAGCGAGGTGGGCTTGAGGATCTGCTTCTCGCCGGCCCAGACCTCGAGAGCGTCCGCCTGGAGCCTGAGCATGCCTTGCTCGCTGCGGGCCACGACGTCCTCGTCGTCCAGCACCAGCACGTACGGCCCGATCCCGATCTGGTCGCCCGACTTGACCCAGGTGTTGGACACCACCTCGCCGTTGACGCGGGTGCCGTTGGTCGAGCCGAGGTCGGTCAGGCTGACCCCCTCGGGCCGACGGACGAGCATCGCGTGGCGGCGGGAGACGTTGGGGTCGCGGAGGACCAGGTCGCTGCTCTCGTCGCGGCCGATCGTGAGCTGCTCGCTCGTGAGCTGCACGCGCTCGGTGACGAGGGCGGGCACCGGCCGGGAGAGCATGCGCGTCCCGTCCACCGGCGGCGTCGCGCCGGGCACGAAGTCGAGCACCACGCCGGCCACGCCGATGCGGTCGCCTGGGCCGAGCCGGTGCTGCCCGGCGATGCGGCTGCCGTTCACGAGCGTGCCGTTGCTCGAGCCGAGGTCCTCGAGCACGAATCCCTGCGCATCGCGGAACACCCGGGCGTGGCGGCGCGAGACCTCCTCGTCGTCGATCGTGAAGGTGTTCTCGGGCGAGCGGCCGATCGTCACCTCCGGCTCCACCGGCACCCGCCGGCCACCGAAGTCGACGCTCGCCGCGGTCGCCACGCTCAGCCCGCCGGCACCGAGTCGCCGAGCGACTGAAGGAGCGGCTCGACCACGTGGAGCACGGTGGCGACGGCCTCCTCGACCGCCTCGGGATCCTCGGGCAGCTCGAGGGCCGTGACCTCGAGGCCGACCAGATCGCTGTCCTCCGCGACCGCCTCGAACAGGTCATAGAGCTTGTCCGCGGAGAGGCCGCCTGGCACCGGGAACTGCGCAGGCATCGCCTCCGGGTCGAGCACGTCCACGTCCAGGTGCACGTAGACCGGCGCGCCGTCGAGCGCGTTCTTGACCGCTACGAGGGTCTCCACGGTGCTGGCGCCGACCACGGTCGCCTCCGAGCGCTCGAGCAGCTCGCGCTCGCCCGGGTCGAGCTGCCGGACACCGGCCATCACCACGCGCTCGGCCCGGATCGAATCGCCGAAGCCGGAATCCCACTCGCCGCAGGCGGCGGACAGGGACATCCCGCCCAGGTACCGGCTCGTGCTCGTCTCCGGGGTGTTGAAGTCGCCGTGCGCATCCAGCCAGAGCACCTTGGCCTCCGGCCGCAGCCGCAGGGCGGTGGGGAGCGTCGTGAGGGCGACCGAGCACTCCCCCGCGAGCAGCAGCGGCCGGTTGCCGCCCGAGAGCGCGTCCTCCACCTGCCCGCCCGCCTCGAGGATGCAGCCGCGGGAGTCGCGCAGGTCGTCCTCGTAGCCGGCGGCGCGGGCGTCGCCGGGCGAGCCGATCGGGCGCGGCTCCACGCCGAGTCGCTCACCCAGGCGCGCGGCCAGCTCCTGGACGCCGAGCCCGGCCCGCGCCGTCCGGTCCGAGGTGCGGCAGAGCAGCGCGACGAGGCTCACCGACCCTTCCACTCGGGCTCCCTCTTCTCGAAGAAGGCGCGCACACCCTCCTGTACGTCCTCGGTGGTGAAGGCGATCGACAGCTGCGAGCGGAGGAAGTCGAGCGCCTCGTCGAAGGGCATGTCCATCTGCCGGTAGATCGCGTCCTTGCCGAGCTTGTTCAGGACCGGCGACTTGGACGCGAGCTTGCGTGCCCAGTCGGCCACGGCATCGTCGAACTCATCGGCCGGGACCACCTTGTTGACGATCCCGGCCTCGCGCGCCTCCTCGGCGGACAGCCGCTCGCCGAGCAGCATCATCTCGTTGGCCTTCTTGCGCGGAACGTTGCGGTAGATCAGCGCCATGATCATGAACGGGAACAGGCCGACGTTGATCTCGGGCGTCCCGAAGGTTGCGCTGTCCTTGGCCACGATCAGGTCGCACGCCAGGGCCAGGCCGAGCGCGCCCGCCAGCACGTGCCCGTTGGCGGCGCACAGCGAGGGCTTGCCGAGCCCACCGATGAGCTTGAACAGCTCGGGGAAGCGCTCGGTGCCGAAGTGCTTGTGCACGAGCGACACGTCCGACGCGAACTGGTCGAGGTTGCCGCCGGCGGAGAAGACCTTCTCGTGCGATGACGTGAGGACGACGCAGCGGACCGCATCGTCGTCGCGGGCCGAGCCGAAGGCGTCGAGCAGCTCCGTCAGCAGCTCGTTCGAGAGCGCGTTGCGGTTCTCGGGCGAGTCGAGCGTGATCGTGCCGATCCCGTCCTCGACCTCGTAGCGAATCGCTTCGTAGGCCATGGCCTTTTTAACTTGACGTATCGCCGTCGGCAGCGTCAAGCGGCGGCACCCATGCCTCGCGCATGTCCACCCGCCTGCCGCGGAAGGGGACGCCCTCGCGCTCGAGCAGGCGGCGCTGGCGGTCGCCCTTAGCCAGCGAGCCGTCGGCTCGGACCACCCGCTGCCAGGGGACGCCGGGGTCGTCGCACTCCGACAGCACCGCGCCGGCGAAGCGCGGGGCTCCCGGCGACAGGTCCCCATAGGTGGTCACGCGCCCAAACGGGATCGAGCGGATGCGGCGCAGGACCTGCTGGGCGTCGGGCGGCACGGGCAGAGTGAACCCGATCGGGGCTTGACGGCGAGCGGCGCCCTTACAGTTGCCCCGTGGTCAGGGCCGCCGCCATTGCCGCCTTCGCGGTCGCCGTGCTCGCGGTCGTGGTGGCGTCCGCGGAGGTCACCGCAGGGCGAACCGACCCGGAGCAGGCGCTCGTCTCCGGCCGTTATCCGACGCTCCACGCGGTGAGCGATCTGCCCGGCGCCCGCGCCGTCGTCTTTCCCGGCCCGGCTGCCGTGCAGTCGGCGCGCGCCTTTGCCGCCGAGCGCCGGGGACGAATCGCGTTCGCGGTCGGCGACGGGGACGGGGACATCTCGGGCCAGGCGTTCGACCGCGTGTATCACTCGGCGAGCCTGGTCAAGGCGATGATCCTCGTGGCCTATCTCGACCGTGTGCCCGACCGCTCCGCCGCCGAGACCGCCTGGCTCGACGGAATGATCCGCGTCTCGGACAACTACTCCGCCTCGCAGCTGTTCAAGCGGCTCGGCCCGGGGCCGCTGCGCGACCTCGCCCGGCGAGCGGGGCTCAAGTCGTTCACGATCGGCGACGACTGGGCCGGCGCGCGGGTCACCGCGGCCGATCAGGTGCGCTTCTTCCTCGCCCTCGACCGCCTGCTGCCGCGCGCCGCCGACCGGGACTACGCCCGCTACCTGCTGTCCCACGTCGCGCCCTTCCACTCCTGGGGGATCCCCGAGGCCGCCCGGCCGCTCGGCTGGCAGGTGTACTTCAAGGGCGGCTGGCGCCCCGACTCCTCCGGACAGCTGGTGCATCAGGCCGGGCTGCTCGAGCGCAGCGGCCACCGGATCGCGATCGCCGTGCTCACCGACGGCAGCCCGTCGGAGAGCTACGCCCACGACACCATCCGCGGGGTCGCCGAGCACCTGCTCGGGCGGGCGGCACAGCCGGGCGTGCTGATGCCGATCCGGTCGCTGGGCTGAAAAAAAGGGCCCCGTCCCCTTTCTTTCACATGACACAAAGGGCCCCGCCCCTTTCTTTCACATGAAACAAAGGGCCCCGTCCCCTTTCTTTCAGCGGGAAGTAGGAAGTTCTACTGTTTACTTTCCAGTTGCGCTCCGCTAGCGTGCCGGC
>DATBKS010000118.1:0-2121 GCA_036555755.1 Thermoleophilaceae bacterium
GAGGTGCGCGTGAACGGCCAGGTGCTGCACGAGGGCGACACGATCGCCATCGACGGATCGCGCGGGATCGTGACGACGGACGACGTGCCGCTCGTGGATCCCGAGGTGGACGAGAACTTCGAGACCGTGCTCGAGTGGGCGGACGAGCTGCGGACGCTCGGCGTGCGCACCAACGCGGACAATCCCGCCGACGCCGGAAAGGCGCGCGAGTTCGGCGCCGAGGGGATCGGCCTCTGCCGCACCGAGCACATGTTCATGGCCGAGGACCGCATGCCGAAGATGCGGGCGATGATCATGGCCGAGTCCGAGGAGGACCGCCGCGCGGCGCTAGAGGAGCTGCTGCCGCTCCAGCAGGAGGACTTCGAGGGCCTGTTCGAGCAGATGGCGGGCCTGCCGGTGACGATCCGCCTGCTCGACCCGCCGCTGCACGAGTTCCTCCCCGGCCTCGAAGAGGTGGCGCAGGAGGTCGAGCGCGCGCGGATCGAGCGCACGCCGGACCTCGAGGAGCTCGAGGCGACGCTCGAGAAGATCCACAGCCTGTCGGAGACCAACCCGATGCTCGGCACGCGCGGCTGCCGGCTCGGGATCCTCCACCCCGAGATCTACGAGATGCAGGTGAGCGCGATCATCCGCGCGGCGCGCGCCGTCAAGGAGCGCTCGGGTCACGCCCCGCACCTCGAGGTGATGATCCCGCTGGTGGCCTATGAGACCGAGCTGCGCATCATGCGCGAGCTGGTGGAGCGGGTGGCCGAGGAGGAGGGGATCGACGGGCTCAAGCTGATGGTGGGCACGATGATCGAGCTGCCGCGCGCCTGTTTCGCGGCGGACAAGATCGCCCGCGAGGCGGACTTCTTCTCGTTCGGCACGAACGACCTCACGCAGACCGCGCTCGGCTTCTCGCGCGACGACGTGGAGGGGAGCTTCCTGGGCCGCTACATCGAGCAGAAGGTTCTCGACCGCAGCCCGTTCGAGACGATCGACGGGCCCGGCGTCGGCTGGCTCGTGAGGCTCGCCGCCTGGACAGGGCGCGAGGCCAAGCCGGAGCTGAAGCTCAGCATCTGCGGCGAGCACGGCGGCGACCCCGACTCGATTCGCTTCTTCCACATGGCGGGGCTCGACTACGTGAGCTGCTCGCCGTTCCGCGTGCCGATCGCGCGCGTGGCCGCGGCACAGGCGGCCATCGCCCAGCGCGAGGCCTAGAATCCCGCGCGTGCCTTCACTGGGCTGGAGGATCCGCGCAGGGGCGCTGATCGCCGTGGGCGCCTTGGGCGTTCACGACCTCAGGTACCTGCTCGCGTACAAGGGGCAGACGAGCCAGGAGCTTGCCCTCCAGGGTCACAGCTACCTGAAGCTCGTCATGCCGCTGGTCGGCGGCCTGCTCGTGCTCTCCGCCGCGGCGTTCGCGGCGCGCCTCATGCGCGCCTACGCGGTCGGGGAGGATGGCGAGCCGCGCCTGCTGCCCTCCACGCGCCGCATGTGGCTCCTCGCCAGCGCGCTGCTGATCGCCGTGTACGGCACGCAGGAGTGGCTCGAGGGCCTGCTGGCCGAGGGTCACGCCGGCGGCATCTCCGCGCCGTTCAGCCACGGCGGCTGGCTGGCGCTCCCGCTGGCGCTCGTGATCGGCTTCCTGATCGCGCTGGCGCTGCGAGGAGCGGCGGCGGCGATCGCCGTGGCCGCCGCCCGCGGCCGCGCGCGACTCCATGCACCCAAGGCAGCTTCTCTTCCCTCATCGGTGGGGCGTTCGGTCTGGACCGCGCCCCAGCAGGGCGCGCTCGCCCGCCGGCTCGCCCCCCGGGCGCCTCCCGCGTTCGTCTGCGTTCTCTGACCCGACGAAACGGAGGTACTGAATGAAGCGAGCTGGTTTGCTCGTGTTGCTTGTCGCGGCACTGGTCGTGGCGTTCGTCATCGCCAAGGGCAGCAGCAACGACAACAACAACAAGACCAACACCACGTCCGCGAAGAGCGGACCTGTGGTGATCAACGTCGTGAACGGAAAGCCCCAGGGCGGGGTCCAGAAGATCAGCGTCAACAAGGGCGATCCCGTGCGCTTCAAGGTCAACTCGGATGTGTCCGACGAGATCCACGTCCACGGATACAACTTCCACAAGGACGTTGAGAAGG
>DATBKS010000119.1:0-9493 GCA_036555755.1 Thermoleophilaceae bacterium
CCACCCCACGGCGGGCAAGCTGCTGTTCGAGCACGCGGGCTTCCGCCACGGCGAGAACCCGGAGCACCGGCTGTTGCTCTACTCGCCCGTGCCCGAGGACGACACGCCCGCGAAGCTCGCGAAGCTGCTGGCCGGCTAAACGGCGGCGGGAACGCCGCGGATCAGGTCCGCCCCGCGCTCGCCGACCATGATCGCGGGGGCGTTGGTATTGCCGCCGGGGATCACCGGCATGATCGAGGCGTCCGCCACGCGCAGGCCCTCGACGCCGCGCACGCGCAGCTCGGCATCGACGACAGCCTCGTCGCCCGAGCCCATCTTGCACGTGCCCACCGGGTGGTAGATCAGCTCGACGCGCTTGCGTAGGTCGGCGGCGAGGTCGTCGTCGGATTCCACGCCCTCGCCCGGGAAGATCTCGCGCGCCACGGCCTCGGCGAGCGGCCCGGCAGCGGCCATCTCGCGCGCCTTGCGCATTCCGATGACGAGCGCCTGGACGTCCTCGGGCTCGGTGAGCGAGTTCGTGACGATGCGCGGCTTGGCGGTGGGGTCGGACGAGCGGAGTGTGAGCCGGCCGCGGCTCTTGGGCGTCACCAGCACCGGACCGAGGGTGAAAGCGTGGCCCTCGAACTCGTCGAAGCCGTTGTCGTTGAAGTAGGCGGGCGCGAAGTGGAACTGGAGATCGGGCGCGGGCAGGCCGGGCCGGCTGCGCACGAACGCGAAGGCCTCGGCGACGGTTGAGGTGAGCGGTCCGCTACGGCGCAGCAGCCATTCGAGCATCGGCTTGGGCTTGTCGGCGCCGTAGAGCGACTCGCCGAGCTTCGACTCCCAGATGCAGACCACGTAGGGGTGGTCCTGGAGGTTCTCCCCCACGCCGGGCAGATCGTGCCGGACGTCGATGCCCACCTCGCGCAGGTGGTCGGCCGGGCCGATTCCCGACAGCATGAGCAGCTGCGGCGAGCCAATCGCGCCGGCGGCGAGGATCACCTCGCGCCCAGCGCTCGCGATCTGCTCGTTGCCGCGCTTGTCGCTATAGCGGACGCCGGTGGCACGGTCGCCCGCCAGCTCCACGCGCAGCACCTGGGCGCCGGTGACGACGGTGAGGTTCTCGCGCTTCATGTTGGGGCGCAGGTAAGCGTCGGCCGAGCTGAAGCGCCGCCCCTTGCGTTGCGTCACCTGGACGGGCGAGGCGCCGTCCTGCTCGGGCCCGTTGTAGTCGGGCACGCGCGGGATGCCGCTCTGCTCGGCCGCCGCGAGGAAGCGACCGGTGAGCTTGCGCGGCGAGCGCTCGTCGGCCACGTTGAGCGGGCCGCCGGTGGCGTGGTGCTCGGAGGCGCCGCGCTCGTTGTTCTCGGAGCGCAGGAAGTACGGGCGCACGTCCAGCCAGCCCCAGCCCGGGCAGCCTTCGGCCTCCCAGAGGTCGTAGTCGAGCGGGCGCCCGCGGACGTAGAGCATCGCGTTCATCGAACTCGAGCCGCCGAGGCCCTTCCCGCGCGGGATGTAGAGCGAGCGGTTGTCGCAGCCGGGCTCGGGCTCGGTGCTGTAGTCCCAGTCGAGCTTCGTCTTGAACTGCTTGGCGAACGCGGCGGGGATCGCGATGTTGGGGTGCACGCCCTTCCCGCCGGCCTCGATCAGGAGGACGCTCGTCGAGGGGTCCTCGCTGAGCCGAGCAGCGAGCACGCAGCCGGCCGATCCGGCGCCCACGATCACGTAGTCCGCGGCTGGCATCGGCGCTCATCATCCCACCGTGCTGGTACTTTGCGCCCGCTCATCAAATGAAGGCGGGGGGCCTCATGAGGGGATGGACTGTTGCGGGGATTGCGGCTGCGGTGATGCTGGCGGGCGCGACGACGGCGTACGCGCTCGACCCGGCGGTCGAGGCGGAGAACTATTCGAAGGGGCTCGAGCGCCAGGCGATCTACACGACGCCGGAGTACCAGGCCAAGCTGCGCGTGATCAGCCAGCTGAACGGGCTGAATGCGCTGAAGATGCAGGCGACCGATCCCGAGCGCGAGTTCGTCTCCGACCTGTGCTGGAACGGCAACGACGGCTGCGCCGGCGACGTGCGGCTGTACGACTGGCAGACCAAGGGCTACGGGATCGTGCAGCCGGTTCTCTTCACCGCGCGCAATGGCGCGACCCTGTCGGGCCACGTGTGGGCGACGAAGGCCGGTCCCGCCAAACGCCCCGGCATCGTGATCACGAACGGCTCGGTGCAGGCCGATGAGCAGCTCTACTGGTACGCGGCACAGGCGCTCGCCAAGGCCGGCTACGTCGTGCTGACCTTCGACCCGCAGGGCCAGGGCCAGTCGGACACCTACGGCGAGGCGCCCGACCGCGGCGAGGGCACGCCAGCGCAGTCGGACGGCCGCCCCTTCTTCGACGGCACCGAGGACGCGATCGACTTCTTCTTGTCGACACCGTCGAACCCGTACGAGCCGGTGCCGTCGTGTTACAGCGGCACGAGTCACAAGGTCAAGCAGTGGCGGCGCGTCGCGGCGGGGCTAGACAACTCCTACAACCCGTTCTGGAAGTTGCTCGATCCGTCGCGGCTCGGAATCGCGGGACATTCGTACGGCGCCGCCGGTGTGTCGTACATCGGCCAGTGGGATCCCCGCGTGAAGGCGATCGTGGCGTGGGACAACCTCGCCAAGCCGGACCCGAACGCGTCGACCGGCGCGAGTGGCGGCGGGCCCGAGGAGAAGGGCTGCCTGGATGCGTCGCAGCGCACGGTGCCGCCGGTCACGAAGCCGGCGCTCGGAATGTCCGCGGACTACTTCATCCCGCCCGTGCCCAACACCTCGGACCCGGACCCGCTTGGGAAGTCGACGGAGTCGCTCGCCTACTCCAAGGCGGGCATCGACACGGGCGAGATCATCGTCCGCGGCGGCACCCACTACGACTTCAGCTTCATCCCGAACCCGGGCTTCACGGCGTCACTGCGCGGTGCCGACGAGATCGCCTGGTACACGACCGCGTGGTTCGACCGCTACGTGAAGGGCGATGCGGGCGCGGTCAAGCGGTTGCTGACGACGCGCTGGCAGCACGACGCCGCCGAGGGAGCCGTCGACCCGAACGGCGACCCCAACATGTTCTCCTTCTACTACCGCTCGAGGCTCGACATCGGGTTGCCGGGTGGTGGTCGCTTCGACTGCGAGGACATGCGTGCCGGGTGTCCGGGGATGTCGTCGAACGATGGGCTCAATGGCGACTACTCGTACCTGTCGGTCGACACCTCGCCGGACGGACCGGGGCTCCCCGGGACGCCTGCCGGGACGGGCGTTTACGGCGGCAATTAGGGCAGACCATCCGACTGGATCCATCTTTGCCACATATACGGTGGTAAAGATGGATCGCGTCGGGTTTCACCCTCATTGCCGCAGTAAGCGTCAGCGCAGCAGCAATCGCAGAATAGGCTCAGCTCGCCGCGCGTCCGGATCCTCGCCCGTGATGAGGTCCAGGTACGTGTACGACTCGATCAGCCGCACGATCACGTAGGCCACCTCGCGCAAATCGGCCGGCAAAGAAAGCCGACCCGCCGAGCTCTCCTCGGACAGCAGCCGGTACATCCAGTCGATCAGCCGCGGCTGGAAGCCGGTGTCGTGGCGGGTGAGCAACCGCATCGCGAGCTCACCCTCCTCCGCCAGCCAGCGCCGCATCCCGTGGGAGGTGATCACGGCGTCCAAGAAACGCGTCACCACCTGCACCACCCGCTCCGCCCCGCGCTCCTGAACCGACGCATCCACCTTCTCGAGCGTCCGCTCGGCCACCGACCACACGACCTCCACCAGCAGCCGGTTGCGCGAACCGACCCAGCGATACAAGGTCACCCGGTTCACGCCCAGCTCGGCGGCGAGCGCGCTCATGTCGATCCGCTCCGCCCCCAGGAACTTGCGGCGGGCGAGTCGGAACGCGTCGTCGGCCGTCGGCCGCTCGGCGGCCTGTGCGGGCGCGGTAGTCACGCCCTCACAATCTCACAGCTCGCGGAGCTAGCGCTTCGAGCGCTTCCGGTCGCGGCGCCCGACCATGAGAATCCACAGCGTGAGCACCGCCACCGGGCCGAAGAAGATCGGCAGGTCCACGAGCACGTGGCCCATGTGGGCGAGCGGGACGATCAGGCCGAGCGCGCTCATGCGGTGCGCACCTTCCCGCGCACGCGCGGACCGGCGCCTGCCGGATCGCTCGCGTCGCCGCGGACGGGCTCGGCGGCCGTGCGCTCGAGGCGCTGCAGACCCCAGCCGAGCGTGATCAGCCACACCGTGGCGACCGCGAGCAGCAGCAGGTAGGCGGGCGTGGCGAGCCACGTGCTCCCGCCGACCGCCTCGCGCTGGAGGATTTTCTTGTCGCGCACGAACGGGCGTGTGAAGTGCACCGTGGCCGGCACCTCCTTGGCGGGGATCGCGCTGTCCTCGGGCAGGTAGACCGGGACGGCGCGCACGGCGCGACCGTTCTCGAGGCGCAGCATCGCCTTCCACTTGCCGTAGACGGGCACGGGCTGCGTGGTGCGCCAGGTCGCGGGACCGATCTTCTTCAGGCGGTCGACCTGGAGGCCGCCGCCCTGCCATGCGGTCAGCGTCAGCCACTCGGCCTTGCGCGCCGCGCTCGCCGGGGTGATCTGGATCGTCGCGTTGACCGTGCGGTTCGGTCCGGGGGTCACGTTCTGAAGGGCAACGGTCGCGCTCGCCTGGTCGCCCGCGTTCATCGGCATCGGATACGCGATGCAGAACACGGCCACCAGCGCGGCGGCGGGCAGCAGCCAGCGCGGCCCGCGCTGAGGCGCGACCTCGCCGGAGAGCAGCGCGCGGCCGATGTAGCCGCCCAGCACGCCGCCCGACACGGCGGCGGCGAAGCCAAGGATCGCCGCCTCGGGGAGCAGCGCGCTCGGCCACGGCAGCGGCATCCACACGTGCGACCAACCCCACTCGGCGGCGAGGCCGACCGTGCCGATCAGCACGCCCGACACGGCGCCGAAGGTCAGAGCGCGGTCGCGCGCGATGAACAGCGCCACGAGCTCGACCAGCACCGCCTCCGCGAGGTACAGCGGGATGTGCAGCGTGCTGAGCCCGAGCACCGGGCCGATGACGAGCGTGAAGAGCCCCCGGATCACCAGGTAGAAGGCCACGGCGCCGAGCGCCCCGAAGCGCCCGACCCGCAGCCTGCAGGCCACGAGGCCGACGCCGGCGGCGAACATGAGCAGGATCGGCTGGAAGACGAGCTGGAACTGCGGCACGCCGTAGTCGAACTCGCCCTGGAGGGTTGACAGTCCGATGAGGAAGCCGCCCGCGATCATCACGGTGCGGATTCGCATCCACCACGGCTCGGCGCTCGCGGTGGTGCCTGCGGCTGAAGCAGCCGCGCGCTTGCCTTCCACGAGCAGCACCCAGACGCCGAGAGTGGACAGCGAGGCGCCGGCGATCATCAGCACGTGGGTCGGGCCCCAGAGGGTCACGTCCTGGCCGAAGAGCGTGTGCCAGACGTCGTCGAGCGGGAAGCCGCTCAGGGCGAAGGCGCCGCAGACGAAGATGAGGACGCCGCCGAGCGGCGCGCGCCAGTCCTCGGCGATGCGAACCGAGGTCGGGACGCCTTTACCGGTGCCGAGGACGATCGCGGTGAAGCCGCCGACGGTGATGCCGAACAGCCCGACGAGGATCGGGTAGTGCGCGGGCGTGCCGAAGGGGCTCGGGTCGCGGCCCGTGTCGATGTGCTTGGCCACGTCCCAGTAGAAGCCGAACGCGGCGACGATCAAGGACATGCCGGTGATCGCGCCCGGTAGCGCGGTCCAGCCCGGCAGGCCGGATGTCCGGCCGCTGAAATCGGCCACGCGCTGCAGCCATGAGATCCGCCCAGCGCGGTGCGCCATCGCGACCCAGATCACGAGGGCGGTCGCGGCGGTGGCTGCGGCCGTCCCCCAGATCACGTCCCCGATGGGCGCGCCCTTGGCGGGCTCGCTCGCGGCAGTGGCAAGAGTCAGCAGCGTGTTCATGACCCTCCCGAGGTCGTCTCCGTCTCCCGTGCGTATATTGCACGGATCGATGACACATTAAACCTTGTAACCGAGGCGGTTACGGGAGAAACGTCACGCCGACGCTGCGCTGAGCCAGCGGCGCGGGGCCTCGACCATCATCAGGTCCACCTGCTCGTCGGTCACGCCGGCCTCCTTGAGCGCGGGGATGATCTGGTCGAGCACGTACGACATGTGCCAGTTGGGCGCCATCTGGCTGACCATCTCCTCCGGGAACCAGTCGAGCGTGCAGCAGGCGTCCTGCGAGAGCATCATGCGATCGGCGTAGCCGCGCTTGCAGAGCTCGACGACCGTGGAGTTGCGCTGCTCGGTCGGCAGGATGATGTCGAGCCCGTAACGGTCCATCCCGATGTACGGGCCCTGCGAGAGCAGCTCCTCGATGTAGTCGAACGAGTCGGTGTCGCCGGTGTGACCGATCAGCACGCGCGACGGCTCGACGCCCTCCTCCTCGAAGATCTTCATCTGCGCGAGCCCGGCGCCTGACTGCGGGTGCGAGTGGGTCATGATCGGCCGCCCCGTGCGGTTCGACGCCCGCGCGGTGGCGCGCAGCACCTTCTCGACGTCGTCGGTCACGCCCTGGTGGTCGGTGCAGCACTTGAGGAAGCCGGCCTTGATGTCGGTGTTCTGGATGCCCACCTCGATGTCGCGGACGAACTGGTCCGCCATGTAGTCCTCGTCGCGGTTCTGGAAGTGCGGCGGGACGTAGTGGTACGCATAGATGCCGGTGGAGGGGACGAGCTGGACGCCAGTCACGCCCGCGATCGCCGCCATGAAGCGGATGTCGCGGCCGGCCTCCATCACGGTCGGGTCGCAGATCGACTTGACCCCACGTTCCATGGCCGCACGCACCTGAGTCAGAGCGCGCTGGTACTCGTGCTCCTCGTCATAGAGATGCGGGAACTGGAACGAGACGGACTCGGACCGCACCCGCATGTGCTCGTGGATCAGCGTGAGGCCGAGGTCGCCGTCGTCGACGGGTCCGGCTGTGGTGTTGATCGAGGCCACGCCGCGGGCGATCCTACGGCAGATCGCCGGGAGCGCGCCGGCGGGAGGGTGAAGGTGAGCAGCAGCCCGCCGAGCGGAAGCACGGCGAGGACATAGAGCGTGGTGTTGAGTCCCCACTTGTCGGCCACCACGCCGAGCAGTGGCGCACCGAGTCCGCCTAGCCCGATCGACAGCCCGAGCGTGACGCCCGACGCGGTCCCGAGCCGCCCCGGCAGGTACTCCTGCCCCATCACCACGGTCACGCTGAAGGTGGCAATCACGGCGGCGCCGATGAAGAAGATCTCGATCGTCGATGCCGGCGGGACGAGCGCGTGGAACAGCAGGATCAACGGCGGCAGCAGCGTCATCGAGCCGAAGAGCACCGCGCGTCGCCCAAAGCGGTCGGCGAGCGGTCCGCCGCAGAGCGTGCCGAACGCGCCGCCGATCAGCATCACGGTGAGCGCGGTGTTGGCCGCGGCCTTGGACGCGTCGAGCGCCCCCGTGTAATAGAGCGGCACGAACGTGAGCAGCCCGAAGTAGACGAACGTGCGGAACGCGATCACGCCAGCGAGGCGGGTGAACGCCGGCCAGTCGTCGTCGGGGCTGCCGATGTTCTTCGGATCGGTGGCGTCGCGCGGCCGGAAGCCCACCAGGTGCGGCAGGTTGCCGAGCACGACAACCGCCACCACGACGCCTGGGATCGCCATCCACAGCGTGCCCTCGAGGCCGAAGCCGAGCACCAGCGGCGTGATCAGCACCGGGCCGAGCGCGAAGCCGATGTTGCCGCCGAGTGAGAACAGGCTCATGCCGCTCGCGCGCTTGGCGCCGGACACGTAGTTGGCGAAGCGCGAAGCCTCCGGGTGATACGCCGCAACGCCGATGCCGCTCACCACCACCGCGAGGAAGGTGAGCGCGTACGTGTGCGCCGGGCCCACGAGCGCGATCCCCACGGCCCCCACAATCGGCCCGACCACCAGCAGCCAGGCGAGCGAGCGGCGGTCAGAGAAGTGGCCGAAGAACGGTTGGATGACAGACGACGACACGGTCGCTGCGAGGACGAGGCCCGACGCCGCCGCGTACGAGTAGCCGCGCTGGGCGACCAGGAAGGGCAGCAGCGCCGGCACGGCGCCCTGACACGAGTCGACCATCATGTGGCCGAGCGCGAGCACGCCCATGCCGCGCCTGTCCACGCGCTCGCGCGGGGCGGTTGCCACCGCGGCCGAGGTCACGCCGCGGCGTCCTCCGCATCGATCTCGCGCAGGCGCGTGCGCACGCGCCGCTGGCGCGACACCAGCTCGCGCTCCAGCTTCTCGAGCTCCTGCTTGCGCCCGCGCACGAGCTTCAGCTGCGTGCAGATGTGCTCCATCGCCTGGTCGAGGAGCTTGCGGCGCTGGTCGACGTCCTCGGTCTCCTGGAACTCGCGCCGGATCTCCGCGCGCGCGGCCTCGGCGGCCACGAGCTGGCTCAGCTCGTCGAGGCTGAGGTTGAGCAGGTCGCGCAGGCGGATCAGCTCCTGCAGCCGCTCGACGTCCGACTCCGCGTACAGCCGCCGCTTGCCCTGCTCGCGCTCCTCCGAGGCGGGCAGCAGCCCGATCTCCTCGTAGTAGCGGATGGTCCGCGGCGTGGTGCCCGTGAGCTCCGCCAGCTCGCCTATGCGCAGTCGGCGCTCGCTCATGTGTAGTCCCCCACGTGCGCCGGCCGCATCATCGACACCACCGCGCCGAGCAGCGACACCGCGGCCAGCACCCACAGCGCCAGGTGCATGTTCTGGATGAACGGATCGAGCTTGCTCTGCGAGAGGCCGCTCGTGAGGCCGGAGAAGATCTTGAACATGATCTCCTTCGGGACGGCGGCGGTGAGAATCGCGATCACGAAAGCGATCGAGATCACTGCGCCGGTGTTCTGCAGCATCACGCGCGCGCCGGCGGCAATGCCGCGACGGTCACCCCTCACGACGCCCATCATCGCAGCGGTGTTGGGGCTGTTGAACATGCCCGACCCGATGCCCACGACGAAGAGCCACAATCCGCTCTGCCAGTAGGGCGAGTCGATCTGCAGGGTGGTCATCGCCGCGAGGCCGACGGCCGTGACGACCATCCCCGCTGCGGCGAGCCCTCGCGACCCGTGGCGGTCGGCCACGATGCCCGCGAGCGGTGAGGAGATGAGCATCGCGATCGCCATCGGGGCGAGCTTGATGCCGGCGATGATCGGCGTGTCACCCTGCGGGCCCTGGAAGTAGAAGACGAAGATGAAGAGCAGAGCGAAGCGGCTCAGGCCGTTGATGAACGCCGCGGCGGATGCCGCCGCGAACAGCTTGTTCTTGAAGATGGAGAGGTCGAGCATCGGCGCGCGCTGGTGGGCCTCGATGACGACGAATAGCGGCAGCAGCACGGCCGCGACGAGCAGGCTCGCGATCACCGTCGGGTTGTCCCAGCCGGAGAGCCCACCCTTGGAGATGCCGAGCACGAGGCCGGTCAGACCGATCACGTAGGC
>DATBKS010000120.1:0-26627 GCA_036555755.1 Thermoleophilaceae bacterium
ACGCGCTTCGAGTCGCGCTTCGAGCGCTACCGCCCGTCGGTCGACGGGGGCGGCTGGCGCGAGCTCGGCGACCCGGCGGAGGGCGGCGGCCTGCTGCTCGATCTCGGCGCGCACCTCGCGGATCAGGCGCGCGTGCTGTTCGGCCCGCCGCTGCGCGTGTACGCGGAGCTCCACAAGCGCCGCCCCGGCGCGCAGGTGGAGGACGACGTGTTCGTGGCGCTCGAGCACGGCGGCGGTGTGCGCTCGCACCTCTGGATGAGCGCCGTGGCGCCGCTCCATGGCCCGCGCTTCCGGGTAAGCGGTCTCGACGGCGGCTTCGCCTCCGACGGGCTCGATCCGCAGGAGGCGCAGCTCGCCGACGGGCTGCAGCCGGGCGACTCCGGCTACGGCGAGGCGGAGGGACTCGAGACGGGCGCCTACGAGCGCTTCTACGACGGAGTGGCCGCCTGGGTGCGCGACGGCGCGCCGGCGCCAGTCGACCCTCGCGACAGCTTGGCCTGCATGCGCGTGCTCGAAGCAGCGCGCAGCAGCGCCGAAACGAACTCAGTCATCGAGCTGGAAGGAACCTGATGAAGACGAGCCTCGGAATCTGGGCCCTCGGGCCCATGATCACCCGCTTCGTGCCGGTGGGCTACCAGCCCGAGCACAACTACAACGACGAGCCGACGGCGGAGAAGGTCGCGCGTGCAGTCGAGGGACTCGGCGACCTGATGGACGGCTACGAGTTTCACTACCCGCAGGAGCTGTCGGAGGACAACCTCGACGAGGTGCGACAGGCGCTCGGGGAGCACGACATCTACTGCATGGCCACCGGCCTGCACCTTGACCCGCGCTTCGGCAAGGGCGGCATGTCGTCGCCGGACGACGGCGTTCGGCGCGAGGCGCTCGAGATCACGATGCGCGCGGTGGACTTCGCGGCGTCGGTGGGCGCGAACCTGATCTGCTGGCCCGGGATCGAGGGCTACAACTACCCGTTCCAGACTCCGTACGGCGAGTCCTGGAGCCGCTTCCTCGACGGCATGGCCCAGACCGCCGAGCGCTGCCGCGAGAAGGGTGTGCGTTTCTTCCTCGAGCACAAGAACTCCGAGCCCGCGATGAAGATCTTCATGCGCAACATCGGCATGTGCCTGCACGTGATCCACACGCTGCGGCGCGACGGGCTCGACAACGTGCAGGTGAACATGGACTGGCAGCACCTGCTGATGAACGACGAGAACCTCGGCGAGTACGCCGCCCTGCTGGCGCAGGAGGGACTGCTCGGTCACCAGCACGCGAACTCGGGCTGGGGCACATTCGACGACGACAACATGGTCGGCGCGACGGCGTTCATGGAGACGCTGGAGCTGGCGCTCGAGCTGCGCCGGGCCGGCTACGGCCGCGAGGGCGACGACCGGCGGCTCGGCTTCGACCTCTACCCCTACACCGAGGACCAGGTGGCGGCGGTCAAGCGCTCGGTCTTGCAGTGGCGCTTCATCGACGACACCGCCGGGCGGATCGACGAGGCCGCTCTGCGCGAGGCCCAGCAGCAGAAGAACGCCGTGCGGGCCTACGAGCTGGTCTACGACGCACTCGGCGCCGCGCGGTGATCGTCGCCGGCCTTGACGTCGGCACAACGTCGGTCAAGGGGCTGGCCCTCGACACGGACGCGGGCCGCGTGGTGGCGAGCGCCACCGAGGGCTATCCGTTCGACACGCCGCGGCCGGGCTGGACCGAGCAGGACCCCGAGCTGTGGTGGCGGGCGTCAGAGAAGGTGCTGGCTTCGCTCAGCTCGGCGGCCGGCGAGCTCGGCGGCATCGGGCTCAGCGGGCAGATGCACGGGCTGGTGGCTTTGGACTCGTCGGACTCGGTACTGCGCCCGGCGCTGCTGTGGAACGACCAGCGGACGGCCGCCGAGGCGGCCGAGATCGAGGAGCGGGTCGGCGGGCTCAGCGCGCTGGTGGAGGCCACGGGCAACCGCTCGCTGACCGGCTTCACCGCGCCGAAGCTCCTATGGATGGCGCGCAACGAGCCGGAGCTCTACGCGCGCGTCGCGCACGTGATGCTGCCCAAGGACTACGTCCGGCTGCGGCTCTGCGGCGAGCACGCCACGGACGTGACGGATGCCTCGGGGACTTTGTGGTTCGACGTGGGGGAGAGACGCTGGTCCGAGCGGGTGCTGGGGGTGCTCGAGGTGGATTCGGACTGGCTGCCGCCGGCGGAGGAGTCGGCGGTCGTGACCGGGACGACGTCGGATGGCGTGCCCGTGGCCGCCGGGGCGGGCGACCAGGGAGCGGGCGCGCTTGGCGTGGGGGTGGACCGGCCGGGGCCGGTATCGGTGGTGCTCGGCACCTCGGGGGTGGTGCTGAGCGCCCTGCCGGCCTACGCGGCCGAGCCGGAGGGGCGCGTGCAGGCTTCGTGCCACGCGCTTCCGGGCGCGTGGTTCGGGATGGGGGTGATCCTGTCGGCGGCAGGATCGCTGCGCTGGCTGCGCGACGTGACGGGCGATGTGCCGTTCGGCGGGCTCGACGTTGAGGCGGAGAAGTGGGGACCTGGGGTGGAGGGACTCACGTTCCTCCCTTATCTGACCGGCGAGCGCACGCCGCACTTCGACCCGGACGCCCGCGGCGCCTTCGCGGGCCTCACGGTGCGCCACGACCGCGGCGCGCTCGCGCGCGCGGTGCTCGAGGGAGTGGCGTTCGGGATGCGCGACGCGCTCGACCTGGTGGCGTCGCTCGGCGGCCACGCGGCGGTCGGCCGGGTGAGCGGCGGCGGCGCGAAGAGCGACCTCTGGATGCGCATAGTGGCCTCCGTCCTCGAGCTTCCGCTCGAACGCGTGGCCGTGGACGAAGGAGCCGCCTACGGAGCCGCGCTGCTCGGCGGCGTGGCTGGCGGTGCCTGGTCCAACGCGGAAGAGGCAGTAAAGGCTTGCGTGAGCACCCACGCGACGATCGATCCCGTCCAGGAATGGATCCAGCCATACAGAGAGGCCAGAGAGAAGTACCGCGCCCTCTACCCAGCACTAAAGGAAGCGGCCGCCCCCGAAGGAGCGGCCGCAAACCAGCAACTGGAAACTAAGAACTAAGAACTAACAACTAGTTGCCCAGGCACACGCCGTGAACGCGTTACCGCCACTCGGTGCCGACGGCGACCCAATGACATTGCCGTTCGAGTCGATCAACTGGATCTCCTCGGAGGCCTTGAGGCCCGCGTTCGCGCCGTTGGTGGTGGCGGCGCTGAACGGCACGTTCGACAGGTTCGGGAGCGCGGCCAGGCCGGCGCCGCCGGTGCCGAACGTGAGTGGCGTCTCCTCGATCCACTCGGCCGTGGCGTGCGTCGAGCTGTACGGCACGGTGGTGGAGAACGACTGACCCGTGGTCACGTCCTGGAGCGTGATGTTCCAGACATTCGCCCCGGCGACCGTCTCCTTGATCGAGGCGTGCATGTGGTCACCCGGATGCACGGTGATGCTGCTGATCGAGAGCGACGGCGCCGGGATCAGCTCGTACCAGGCGCCGTAGGTGGCCTTGCCGCCGCTGACGTCCTGCTCCGTGCCGGTCTGGATCAGCGTGTTGTCGCCGACGGTGCAGGCCGCGTCGAGGCAGCCGCCGCCGATGCCGATCCAGTCGGACGAGGCCTCGTCCTGCCCGGCCGTGTGCTGCGTGGCCGTGGGCACGACCCAGTCGCCCGTGATCGAGTTGAACTGCTTGCCGTTCTGCTCGAGCGTGCCCTGGTTGTAACCGAACCAGTTGTTGCTCTGTGCGGCGTTCAGGCCGACGGACGGCTTGGTGACGTGAAGCAGGTTGCCGTGCGTCAGCGGTGACGCCTGAGCGCTTGCCGTGAGACCCATCAGCAGCGCGCCGCACGCGAGCGCGGCGACGAGCGCTCGCGCGCGATTGAACTTCGCCTCCATGTGCTTCCTCCTATGACCGCTCGGGCGGGCTCGAGCGATCGAAATGTTCAGGTCCCTACCCGCATGCGCTATCTACCCAGATGCAACCTTTTCGATCCCAAGGAACCCGCATGGCACTCACAGTCGGCTCAGGACCCTTCGGCCAGCTGCCCGCCGGCCACTTCAACCGCGACATGCCCGATTACAAGGGCCTCATCTACTTCGAGGATCAGCCGCGCCGGATCCGCGCGATCTTCAATGGCGAGACGGTGGTGGACAGCCGCAACGGCAAGATGCTCCACGAACACGGCCACCTGCCGCTCTATTACTTCCCCGAGGACGAGGTCCGCATGGACCTCCTCGAGCCCACGGACCACCACACCAAGTGCCCCTGGAAGGGCGAGGCGTCCTACTGGTCGGTGCGCGTTGGCGACCGCGTCGCGGAAAACGCGGTGTGGAGCTACCCCGAGCCGCTCGAGGACGCGCCGCCGCTGGCCGGCTACTACGCCTTCTACTGGAAGCAGATGGACGAGTGGTACGAGGAGGACGACCTGGCGATCGTCCACGCGCGCGATCCCTACCACCGCACCGACGTGCTGGGCAGCTCGCGCCACGTGCGCGTGTCGGTCGACGGCGAGCTCGTGGCCGAGTCCACGCGCACGCTGGCTCTGTTCGAGACCGGCCTGCCGACGCGCTGGTACTTCCCGCCCGACGACGTGAACCGCGAGTTCCTCGCCTCGAGCGACAAGCACAGCGGCTGCGCGTACAAGGGCTTCGCGTCCTACTACTCGGTGGGCGAGGAGGAGGACGTGGCCTGGTACTACCCCGAGCCTCGGCGCGAGCTGGACCGCATCACCGACTACATCTGTTTCTACAACGAGCGCGTCGACATCGAGCTCGACGGCGAGCTACAGGAGCGCCCCGAGACGCCCTTCTCGCCCCATAAGGCCAGAAACTAAGAACTAAGAACTAGCCGGGCTGCGAAGGGTTGCCCGTCGTGCCCTGCTGCTGCTGTGTCTGCTGGCGATGGCCGCCCACGGCAACTTCCCTACCGCCGCCATACACGTGCCACGTCTTGCCGTCGTGGTGCTCGATCTTGAACGCCTCGCCGGTGCGCGCGTTGCCCGAGAGGTTCACGTACTGGTTTGTGCGATCGCCGCCGTGAATCTTCTTGTAGTCGTGGTGGTGGGCGACGGCCTTCCAGGTCTCGCCCTTGGGCGGCTTCAGCGTGGAGGGGTCGGTCGGGACCGGGATCGAGACCTTGTGCTTGCCCTCGCCGTACACGTGGAAGGTCTTGCCGTGCTGGTGGGTGATCACGAACGCCTGGCCCTTGCGCGGGCCGGTGAGGCTGACGTAGAAACCGTTGCGCGGGCCGGAGAGGATGTCGGCGTAGTCGGTGTGGCCGTCGACCGGGCCCCAGGTCTCGCCCTTAGGGGGCGTCAGGTCGGTCTTCAGGTCACCCGTGATCGTGCCCTGGCCTGAGCTGCTGCCGGATTGCGCGGACGCGAGCACGGAGGCGAAGGTGCCGCCGTTCGAGCCGGTGTTCGCCGACTTGGCCGCGGAGGATGCCTGAGGGGCTGAGCTGTTGTCTACGGACTGGATCATGAGCGTAGGAGGGACGCCGCTCAGCCCGGTACTCGGCAGCGGCGCGGAGTTCTTTAGCGCGACTTGAGCGAGCGCACGATTTGTCCCGCCTGGCGGGCCGCGTCGTGCGCACCCGTGGGCGCGACCACCTCGAGGGTGTAGCTGCGCCCCGCCATCGGCGCGATCACGATCGTCTGCACCTTGTCCGCCTTCGTTCGGACGAAGGTGTAGACCACCGCGGGGCCCGTGGAGAGGCGCGCCACGCTGGCGCCGACGGGGCGGAAGTCCGGGAAGCGCTTGGCGAGCTGGCGCGGCAGGCCCTTGACGATGCTCGACAGCTTGCCGTGCAGGGCGGGGCGCTCACGGACGAGGACGATGCCGCGGTTGTCGCTGCGCTGGATCACCGCCGCCGTTGCGCCCAGCGCGCTGGCGTGCCAGCCGGCCGGGTAGCTGAGGCTGAACGAGCGGTCTCCGGCGACGTAGGTACCCGCGCGCGCGTGCGCACGCGAGGAATTGCCGCCGCCCGTGCCAACCACGAGGCCGAGGACCAGGGCCACGACCGCGAGCAGCGCGAGCGCGATCAGCGTGCCGCGGCCGAGGCGGCGGCGGCGCGGGCGGGCGGGCAGGGAGGGGGCTGCGGCCGTGGCGGACATGCTCAGTGGATCACGAGGTAGCCGAAGCTGTACGCGCCGGCGTCGGTGATGGGGTCGGTGGGGGTGATGTTGCAGATCCGCACCTGAAGCTGGTTGGACCCGCCCGGGGCGGCCTCGGCGGTAAGGCCGTCCGTGAAGGTGGTGGGGACGTTGAGGATCACGTGGTCGCCGGTCTGGATGCCGTTGACCGTGGCGGTGCGGATCACGCAGGAGGCGGTGGGCACGCTGCCGGGCGAGATCCCGACGCTGCCCACGAGGGTGCCGCCGCTGCCGTCGTCCGAGGCGATGTCGGCGCTCGTAAGGCTGCCGTTCTGGATCTTGCCGCCCGTGACGGAGTTGGCGGCGAGGTCGCCGGTCTTGATCTCGCCGTCGAGGATCTTGCCGCTCGTCACGGCGTCGTCGGCGAGGTCACCGGTGTTCACCGACCCGTTGAAGATGTTGGAGGACTTGACGGCGTCGGGGCCGAGCTTGGCGTTGGTCACGGCGTCGTCGGTGAGCTGGCCGGTGTTGATCGAGCCGCCGACCAGGTTCGTGCCGTCGATCGTGCCGGTGGCAATGTCGCCGCCCGAGCCGCCCGTGATGCTGCCGTTGAGGATCGCGGCGCTTGTCACCGAGTTCGGGCCGAGCTGACCGGAGCCGACGGCGCCGCTGGCGAGGTCGGTGCCGGCGATCGTGCCGTCGAGGATGTTGCCGGTCTGCACCGCGTCGGGTGCGAGGTCGGCGTTCTTCACCTCGCCGTCGACGATGTTGCCGCTCTTCACGGCATTCCCCGCGAGGTCCGCGTTCCCGACGCTCCCGTCGAGGATCTTCGCGCTGTTGATGACGTCGCCCGCGAGGTCGTTCGTGCCGATCGTGCCGTCGAGGATCTTCGCGCTGGTTACTGCGTCGGGAGCGAGGTCGCCCGTGCCGACGCTCCCATCGAGGATCTTGTTGCTCGTCACGGCGTCGAGGCCGAGGTCGTTGTTCTTCACCTCGCCGTCGAGGATCTTTCCGCTCGTCACCGCGTCGGAGCCGAGGTCGGCGTTGCCAACGGCGCCGTCCTGAATCTTGTTGCTCGTCACGGCGTCGGTGCCCAAGTCGGTGTTCTTCACCTCGCCGTCGAGGATCTTCGCGCTCGTTACCGCGTCGTTGGCAAGGTCGGCGGTGCCAATCGTCCCGTCGAAAATCTTGTTGCTGGTGACGGCGTCGCCGCCGAGGTCGCCATTGCCGATCGTGCCATCGAGGATCTTGGCGCTCGTCACGTTGTTGTCAGCGAGGTCGGCGGTCTTCACCTCGCCGTCGCCGATCTTCGCGCTGGTCACGCCCGAGTCGGCCAGATCCGCGGTCTTCACCTCGCCGTCGAGGATCTGCGCGCTGGTGACGGCGTCGGCGGCGAGGTCGGCGGTCTTCACCTCGCCGTCGAGGATGTTGCCGCTCTTCACCGCATCGCCGGCCAGATCGGCGGTCTTCACCTCGCCGTCGCCGATCTTGGCGGAGGTCACGGACCCGTCGGCCAGCGCGCCCCCGCTGACGGCGCCGCTCGCGAGCTTCTGACTCGTCACGGAGCCATTCGCGAGCTTCGAGGTCGTCACGCTGCCGTCGGCCAGGTCCGGGGCGCCGATCGAGCCGTCGATCACGTTCCCGCCGTGGACGGAGTTGGCAGCGAGCTTCGAGGCGGTCACCGCGCCGTCGGCGAGGTCGGCACTCGTCACGTTGCCGTCCACGATGCGCGCGGAGTCGACCGGGTTGCTGAGCGCGGTGCGCGCATTGCGGTCGCTGCGCTCGGAGATGTGGAGAGCGCGCCGGACCATGGTCACCACGTCGATGTGGGCGGCCTTCTTCTTGACCTTCTTGCCGACCGCGGGGGTGGCGAAGGCAATGGCGATCACCACGCCAAGGAGGATCGCTACGCGCGAACGACTCATCGACCCGCTCCGAAGGCGGACTTCAGACGCGCCGGCGAGGCCGGCACCCGGACTGAACCCAAATGCGTGCGCATGTGACCATTCCTTGGCAGCCCGGTTATTCGGCTCTGGTTTCCAGCCCTTTAGCCCAACAGACGTATCCTGCCGCGGGTGAGTTGGGAGCCAGAGCTCGATGAGCTGCGCCGCCGCGAGGAGCTCGCGCGCCGCATGGGAGGCGAAGAACGGGTCGCGCGGCAGCACTCGAGCGGGCGCCTGACCGTGCGCGAGCGGATCGAGCGGCTGTTCGACGAGGGCAGCTTTCGCGAGACCGGCGCGCTGGCCGGGCGCGCCACCTACGAGGATGGCGAGCTGACCGACTTCCTGCCCGCCAACTGCGTGGTGGGGCGGGGCGAGATCGAGGGTCGCCCGGCGGTGGTTCAGGGCGACGACTTCACGGTGCGCGGCGGCGCGGCGGACGCCGCGATCTGGCAGAAGATGGTCTACGCCGAGCAGCTCGCAAACGAGCTGCGCATGCCGCTCGTTCGCCTAGTCGACGGGACGGGCGGCGGCGGGAGCGTGAAGTCGCTCGAGGACATGGGGCATACGTACGTGCCGTTCATCCCCGGCTGGGACGTCGCCGTGCAGAACCTGTCGATGGTGCCGGTGGTGGCCGCGGCGCTCGGGCCGGTGGCCGGACTCGGCGCGGCGCGCGTGGTGGCGTCGCACTTCTCGGTGATCGTGCGCGACACGGCCCAGCTGTTCGTGGCGGGTCCGCCGGTGGTTGCGGCGGCGATGGGGGAGTCGCCCGACAAGGAGGAGCTGGGCGGCGCCCGCGCCCAGACGCGTGCCGGCGCTGTCGACAACGAGGCCGCCGACGAGGACGACGCGCTCGCGCAGCTCAAGCGCTTCCTCTCGTACCTGCCGTCGAGCGTGTGGGAGGCGGCGCCGCTGACGGCTTCGAGCGACCCTCCCGGCCGCCGAGAGGAGGAGCTGCTCTCGATAGTGCCGCGTGAGCGGCGCCGGCCCTACAAGGCGCGCCGGATCCTCGAGCTGGTGTTCGACTCTGGCTCCGTATTCGAGCTCGGCGCACGCTACGGCCGCTCGCTGATCACGGCCTTGGCGCGGCTCGACGGGCGGCCCGTCGGGGTGCTCTGCTCGGACCCGAATCACTACGCAGGGGGGCTCACCGCGGACGCCTCGGAGAAGCTCACGCGCTTCGTCGATATCTGCGATCAATTCCGCCTCCCGGTGGTCAATTTCGTCGACCAGCCGGGGTTCGTGATCGGCACCGAGGCGGAGCGCCGCGGGACGATCCGGAGGGGCACCCGGGCGCTCACGGCCGTGTACCAGGCGAGCGTTCCGTGGGCCTCGATCTTGGTGCGCAAGGTATACGGCGTGGCGGGCGCCGCGCACAGCCACGCGGAGCGTCTGAACGTCCGCTACGCGTGGCCCTCCGGGGACTGGGGATCGCTGCCGATCGAGGGTGGGATCGAGGCCGCGTACCGACGTGAGCTGGAGGCGGCGGATGACCCCGTCGCGCACCGCGCGCAGATCGAGGAACGGCTCAACGCCGTGCGCTCGCCGTTCCGGACCGCCGAGCGATTCATGGTCGAGGACATCATCGACCCGCGCGAGACGCGCCCGCTCCTGTGCGAGTGGGCGAGCCGCGCGCACGAGCTCATCCGGCACGATCTGCACAACGGTCCGAAGCGTCGCGGGCTCCGTCCCTAGACCTCGGCTAGAGGGAGGTTGAGGGTTGGCGCGTCGCCGCTCTGGCGCGCTACGAGTCACCTGGATACAGACGGCGGCATACGCCAACGAACATAAGTTTTACCCCAGAAATATCCGCAATTTGCGACTTTTTGCGCTGGTTTTGCGCTGCTTTGAGGTTTTCAAGCTACGGGGCCGGATACCGCTCCTGTGGTACCGCAACACAGCGCGAACAGGACGCGGAATGTTCAGCAGGCGCAGTCAGCATCAGCCGCAGGTCCCTAAGCGACTCGCCCTCGCGCTTTTGGTCTTCGCAGTAGCTGGTCTCGCATTGGTCGCCCCGGGGATCGCGTCCGCTGACCTCCCCGGCGCCGTCACGAGCACCGTGTCGAGCGCGACCGCTGCCGCCCCCGCTCCGAACGTGGCATCGGAGACGCCGGTCGTCCCGGACGCGCCGGCGTCTCCGCAGACCCCGGTGACGGTGAGCGCTCCGGCGACGCCGAAGGTCGCGACGCCGAGCGCGCCGTCGACTCCCAAGGTCACGGCCCCGGCGCCGACCGCCCCGACGACGTCGGTCACGGACCAGGTGGCCTCGACGGCCAAGCCGGTCAGCGACCAGGTCAGCTCGACGGTCGAGTCGACGACCAAGCAGGTGGCCTCGACGGCCAAGCCCGTCACCGACCAGGTCACCTCGACTGTCGAGTCGACGACCGACCGGGTGGCCCCGACCTTGAAGTCCGTGACGGACCAAGCGACCTCGACGGTGAAGCCGGTGACGGAGTCGGTTTCGTCGACGGTCACGTCCGTAACGGCGCCGACGGCGTCGACCGTGAAGCATGTGACCGCGAAGGCGGTGTCCACCGTGAGGGCAGTGACGGCTCCCGCTACGTCAATCGCGCCGACCGGACCGGACCACGCGGCGCCGACCCAGACGTCGGCGACCGCGCCCACCGCTCAGGTCCATGCCACGGTCGCGCCGCCGGCCGTGTCCACCGCGACACCCCGCCGCACGCGGACACACTCCGTCGCCGCCCCGCCTTCCGTTGCGTACGTGCCTGCCCCTCGCGCTGCTCACGCGCCGGCTACTGCAACTGCCCAGCCGGTGCGTGCAGCGGGTCCCGCAAGCGCCCAGCCGACCTCGACGCCGAGCTCGCCCAATCCGCTGAGCGGCGCGGCCGGGGCCGCAGGCGCCGCCGCCTCCGGCTCCGGGGCGACCATGTTCTTCGCCATGCTCATGAGCCTGTTGACGCTCGCTGCCATTCGCTTCAGCCGGCTCCGTATCGCACCGACCCTGTGGCGGTCGGTCGCGATCGTCTCTCTGAACGAGCGGCCTGGCTAACCCGACCCGGGTTGGTCAGGGCCTGCACCGGGGCCCTTCGTTTCGGCCGGTGCACGCAAATCGCTCGATTCAAGGAGACGGAAGACAATGCAAGCGATCAGAGGTGCGCGACGCGCGCGCGTCGGGACGGCAGCACTGCTGCTGGCCGCGACGGTTGCGCTGTGCACGTTGCTCGCAGGGTCTGCTGCCGCCTCCACGGCTTACAGCGCCGCATCGGCCAAGCCGCGACCGATCCCATCCACGGGTTGGCACGGAAGACCGGTAGGGCGTCCGCACAAGCCGATCGACCAGGCGTCGCTCGAAAGAGCCTCGTATCCGGTCGGCTGGACGGCTGGAGCCGTGCGATTCGGCACGGGCTACCACAGTCAGAATGGCTCGCGGCGCGTCCGCGAAGTCCAGTGGCGGCTGACGGAACTCGGCTACCACACGGGCCCCATCGACGGGCTCTACGGACCGCTCACCCGCTCGGCGGTGCAGTGGTTCCAGATCAAGCACGGGCTGCGCCCAACAGGCGTCGTGGCAGCGACGACCCTGTTGACCCTTCGCGATCCGAAGGCATTGACGCGGCCACCCAGTCCCGCACTGGCGAAGGCGCCACGCACACAGCCACCGGCCGCTCCACAACCGCACCCCGCACCACTTGAGTCGAACGACAACCTCGGATGGCTTGTCGCGCCTCTGATCGCGTTGCTCGCGACGCTGGTCGTGCTGGGTCTGCTGACGCTGGTTCGCAGGCGCCTCAGGGCGCGTGCGTTCGAGCGCGAGCTGGAGATGCCCGACATGCCGCCGCGGGTTCCGCTCAGCGTGACCGGCGGAGCGAGCTACCGGGAGCTCGGAGTACCGGTGCTCGGCTATGTGGCCGTCGACGAGGAGGCGGCGCTCACGCACGAGTCCGCAATCGAGTCGGCCTGCGACGATCGCGGCTGGACGCTCACGCGCCTGGTCCGCGACAGTCAGCCCGGCCACGGGGGACCGCTCGACCGGCCCGGGCTCTCCTATGCGCTCGAGCAGCTCGAGGAGGGACATGCCGAGCGGCTCATCGTCGATCGGCTGGATCACGTCGCCCGTTCGGTGGCGGAGCTCAGCTCCGTGCTGGGCTGGTTCTCCAGCACCGGAGTTGCACTCACCGCGCTCGACGTGGGCCTCGACACGGGCACGCCCGAAGGACGCGCCGCGGCCCGCACCCTGCTCAGGGTGGGGGAGGTCGAGGAGGCCCGCGCCGAGGCGAGGAAACAGAGCGGCTTGAGGGTGATGCCAGGCCACAGCCGCCCGGCGGTGACGGATCCAAAGCTGGCTGACGAGATCCGCCAGATGAGAGCCAGCGGAATGACCCTCCAGGCCATCGCCGATGCCCTCAACGACGAGGGGGTGCCGGCCGTCCTCGGGGTTGCGCGTTGGAGGCCGTCGAGCGTTCGAGCGGTGCTCGGCTACAAGCGCCCGAGGGCTGAGCAATGGTGACCTGCACGGCTTTGAACTGCATGCACCTAAAGGTTCACAACCTTGGCGCAATTTCGGTTACCCGAGCTTGTGTTTCCGGGCAAGTTCGCTCCGTTGTTGGGGCAACCGGGCGGAGACTCGAGAGGAAACGATGAATCTGCACGCGACCCGGGACACAACGGAATTCGAAGGCCAACCGGGAGCGCCGCCGGGGCGGCCAGGGCGGCGCTTCCTGGCGGAGGTGTACGAGCACTTCCCACATGCCGTCATGGTGGTGGCGGCAAGCCGCCAGATCATCTCGGCCAACCGCCGGGCAAGGCTGATCCTGGACCGCGGCGATCCGGGCGGGGAGGTCGAAACGTGCTGCCGTCTGCTCGGATGCCGCCGCCCTGGCGGGCCGCTCGCGCGTTTCTGCATCACGGAGCTCGCGCTGCAGACCGGCGAGCGGCTCCCCGAGCTGCGGCTCGACGTGCCTGCGGCGCCAACCGGCGCTCTCTGGGTCACGGCTGCGCCGCTGGCGGGTGAGGCTGTGGTGTTCGAGCTGCGGCCGGGCAGTGTGCGCGACAGGCGCGCCCGCAGGCGGCCCCAGTGGCTCGACGGGCCCCAGCTGCGCGTCTTCGCCCTCGGCAACCTGCGGGTGGAGAGCCGGGAGGGTCCGATCACGGGCGACTGGCTGCACCAGCCGCCTGGGCAGCTGCTCGGCTTTCTCGTGAGCGAGCGCCATCGTGTGGCGCCCGTCGACGAGATCGCGGGTGCGGTGTGGGGGGAGACGGGCCGCGGCGCGATGAGCCGCGTGCGCCACCTCGTGGACACACTTCGCGACCAGCTCGAGCCCGAGCGACCTGCCCGCGACGGCTCGTCGTTCGTGCTCGCTCGCCGGGGCGGCTATGCGCTCAACGGGGAGCGCGTGTGGATCGACGTCGACGAGTTCGAGCAGGAGGTGAGAGGCGGCGCGGTGGCGATCCAGGACGACGACCGCGAGGAGGCGATCCTGCGGCTGGAGCGCGCCGCGAAGCTGTACCAGGACGATTTCCTCGCCGATGAGCCGTCGGCCACCTGGGCGCTCGAGGAACGCGAGCGCCTGCGCGATCCAGCGGAGGACATGCTGCGCTCGCTCGCGACGCTGCACGAGGACGAGCCGTTCAAGTCAGCCTCTTATCTTGAGCGGCTGGGCCGGATGGAGCCGTTCGACAACGAGGTCCACCGGGCGCTGATCGCGACGCTGCTCAAGCTCGGCCGCCGCAACCGCGCCGCGCGGCACTACCTGGCCTTCCGTCGCCGCCTCGAGACCACCTTCGGTCACGGGCCCGACTTCGACCTGAGCGAGCTGCCGCCTGCACCGTGAGCAAGAAGCCGCCCAGGCCGTTGACACATGGTGAGATCGGATTTAGCTTGGCTATACCGCAATTGTTGTACCCGCCGCAGAAGGGGTCTTCTTTTGCAAGCGGTCCGTCCCTCCGTTTTCGCAGTTGTGCTCGTTGGGTGTTTTGTCGGGGCAGTTAGCTCCGCGCACGCTGCTCCGCCCACGCTGAACTACGCCTGCTCTCCGCCCGCCCAGCCCACTGAGGCAAGTTGCAGCGCATGGCACACCGGGCCGGTCACGCTGATCTGGGGCTGGGACGACACCACCGCGGCGCCGATCGACGGGGACTGCTTTCCCGACATTCACAAGCTGGTGTTCACCCAGGACACGGCGGGGACGCTGGCGTCATGCGAAGTGTCGGATGGCCTGACTTCGACGAAGCACGGCGTGACTATCCAAATCGACAGCCAATCCCCGCTCGTCACGTCTGCCATACCTAGCCGCCCGCCGGACTTCAACGGCTGGTGGAACCATGCGCTGAGCTACACCTTCAGCGGCACCGACGCCACGTCCAAGGTCGCGTCCTGCTCGACGACCACGCTCGCCGGACCCGGCAACGAGGTGACCGGGAGCTGCACGGACCACGCGGGGAACGTCGGCACTCGCACCTTCACGGTTCCGTTCGACTCGACGCCGCCAGCCCGGCCGAAGGTGGACACGACAGCGGGCAACGGCGGTGCGACGATCAGCTGGACGACTGCGCCTGGCGTCGTGCGCAGCGAAGTGGAGCGCAGCGCGGCGTCGGCGGACGCTGCTGCCGGCGACCTGGTTTACAGCGGCACGGGTGACAGCTTCAAGGACTCCTCGCTGTCCAACGGCGACACGTACAGCTACACGGTTACGACCTTCGATCAGGCCAACAACAGCTCCTCTGCCGCGGCCTCGGTCAGACCTGACGCTTCGATCGGTCTCGTCCCCGAGCTCGGGGCACGGCTCAAGCGCCCGCCGATGTTGAGCTGGCCGCGACTGAAGAGCGCGGGCTATTACAACGTGCAGCTCTATCGCGGCAAGAAGAAGCTCATGACCCGCTGGCCCGGGCACGCGCACTTCCAGCTCACTCGCAGCTGGACCTTCAGGGGCGAGCAGATGCGGCTGCGTCCCGGCAAGTACCGCTGGTACGTCTGGCCGGGCTTCGGCTCGCGCAAGGCCCACAAGTACGGCTCACTGATCGGCCGCAGCAGCTTCCGTATCGTCCGCTGACCCCCCAAGCGGGGGGAACAGCGGCGCCGCGACTGTTACACGTCGCGCGTCCCCGGGATGATCACCACATGTACCTGCATGAGCACGACGAGACAGCTGCCTTCCGCGCTCAGGACCAGGACTGCCTGGTCGCCGCGTCGCTCTCCTGTCCCGTGTGCCTTTCCGGGCACGTGGACTGGCATCTGAGCGTCAGCGACGACTACGAGTCGCACGTGGACTGCACGTGCGCGCTGTGCGGCCACAAGCGCACGGTGTTCCTCGGCGAGCAACAGGCGCTGCGGCTGGCGCTTCACGAGCACCGGCCGCTTGACCCGACGCCGCGGCCCGATCCCGAGCTCGTGGCTCACTAACCAACTCTCCGCCGCTCCGGGTACCGTCAAGTCATGGGGAACGGAGTCCTCTCTCCCCAGGTTGGGACGCTCGACGTCTTCGTCGAGCTGTTCTCCGAGATCGAGAGCGAGACGGAGCCCGGCGAGTTCTACAACCGACTCTGCGAGGCGGTCTGCCGCCTGACCACGATGCAGCGCGCGGTGCTGATGCTCTACGACGAGTCGCTCGGGCGCGTCGTGGCGGCCGGTTCGCACGGGATCGATCCCTCGCTGCTCGTGGACGTGCACGGCACGCTCGATGAGACGCCGGTGGCGCAGCGCGCGTTCGCGAGCGACGAGGTGCAGGAGCTTTCGCCGGAGCAGCTCGAGAGTGAGATACCCGCGCGTTACAAGGGTGTCCTGCAGGTGACGACGCTCACCTGCACGCCGCTGTCCGCCGGCAAGCGCTGGTTCGGCGTGATCTTCGCGGACCGCGGCGGCGGCCGCTTCAAGCTCACCGACGACGAGCGGCACACGATGTGGACGCTCGGGAAGCTCGCCGCGCTCGCCGCCAGCGCGCGCATCGCCACGCGCCAGCAGGAGCGCGCGCAGCGCCTGTACGAGCGCATCTCGCTGGCGCGCGAGGTCCACGAGCGTGTGATGCACCGGCTGTTCGGCGTGTCGCTCGTCCTGAGCGCCGAGGTGGAGCTCGCGCCCGAGGACCGCGAGCGCTGCCGCAGCGAGATGAAGGAGGCGCTGGCGGATCTGCGCACCGCGCTTGAGCGCACCCTGTCGCCGCGCCCGCGCACCACTGGCACGACCCTGCGCGCCGAGCTCGACCGGCTCGAGCGCGGCTACGGGGATGTGCCGGTGACGATCGAGTGGGAGGGCGAACCTGAGGTGCCGGAGCGCGTGGAGGCCCTGTCGCAGGCGACGCTCGGCGAGTCATTGCGCAACGCCGTGCGTCACGCCTCCCCGACCGCCATCGACATCCGCGTGACGGTGTCCGACGAGACGTTTTCACTAGAGGTCGTGAACGACGGCGTGAACGCACCTTCAGCCGGCACCGGGATGGGGCTGCGGCTCGCGTCGCTCGAGGCGCTCCAGATCGGCGGCGTGGTGGAGTTCGGCGCGGCCGAGAAGGACCGCTGGCGCACGCGGCTGGTGGTGCCGCTGTGAGCAAGTCGCGCTTCAGCGTGCTCGTGGTGGACGACCACGAGGTCGTGCAGTGGGGCTTCCGGCTTCTGCTCGGCAAGCAACCGTGGGTGGAGCGCTGCCTGACCGCGCGCGACTCGGCCGACGCCTTGGACCTGGTGCGTCGCTACGAGCCCGAGGTGGCGCTCGTCGATCTCTTCCTCGGCGACCAGTCCGGCGCCGAGCTGTGCGAGACGATCCGCCGCGAATCGCCGAAGACACGCGTGCTGCTGATCTCGGGCGCCGGCCGCATGTCGCAGCACGTGGCGCGGGCCGCCGGCGCGTCGGGCTTCGTGTCGAAGGACTGGGACGCCGACGACGTGGCCAAGGCCGTGCGCATGGTGGGCATGGGGATGACCGTGTTCCGCCCGCAGCGTGAGCAGGCGGTGGCGGCGCCCGCACAGCTGTCGGTACGCGAGCGCGAGGTGCTCGACCTGATCGCCACCGGCGCCACCAATCGCGAGATCGCGAAGCAGCTCTATCTGTCGCCGCACACGGTCAAGGAGCACACGAGCGCGGTGTATCGCAAGCTCAGCGTGCGCAACCGCGCGGAGGCGGTGCGGCAGGCGCAGGAGATGGGCCTGATCGGCTGAGCGGCGTAAGGTTGTTCCCATGAGCACGCTGGCCGGCGACGCGA
This sequence comes from Thermoleophilaceae bacterium, assembly GCA_036555755.1. Lineage (GTDB taxonomy): Bacteria > Actinomycetota > Thermoleophilia > Solirubrobacterales > Thermoleophilaceae > JAICJR01. Next base: position 17,177 of record DATBKS010000120.1, read on the forward strand.
CGGTGCTCGTTCGTGAGGACGGGCCGGCGGCGGTTGTCACGCTCAACCGGGCGGACAAGCGCAACGCCCTCAGCCTCGAGCTGATGGAGGTGCTGGTCGAGACGCTCCGGGACGCCAGCGCGCGGCCCGGCGTGCGCGCGATCGTGATCGAGGGGAGCGGACCGGCGTTCTCGGCGGGGCACGACCTCAGCGAGATGATCGACCGCGACGTCGCCTTCTACCAGCAGCTCTTCGACAAGTGCACCGAGCTGATGGAGCTGATCCACTCGCTGCCGCAGCCCGTGATCGCGAAGGTCGACGGGATCGCCACGGCGGCGGGCTGCCAGCTCGTCGCGGCCTGTGACCTGGCCGTGGCCGCCGAGGATGCGCGCTTCGCGACACCGGGCGTGAACATCGGGCTCTTCTGCTCCACGCCGATGGTTCCGCTGTCGCGCGCGATCGGCCGCAAGCGCGCGCTCGAGATGCTTCTGACGGGGGTGCCGATCGACGCCGCCACGGCGCTCGAATGGGGGCTCGTGAACCGTGTAGTGCCGGCCGACAGGCTTGACGAGGAAGTGGGATCGCTCGTCGACGCGATCGCCCGCTCGAGCCCACAGACGGTCTCGATCGGCAAGGAGGCCTTCTACTCCCAGATCGAGTTGGACGAGCACCGGGCGTACGACCTCACCAAGGGCGTGATGACGATGAACGCCGGCACCGACGACGCCCAGGAGGGCATGTCGGCGTTCCTCGAGAAGCGGCCGCCTCAGTGGCGAGCGTCGTAGAACGGCTAGCAATTAGGGAGTCGGCCGCAGCGGGGACGTGGTCGATCTAAGCAGTCATAGTCACGGTCTAGATCGACCACGTCCCCGCAGCCCTGCTCGGACTGGCTCGTTATTGCTGCTGTAAGCGCCCGCGCCATGCAATCTGCAGCAAGCCGTCTAGGCCCACCCCCCGCATTTCCACCTACCGCCCCCCGGATGGGGGGTAACGCGCTGCACCAACGTCGTATCTGGGCCTGCCCCGAGTAACTCTCCACGACGGCCCCGATGCTTCGGCCCGTTCCGCTGCGGGCCTGGAGGTTTTCCCACTTGATCGCAGTTCTTTTCCCAGGCCAGGGAAGCCAGACAGCTGACATGCGCTCCGTTGTGGAGCGCCTCCGTCCGGACCTTCTCGATCTCTGCCACGACGAGCTCGGCCTCGACCCGTTCGAGCTGGTCGACGAGGGCACGCATATGGCCCAGCCGGCGATCTTCTGCGCGAGCCTCGCGGGCTGCTCGCTGCTCGACGGCACCTACGTCGACGCCATGGCGGGCCACTCGCTCGGCGAGTTCGCCGCGCTCGTGGCTGCCGGCGCGATGAGCGCGCGCGACGGGCTCGAGCTGGTCGCGCTCCGCGGCCGTCTCATGCATCGCGCGAAGGGCGGCGGCATGATGGCCGTCGGCGCGCCGGTGGAGGAGGCCAGCGAGTTCGCGGAGCGCTACGGCCTCTACCTCGCCAACGACAACTCCCCGGGCCAGGTCGTGCTGACCGGCGACGAGGACAAGGTCGACGAGGCGTGCGCGAACGCCAAGGCCGACGGGCTGCGCGCCACCCGCCTGCGCGTGAGCGGCGCGTTCCACTCGCCCGCGATGGCCGCCGCGGCGCCAGAGCTGAAGGCTGCGCTCGACAAGGTCGAGCTTGGCGAGCCGCGCGTGCCCGTCTATTCGGGCGTCACCGCCGAACCTTTTGACGACGTTCGGGCCCGCCTCCTGGAAGGACTCACCTCGCCGGTGCGCTGGCGGGAAGTCGTGCTCGCCCTTCGCAATGCGGGCACGACACGCTTCCTCGAGGTGGGGCCCGGCCGAGTTCTCACCGGCCTCGTCCGCAAGACGCTCGGCCCCGACGTGGACGCGGAAGTCGTCTCCGAGGAGCCCGCCCGTGCGTGAGGCACCCACAGTCACCGCCATCGAGCAGAGCGACGGCGAGCTGCGCGGTGCCGCCATCGGGCACGCCGCGATGGCTGTGCCCGCCACCGTCATCCCCAACGCCCCGATCGCCGAGCGGCTCGGCGTGGAGGAGCGCTGGATCGAGACGCGCACCGGTATCCGCCAGCGCCACGCCCTGCTCGACGGCGAGCGCCTCACCGACCTTGCCGTCGACGCCGGCCGGCTCGCGCTCGAGCGCTCCGGCATGGGGCCCGAGGAGTTCGACCTCCTGATCGTCGCCACGACGACGCAGGACGAGGTGACTCCGAACATGGCGCCGCTGGTGGCGGGCGACCTGGGTCTGACCAACGCCGCTCCGATCGACGTGGGCGCGGCCTGTACAGCGTTCGTCTCCGCCCTCCAGGTGACTTCCGCGCAAATCGAGTCGGGCCGCGCCCGCAAGGCGCTCGTGATCGGTGCAGACTGCATCCACCGCTACCTCAACCCGGACGACCGGCGCACCGCCGCGCTCTTCGGCGACGGCGCGGGTGCTGTGGTGATGACCGCCACGTCCGAGGGCCGCATGGGGCCGATCATTCTCGGCTCGGATTCCGCGGTCGACATGATCCGGATCAATCGCGGCGGCACGCTCGAGATGCAGGGGCACGAGACCTTCGTCAACGCCGTCGCCCGCATCTCCGAGGTCACGCTGCAGGTGCTCGAGCGCTCGGAGCTGACCACCGACGACATCGAGCTCTTCGTCTACCACCAGGCCAACACGCGCATCATCAACGCGGTTGGCGAGAAGCTCGGGCTCGAGCCCGAGCGCGTGGTGGACTGCATCGCCAACTACGGGAACACGTCCGCCGCCTCCGTGCCGATCGCACTGGCCGAGGCCGAGACGGACGGCCGCCTGCGGCCCGGCATGAAGGTGCTCGTGGGTGCCTTCGGCGCCGGCTTCACGTGGGGCGGCGCGCTCATGGAATGGGGGCTCGAGGATGCCGCCTGAGGGTTGCGCACTCGTCACAGGAGCCTCGCGCGGAATCGGCGCCGCCATCGCCCGCATGCTCGCCGCCGAGGGCTGGCCCGTTGGCGTGAACTACCGCACCGACGAGGAGGGCGCGGCCGGCGTGGCCTCCGAGATCGAGGCCGCCGGCGGCCAGGCGCTCACCGTGCAGGGCGATGTCGCCGACCCCGACGCCGTCGAGTCGATCTTCGCCGAGCTCGAGCAGCGCTTCGGCCCCGTGCTCGTGCTCGTGAACAACGCGGGCGTGCGCGCCGACGGCCTCTCGATGCAGCTCGACGACGACGAGTGGGAGCACGTGCTCGCCACCAACCTGTCCGGCACGTTCCGCACCACGCGCCGCGCGCTGAAGGGCATGATGCGCGCGCGCCACGGCCGCGTGATCAACATCAGCTCGGTCGTGGGCGGCGTGCGCGGCAACGCCGGCCAGGCCAACTACGCGGCCTCGAAGGCCGGGCTCGTGGGCTTCACCCGCACCGTTGCCGCCGAGGTGGCGCGCCGCGGCGTGACCGTCAATGCCGTCGCCCCGGGGCTCGTCGAGACCGAGCTGAGCGAGGGCATCGACCAGCAGCGCTTCATCGACGCCGTGCCAGCGCGCCGCGCCGGGACCGTCGACGAGATAGCTGCCTGCGTGCGCTTCCTCGCAAGCGACGACGCGGCCTACGTAACAGGAACAACCTTGACCGTCGACGGAGGCCTGACGGCCTGACTCGACACTCGAGACTCGATACCAAAGGAGAACCATGGCTGAAACAGCAACGCAAGAGACAGTTGAGACCACGATCGTCGAGGCGATCGCCAAGCTCGGCCCCGATGCCGACCAGGTGACCCGCGACGCCACGTTCGAGTCCCTCGACATCGATTCGCTCGACCTCGTCGAGGTCGCGCAGATCGTCGAGGAGGAGTTCGGCGTCGTCCTCAAGGGTGAGGACATGGAGAAGCTGAACACCGTCGGCGACGCGATCGACCTGGTGGTGGCCCGCGCATCATGAGTCGCCGTGTGGTGATCACCGGCGTGGGCGCCGTGTCGCCGCTCGGCAACGGCGCGTCCACGCTTTATGAGCGCTGGAAGGCGGGCGAGTGCGGCATCGAGTCCGGCGTCGGCGCATGCAGCGAGTTCGAGCCGGAAGAGGTGTTGACGAAGAAGGAACTGCGCCGCACCGACCGCTTCGCTCAGCTCGCGATCGCCGCATGCCAGGAGGCGCTCGAGCAGGCCGGCTGGGACGGCGAGGAACTGCCCGTCGACCCGAACCGCGTCGGCTGCGTGATCGGCACCGGCATCGGCGGTATCGCCACGATCGAGACCCAGCACGACGTGCTCAACGAGTCGGGTCCGAAGCGGGTCTCGCCGCTCGGCATCCCGCTGATGATGGGCAACGCCGGCGCCGCCAACCTGGCGCTCCGGCACGGCTTCAAGGGCCCGGCGTTCAGCACCGTGTCCGCCTGCGCCGCGGGCGCCGACGCGATCGGCACCGCGCTGCGCATGATCCGCGCGGGCGACGCCGACGCCGTCGTCACCGGCGGCGCCGAGGCCGGCATCACCCCACTGGCCTACGCGTGCTTCGGCGCGATGGGCGCTCTTTCCGAGAGCGGCATCTCGCGCCCGTTCGACGCCCGGCGCGACGGCTTCGTGATGGGCGAGGGCGCCGGCGTGCTCGTGCTCGAGGCGGCCGAGACCGCCGAGGAGCGCGGCGCGACCGTGCTGGGCGAGCTGCTCGGCTACGGCGCCAGCGCCGACGCATTCCACTTGACAGCTCCCGAGCCGGGAGGGGGCGGTGCCGCGCGCGCGATCGCCCGTGCACTCGAGGACGCAGGAGTCGCTGCGTCAGACCTGCACTACGTGAACGCGCACGGCACTTCCACCCCGCTCAACGACCGCTCCGAGACGGACGCGCTCAAGGCAGCGTTCGGCGAGGAGCTCGCGAAGAGCATCCCGATCTCGTCCACCAAGTCCGCCGTCGGGCACCTGCTCGGCGCCGCGGGCGCCGTGGAGGCGGTGGCCACGCTTCTCGCGCTGCGCGAGCGTGTCGCCCCGCCGACGCTTGGCTACGAGGTCCCCGATGAGGGCCTTGATCTCGATTACGTGCCGGACGGTCCGCGCCCGCTCGAGGGTGCGAACGGGAGGGCGGTTGCGCTCTCCAACTCGTTCGGTTTCGGCGGCCACAACGCAGTTCTCTGCATAGCGGCATGACCGTAGCTCCGACAAGAACAGACCACCTCCCCGAGACCACCACAGAGCGGCTCTCCGCGCTCGATCGCCTCGAGCTGCTCTGCGATCCGGGGAGTCTCCGCACGATCCGCAGTTCCGTGACGTCGCGCCGCATGGGCGCGAAGGCACGGGCCGGCGACGGCGTGGTTGGTGGATCCGGGCTGGTTGATGGGAGACCTGTCTACGTGTATGCGCAGGACGTGAGCTTCGCGGGCGGCTCATTAGGCGCGGCGCACGCGGACACCATCGTCCGGGTGCTCCAGCTCGCCCGCGAAGCACACGTCCCGGCGGTCGGTTTCATCGAGTCGGGTGGCGCCCGCATGCAGGAGGGCACCGCCGCGCTCGGCGGCTACGGCCGGATCTTCCGCGAGCACGTCGCGTCGTCCGGGTTGATCCCGCAGATCTCCGTGATCTGCGGAACCTCGGCCGGCGGCGGCTGCTACGCGCCCGCGCTGACGGACTTCGTCCTGATGACGCGCGACGCCAAGATGTTCCTCACCGGCCCCGCCGTCGTGGCGGAGGCGATGGGGGAGAACGTGACCGCCGAGGAGCTCGGCGGGCCAGGCGTGCACGAGCGCAACGGCGTCTGCCAGTTCGTGGCGGAGAACGACACCGAGTCGATCTTCCTGACGCGCGAGCTGCTTTCGTACCTGCCGCAGAACGCGCACGAGGCCGTGCCGCCACGGCCGTTCTCGACGCACGCCACCGGCAACCCGGCCCACTGCGTGCCGCTCGAGGCGCGCCGCGTCTATGACATCCGCGACGTGATCCGCACGATCGCCGACAACGGGCGCCTGCTCGAGGTGTCCGAGCGCTGGGCGAAGAACATGGTCACCGGCTTCGCGCGCATCGAGGGCGAGTCGGTGGGCGTGATCGCCAACCAGCCCAAGTGGCTCGGCGGCGTGATCGACGCCGAGGCCTCCCAGAAGGCCGCGCGCTTTGTCCGCACGTGCAACTCGTTCGGCCTCCCGCTCGTGGTGCTCGTGGACACGCCTGGCTTCATGCCCGGCACGAAGCAGGAGAACGCGGGCGTGATCCGCCACGGCGCCAAGCTGCTGCACGCCTTCGCCGAGGCCAGCGTGCCGAAGATGACGGTGGTGCTGCGCAAGGCGTTCGGCGGCGCCTACATCACGATGAACTCGCGCGATCTCGGTGCCGACTACGCGTTCGCCTGGGAGCAGGCGGAGATCGGCGTAATGGCGGCGAAGCAGGCCGTGGGCATCATCTCGCGGCGCGAGATCGCGGCCTCCGACGATCCTGAGGGCACCCGCGCGGCGCTGGCCGACGAGTACGGCGAGCAGCACCTGGGCGCCGAGCTCGCCGCCCGCGAGGGCTTCATCGACGAGGTGATCGAGCCGCGCGACACGCGCGACCGCCTTGCATGGGCAATCACGTCTCTCCCCAAGCCCAGGAGCAGGACGCTTGCAGGCAATATCCCCCTCTGAGTTCCGCTGCTACGTCGCGGTGGGTGACAGCTTCACGGCCGGCGCGCCTGGCCAGGAGGGTCGCTGGCCCGACGAGCTCGCCGCTGCGCTGCACCCCGCCGAGTACCACAACCTCGGCGTGGTGGGAGCGACCACTGCGGAGGTGGCCGACGGCCAGCTCGAGCGCTGCGTCGAGCTCCAGCCCGATCTCGTGACGGTCGTGTGCGGCGTCAACGACGTCCTGCTCAGCGTGCGGCCGGACATCGACGCGCACGCCGCCGGCCTCGAGCGGATCTTCCGGACGATCAGGAAGCGGCTGCCCGACGCCGTGGTCGTGACCGTCACCACGCCGCCGATCGCCGAGCACATCGGCCTGCGGCCCCGCTCGCGCCGCCGCGTCGAGCGCGGCGTGGCGGAGCTCAACGAGATCACGCGCTCGCTGTCGGAGCGCTACGACGTGCTCTGCCTCGAGTGGGGCGACCACCCGCTCGCGCGCGAGCGCCAGAACTTCGCCGACGACGGCTTCCACCCCTCGCTCACGGGCATTCGCCGGGCGGCGCGTGCGTGCGCACAGGCGCTCGCCGCGCACCGCGGAATTGGAATCGCAAAGAAGGAGATCGCATGAGCTCACCGTTCGCGCTGGACTTCGACGCCCTTGAAGGGGGCGAGCGCTTCGTGACCCGCGGGCGCACGATCACCGAGGCCGACATCGTCCAGTTCGCCACCCTGAGCGGCGACATGCACCCGCAGCACACCGACGCCGCGTGGTCTGCCGAGGGCCGCTTCGGCGAGCGCATCGCGCACGGGATGCTCGTCATGTCGTACGCGGTCGGCCTCGTGCCGCTCGACCCCGAGCGCGTGGTCGCCCTGCGCCGCGTCTCGGACGTCGTGTTCAAGCACCCGGTCTACATCGGCGACACGATCCACGTGGACGGGCGCATCGAGTCGCTCAAGCCGGTTGACGACGCCCACGGCCTCGTCGAGGCGCAGTGGAAGATCGTCACGCAGCGCGGCCGCACCGTCGCCCGCGCGCGTGTGGAGCTGCTGTGGCGGCGCACGCCGGTCGGCGCCGAGCTCGGTAACGAGCTCGTGATGCCGCTGTGATCCTCGACGGCAAGCGGATACTCGTCACCGGGGTCATCTCTCGCGAGAGCATCGCGTACGCGGTGGCCGAGGAGGCCCAGAACGCGGGCGCCGAGGTGATCCTCACGAGCTTCGGCCGCGCGATGCGGCTCACCGAGCGCGCCGCCGGACGGCTGCCGAAGACGCCCGACGTACTCGAGCTCGACGTCAACGAGCCGGAGCACCTGGAGCGCCTCGCGAGCTCAGTGTCCGAGCGCTGGGACGGGCTCGACGGCGTGCTGCACGCCATTGCGTTCGCGCCCGAGGATGCGCTGGGCGGCAAGTTCATGACCACGCCGCCGGAGTCGGCGCTCGCCGCGTTCCAGACGAGCGCCTACTCGTTCAAGGCGCTCGCCGGCGCGCTCGTGCCGCTGTTCGAGGGCGAGGGCAGCATCGTCGGCCTCGACTTCGACGCCAGCGTGGCCTGGCCCGTATACGACTGGATGGGCGTGTCGAAGGCGGCGCTCGAGGCCGTCAGCCGCTACTTGGCGCGCGACCTCGGCCCGAAGGGCGTGCGGGTGAACCTCGTGTCGGCCGGCCCGCTCGAGACGCTGGCCGCGCGCGGCATCCCCGGCTTCCGGGAGCTCGTGAACCTATGGCAGGGTCAGGCCCCGCTGGGTTGGGACCCCGAGGACCGCGAGCCGGTGGCCAAGGCTGTGTGCTGGCTGCTGTCCGACTGGGCGAAGGCCATCACAGGGGAGATCGTGCATATCGACGGCGGGTTTCATGCCATGGGAGCGCCCACGGCGAGTCCGCAGTCCGCCGTCGGCAGTCCGCAGGACGTCAGTTCGAAGTCTGAGTCCGCAGAAACGGAACCAGAGCCTCGCGAACAGCCTGAGGATCATCCTGGAACGCCCAATGGCCGCTCTCAGGCAGCTTCACGGTCTGCTTGACGTCGAAGAAGTCCGCCTGCTGATCTGCGTAGCTGCCCGGTAGGAACGGGTCCTTCATTCCCCAGACGACGAGGGCGGGCTTGTTGAGCTCCTTGATCGCCTGGCCGACGGCCATCGCGGCGTCGCCCGGGTCGGGCGTTGCGCGGTAGAGCTTGAGGACCGCCTTACGGGTGCCGCGGTCGTAGTTGTCGTACATCTGGTCGACGAACTCGGGCGGCAGCCCCTTGGGGTTCATGCCCTGCATCGCACGGCGCCAGCCCCAGCGCGGGATCCACGCCTGCGACAGCTCGCCGATGATCGGCTTGCGCCAGCGCTGCGCGGCCTTGTGCCACTTGTACCCGGGGAGGATCCCGATGTTGAGCAGGGACACGCTCGCCCAGGTGTCCGGGTGCTGGAGGCCCCAGACGAGACCGAACGGGCCGCCGAAGTCGTGCACCACGAGGTGCACGCGGTTCAGCCCGAGCTGGTCGAACGCGCCCTGGAGGAAGGCCGCGTAGCCGCCCACGTTGTACTCGAAGTGGTCGGGCGCGTCGGCCTGCCCGAAGCCCGGCATGTCGATGGCGATCGCGCGGGCGAACTCGCCGACAGCGTCCACCAGGGCCGCCCAGTCGCCACTCGACCCGGGGTTGCCGTGGACGAAGACAACCGCCTCGGCCGCGTCCTCGGGCCCGGCCTCGAGCATCGGGGCCGAGATACCGTCGACCGTGATCCTACGTGCGCGTGGCAACTTACGTGGCCACCGACGACGCTGCCCGGCGCAGTCCGAGCGGAGTGCTGCGCGGCCTCAGATTCACGGCGAGCACCCTACCGAGGGTGGGCAGGTTGAGGACCTCCTGCGGCCTCACCCAGCGCTCGCCCATCGTCGCCACCCGGCGCGCGACCTCCTGATCGCG
>DATBKS010000121.1:0-5310 GCA_036555755.1 Thermoleophilaceae bacterium
TCCCCGCTCGCGCGGGCGCGGGTCCGCATGCCTGACGGCGAGGTGCGCGAGGGCAGCTTCACCGGCGACGGTCCGGTGGACGCCTTCTTCAGCGCCCTGGGCGCGGCGGTGGGCTACGACGCCCGGCTCAAGGAGTACCACGTGAGCGCGGTCACGGGCGGCCGCGACGCGCTGGGCGAGGTCACCGTCCTGCTCGAGTACGAGGGCAACCTCGCCTCGGGTCAGGGCGTGTCCACGGACATCCTCGAGGCCTCCGGCCGCGCGTACCTGCGTGCGCTCACCAACGCGCTCGCAAGTGCGTCGTCGGTGTCGGACGAGGCCGAGCGGCACCTCGAGGAAGAGGCCAGCAAGGCGCCTACCCCATAGCGCGCGGCATATCCTGCCGCGCGTGTCCGTGCGCGACAACTTCACCTGGTACGACGGCGAGCGCCTGATCCGCTTCGGCGCGGGCGCGCTCGACGACGCCCCGCGCCTGCTCCAGCAGCGCGGCTTCTCCGGCTACGCGCTGCTGACGACCGAGCGCGCGGCGGGCGATGCGCCGGTGCTCGTGCAGAACGCCGGCGTAGTGCTCGAGGTGCAGCCGGGCCCGGTGCCCGACGCGGCGGCGATCGTGCGCGGCGAGGTGGGGGAGCGGCCGGTGGTCGGCCTCGGCGGCGGCCGCGTGATCGACTCGGCCAAGGCGATCGCCGGCGCCGACGGGCTGCCGGTTGCGGCGGTGCCCACCACCTTGTCCGGCGCGGAGATGACGCGCATCCACCGCATGCCCGCGGGCGTCGACGAGTTCCACCTCGTCCGCCCGTCGCTCGTGATTGGCGACCCGGCGATCATGGGCTCACAGCCGATGCCCGGGCTCGCGGCGAGCGCGATGAACGCCCTGTCGCACGCCAGCGAGGCGCTCTACACGCCGAACGCCAACCCGGCCGCCGACGCCGCTGCACTCGACGCCGCTTCGCTGCTCGCCGCCGGCCTGCGTGCCGACAAGCCGGACCGTGCCGCGCTGGCGCTGGGCGGCCTGCTGGCCGGTTACGCGATCGGGTCGGCGGGCATCGCGCTGCTCCATGTTCTGTCGCAGACGACGGTGCGGGAGACGGGCGCCCAGCACGCGCAGGTCTACTCCGTCCTGCTCCCGCACGCGCTGGCGTTCATGGCCGGTCGCGCGCCCGTCGCCATCGGGCGGCTGGCGAGGGCGCTCGGCGCGGACACGGAGGACCCCGCCCAGGCGTCACCGCCCGCCGCGGAGCTGGCGGCCCTGTCCGGCGTCAGCCGCCTCGAGGAGATCGGGGTCAAGCGGCAGTCGTTCGACGAGATCGTCACCGTCGCTCTGGGTAGGAGGGAATTGCGAAATACCCCGCAACCGCCCGGGAAACGCGAGCTGAGAGACCTGTTAGATCGCGCCTATTAAGGCGTAGGCCTTCCGATACGGGGTAACACCGGCCGAAGCACCCCAAGGAGGAGGGAGGTCTAGATGCTCTGGTTGATCGTAGGAATCATCCTGCTGGTGATTGCCATCGCCGGCGGCGCGATCATTCATCCGATTCTGTTCGCGCTTGCAATCGTGGCGTTGGTCTTGTTCTTCACCGGCTGGCGCGGCTCGCGCGCGTACTAGTCGGATAGGGGATTGGAGATTGGGGATTGGCGGGCAATGCCCACGCCCTCCAATCTCCAACTCTCCAAATTCCCCAATCAGTCCGGCCAGTGCCCGTGTTCATCGAAGAACCTGCGAGCAGCCTCCTCCCTTTCTCTGTCCCGGTCGCCTTCCACTCCCATCCGGAACAGGAGGTTGAGGAGCAGCACGGCGAGGCCCGCGCCCGTGAACAGGGCCCAGCCTTCCCAGCCGGCGCCTTCCGGCCCAGCGTCGGCCACGAGCACCACCTGCCCCGCGATGATCAGCGCAATGGCGATGCCGTAGCGCACCGTCCACATGAGCACCTGTTTGACCACCGTGCGGACGATATTGCCCCTCCCGCACATGTCAGAACATCGCTAGGGTGGCGCGCATGGACGGATTGATGCAGGACTACCCGCTGCTGGTCCGCCACGTCGCCGAGCGGGCGGAGAACGTTTTTCCGGACAGGGAGATCGTCAGCCGGACTCTGGACGGCGTCGAGCGCACGACCTACGGGCGTGTGGTGGAGCGGGCGCGGCGGCTCGCCAGCTCGCTCGAGAGCCTGGGGGTGGAGCGCGGCGACCGCGTCGCCACCTTCGGCTGGAACTCGATGCGCCACCTCGAGCTCTACCTTGCGGTGCCGAGCATGGGCGCCGTGCTGCACACGCTCAACATCCGGCTGTTCGAGGAGGACCTCAAGTACATCGTCCAGCACGCCGAGGACAAGGTGATCTTCCTCGACGCCTCGTTGGCCGCCGTGATGCCGCAGTTCGAGGGGGTCGAGCATCTCGTGCTGATGCCGGACGCTCCCGGTGAGCGCGAGGGAGCGCTCGACTACGAGCAGCTGATCTCAGACGGCGATCCCGAGTTCCAGTTCCCCGACCTGGACGAGAACTCGGCCGCGGCCATGTGTTACACGAGCGGCACTACCGGGCGTCCGAAGGGCGTCGTGTACTCGCACCGCTCGACCATCCTGCACTCCATGGGGGCGGGCCACGCCGACGCTATGGGCATCCGCCAGGCCGACCGCGTGATGCCGGTGGTCCCGATGTTCCATGCCAACGCCTGGGGAATTCCTTACACGGCGAGCATGTCGGGCTCCGCGCTCGTGTTTCCGGGCCCGCGCATGACGCCGCAGGACATCGCCGACCTGATCGCGGAGGAGAAAGTGACGATGGCGGCCGGCGTGCCCACGATCTGGCAGGGCATCCTGCAGGTCGAGGATCCGCCGGACCTCTCGAGCGTCCGGGAGATCATGTGCGGCGGCTCGGCAGTGCCCGAGTCGCTGATCCGCGCCTACGACGAGCGCTTCGGGATCCCCGTTCTCCAGGGCTGGGGCATGACCGAGACGAGCCCGCTCGCCTCGACCTCGCGCGTGCCGGGGGAGGAGGAGCTGCCCGAGGACGAGCAGTACAAGGTCCGCGCCGTCCAGGGCCGGACGCTGCCGCTGGTGGACTACCGGATCGACGAGGAGTCCGGCGGCGAGCTGCAAGTCCGCGGCCCCTGGGTCGCCCGCGCGTACTACAACGACGACACCTCGGCCGAGAAGTTCACCGAGGACGGCTGGCTGCGCACCGGCGACGTCGCCGAGCTCGTGCACGGCTCGTACATCAAGCTCGTCGACCGCACCAAGGACCTCGTCAAGTCGGGCGGCGAGTGGATCTCGTCGGTCGAGCTCGAGAACGAGATCATGGCCCACCCCGACGTGCTCGAGGCCGCCGTGATCGCCGTTCCGGACGAGCGCTGGAGCGAGCGCCCGTGCGCGTGCGTCGTGAAGCGCGAGGGCTGCTCCCTCGATGCCGACGGCGTGCTCGAGCACCTGAAGCCGCGCGTGGCGAAGTGGTGGCTGCCAGACCGCGTCGAGTTCATCGACGAGGTGCCAAAGACCTCCGTCGGCAAGTTCGACAAGAAGGTTTTGCGCGCCCGGTTCGCCGAGGAGCCGCAGTCGGAGGCCCGGAAAGCCGCTCCAGCTTCGTAAGCTCGCTGCCGATATCACGGACAAATGTCTGTGATAACGTACGCGGCATGAACGCCACGAGTAGCGTCCCTGCGGTGGGAGGTCGTATCAAGCTCCTCCGTGAAGGCATGGGTCTTTCCCTGCGCGACCTTGCCGAGCGCAGCGGCGTCAGCGCCCAGATGCTCAGCCAGGTGGAGCGCGCCGAGACCAGCCCGACGATCGCTGTGGCCGAGCGCATCGCCGCCGGCCTCGACCTCACGCTTTCTCAACTTCTGCGCCTCGACGAGGGCGACGGGGTGAACGTCGTCCGCGTGGCAGAGCGCCGCGACGGCGGCGTAGCCGCCTACGGCCACCGCTTCGAGGTCCTGAGCCCAGCGCTGCCCGGCCAGCGCCTCGAGCTCTCAGAGCACTTTCTCGCCCCGGGCGGCGCCACCGGCCAGCGCGGCGACCCGCCGATCCACGAGGCCGGCAGCCGGGAGACGGCCGTCGTCACCGAGGGCAAGCTGCGCCTCGTCTGCGACGGGGCGCCATACGACCTCTCCGAAGGTGACTGCGTGACCTTCGACGCCGATCTGCCGCACCACTTCGAAAACCCGGGCGACACAGACGCCCGCTTCTATGCCGTCGTATCCGCCGGTCTCAGGCGGAGCTAGGAGCCCACACGATGCCCAAGACGCTGTTCGACAAGATCTGGGAAGCCCATGAGGTAGCGCCGGGTCTGCTCTACATCGACCTGCACCTCGTCCACGAGGTCACCTCGCCGCAGGCTTTCGACGGCCTCCGGCTCGCAGGCCGCAAGGTCCGCCGCCCGGACCGCACGCTCGCCACCGCCGACCACAACGTGCCCACCGACGGCTCGACCGTCGCGGCCCAGATCGCGGACCAGCTGTCGCGCGTGCAGGTGGAGACGCTCGAGCGCAACTGCGAGGAATTCGGCGTCCCGATCTACTCGATCGGCTCCGCCCGCCAGGGCATCGTGCACGTGATCGGACCGGAGCTCGGCGTGAGCCAGCCCGGCATGACCATCGTCTGCGGCGACTCCCACACCGCCACCCACGGAGCGTTCGGCGCGCTCGCATTCGGCATCGGCACAAGCGAGGTCGAGCACGTGCTCGCCACCCAGACGCTGCGCCAGCCCAAGCCCAAGTCGATGCTCGTCCGCTACGACGGCGAGCTCGGCTTCGGCGTCACGCCCAAGGACCTGATCCTCGGCACGATCGGCCAGATGGGAACCGCCGGCGGCCAGGGCTACGTGATCGAGTACGCCGGCGGACCGATCCCGTCGATCTCGATGGAGGGCCGCATGACGATCTGCAACATGACGATCGAGGGCGGCGGCCGCGCGGGCATGGTCGCTCCCGACGACACCACGTTCGAGTGGGTGCTCGGCCGCCCGGCGGCGCCCACCGCGATCCCGGACGAGTGGCGCGATCTCCACACCGACGAGGGCGCGGATTTCGACAAGGTCGTGGAGGTCGATGCCTCGGCGCTCGCTCCCCAGGTGACGTGGGGGACGACGCCCGGAATGGTCGTGCCGGTAACGGGCGCGGTGCCCGAGCCGGAGACCGAGACGCACGAGCGCGCGCTCAAGTACATGGACCTCGCGCCCGGCATCGGGATGGAGGACATCAAGCTCGACCGCGTCTTCATCGGCTCGTGCACCAACTCCCGCATCGGCGACCTGCGCGCCGCCGCGGCAGTGATCAAGGGACGCCAGGTACACCCAGACGTGAACGCGATGGTCGTG
>DATBKS010000122.1:0-1614 GCA_036555755.1 Thermoleophilaceae bacterium
GCGAGCCCTACGAGGGCGACCCGCGTCAGGTGCTGCGCCGGACGCTGGCGCGCGCCGAGTCGATGGGCTTCACGAATTTCTACGTGGGGCCCGAGCTGGAGTACTTCTACTTCCGCAACGCCAAGACCGAGAACGGCGCCCCGCCGGAGATCCTCGACGAGGGCGGCTACTTCGACCTGACCACGCTCGTCGCCGGTTCCGACGTCCGCCGCGAGACCGTGCTCGCGCTCGAGGAGCTCGGCATCCACGTGGAGTACACCCATCACGAGGTGGGGCCGAGCCAGCACGAGATCGACATGCGCTACGCCGACGCGCTCAAGATGGCCGACGACTGCATGACGTACCGCATCACGGTCAAGGAGTACGCCATGAAGTACGGCTGGCATGCGACGTTCATGCCCAAGCCGCTGTTCGGCGAGAACGGCTCCGGCATGCATACCCACCAGTCGCTCTTCCAGGGCGACCGCAATGCCTTCTACGACGCCGGCGACCAGTACTTCCTGTCCGACGTCGCGAAGTCGTTCATCGCCGGCCAGCTACGCCACGCGCGCGAGCTGTCAGCGCTGTTCGCGCCGTCCGTGAACTCGTACAAGCGGCTCGTGCCGGGTTACGAGGCGCCGGTGTACATCGCCTGGTCGCGGCGCAACCGCTCCGCGCTCGTGCGAGTGCCGCTGTACCACCCCGGCAAGGAGCAGGCAACGCGCGCCGAGCTGCGCTGTCCGGACCCGTCGTGCAACCCGTACCTGACGTTCGCCGCTCTCCTGCAGGCCGGCCTCGAGGGCATCGAGCAGGGCTACGAGCTGCCCGATCCAATCGAGAGCAACCTGTACGACCTGAGCGAGTCGGAGCGGGCGGCGCTCGGCGTCGGGCAACTGCCCGAGACGCTCGGCGAGGCCATCGAGGAGATGGCGCAGTCGGCGCTGGTCGAGCGGGCTCTCGGCGAGCACATCTTCACTCGCTACATCGATCTGAAGCGAGCGGAGTGGTCGGACTACCGCGTGCAGGTGACGCCGTGGGAGCTCGACCGTTATCTGGCGGTGACGTGACCCTCTCCGTGACCAGTCCAGAGCCTCTCCCCTCGCCGCGCGGCGCTCACCTTCAGATGGTGGGCGCCGTGCTGGCGGGTGAGGGGCTCGAGCGGATCGCGGCCATCGCCTCCGAGCACGTCGGCGCGCCGGTGGCGGTGGTGGTCCCGCGCGTCGGCGTCTCGGTGGAGGCGTGGGCGAAGCACGAGCGCTACGTGTCGTCGAAGCTCGCCGGCGGGCGGCCGGACGTGCCGGAGGACGTGGCCGCCGAGGTGCCGATCAGCTCGGGCGGCAAGGACCTCGGCGCAGTGCTGATGCTCGGGCCGGGCGTGGCCAACGCGGGCGAGTACCTGCACGTTGCGGCGGTTGCCGCTCTCACCGAGGTCGCCGTCGTGGAGGCCCGCGAGGAGACCGAGCAGCAGCTGCGCGGCTCGGTGATCGAGGAGCTGCTCCGTCGCGAGGAGGTGGACGAGGACGATCTTGTGCGGCGCGCTCGCCGGCTTGGCGCTGACCTCAGCGCCGGAGCGGTGGCCCTGTGCGCGGTACCCCGGAACCGCGCGCCGGGCCGGCTGCTCGCCGTGATCGCGGC
>DATBKS010000123.1:0-5333 GCA_036555755.1 Thermoleophilaceae bacterium
GTGACGCAACTCGCGCGTGAGGCCGGCGCCTACGTCATCGGCAGCGGGCGCGCCGCCGACCGCGAGAAGGCGCTCGACTTCGGCGCCCAGGAGTTCGTCGACCTCGAGAACGATGCCCTGGAAGACGTCGGCGGCATCGACGTGGTCTTCGACGTCATAGGCGGAGACATCCAGAAGCGCTCCGCAAGCCTGATTCGGGCCGGAGGAACGCTGGTGACCGTCGTCGGGCCGCCCGCGGCGCGGCCCGCCGACGGCTTGGCAGTCGACTTCGTCGTCGAGTCCGATCGTGCCCAACTGAGTGAGATCGTCCAGCGGGTGCGGGACGGCCGACTGCGGACCAACATCGGCACCGTCGCGACCCTCGACGATGCTGTCGCCGCCCTCAACCCGACCGAGCGACTCAACGGGAAGACGATCATCCGCATGCGTCCATAGGACGCCAGCGGCTGATCACAGCCCCAGCAGCTTCCCGAGGATTTCCTTCATGAGATTCATGTCCGCGCGAGGCATGCGGTTTCGCATCGCAAAGCGAAATCGCGAGACCGGACTTGCCTCGCGCGGACACTCGGTGTGTCCGCAAAGTGTCCGGTGAGGTGACCTCGCTCAAGGCACCCGCTCGAGGGCCGATCATCTAGCCGCGGGTCCGCGAGCCCGACTCCTCTGATGAGGTGCGGGCTCGCTCTCGTTTCACGCCAGATCAGCGTCGTCCGGCAGGGTGGCGGCGGCGATCTTCTGTGCCGCGTCCACGAACCGATCTGCCGCGTCGGTGCCCTCATCCTGTAGGCGCCGGAGGCGCGTCAACCCCTCCTGCTTGTCAATGAGTTCGGTCTGGCCTTGGTCCTCGGCTACCCAGCGTCGCAAAACTGCTGACACCGCAACCATTTGCGTTAGGTGGTCTGTCGTATCGAGGGCATCGCCAACCGCGTGGACGGCCGCTGCATCGCGGCCAAGTCGGATTCCCAGCCTCGACCTCAACCGGACGAGGCGATCCCGCGTTTTCTCTATCGGGCGGATCGCCGCATCGACCTTGCCCTTGGCCCCCGGCGTGAGCCGCCCCCACTGGGTATCGGTGAGCGCCCGCACTTGCCGGGTCAACTGGTCAAGGCATTCTGCCGTTTCGTCCAATAGCGCCCTAAGTTCGTGCACGTCGGCCGACCGGTCCTCATGCGCCGCCCGTTCGCGTTCGCGCTTGTTCTGTAGCCAGGCGGAAATGGTCGGTGCGGCAATGCTCGCCGCGCCGGTCACGATCAGCGACGTGATGGCAATGGTGGTCGAGTCGGCCATCTGTGGAAAACGGTATGGGCCGCCTACGACGCCGTTCGCCGTGCACGCTCGCTTGCATCACTTAACTTCGATGTCGGTCAGGCCAAGCTCGCGCAACTTCGCTTCGACGCGGAGCCGAACGAGCGGGTACGCCGCGCCCTCAATCTCGACGTCGAGGCGGTCGAGCGCCGGTCGGGCGAGCCGGATGTTGAAGTGTTGGCCGAGAGCGTCGGTGAGCCGGTCGAGTTGGTCCACAGCGGCAGTGGCGGTGATGAGAGCCATACGAACATATGTTCGCAGACTTCGGGGACCGGATCCGTCGGCCGCAGGGGGGATCATCCCCGCCCGTGCCAAACCTCTTGATCGCTCCGTATCTCCCGCTCAAGGACCGCGTGACAGTGGGGCCATGGGAGCTTGTGCCCTTACGCGACCTCGACGACGCGGACGTCGTACCGAACGTGTTGGAGCGCCCGGTGGCCCGTCTCATCGAGGCGTACCGTGTGGCGAGCACCGGGCCGCTCGGGGCGGTCATCTTCCCGGAGGGGACTGGTGTCGGCGAGCCGTTCGAGCGCTCCGGCCTGTCGCCTCTCGGTCAAGCGCTTCGCGCCGGGGTCGTTGCAAACAACTCGGTGATGACCGAAACCGACGACGAGACGCGCTTGAACGCAGGACACGGAATGGCGGCGGTCGAGAACGCCTTGCTCTATGGGCACCCCCTTGGCGACGGCAACTCGTATGTGATCGAAACCGGCACCCTTAGTCGGGTCGTCGAGTGGCGAACCGCCGACGACGACGAGCCGTTACCGAAGCTGCAACCGCCGGTTGAACTCCCGAAGCCACTCTGGGCGGATTTCGACGTCGAGATTGCGGATGCCACGCACGCCTTACTCGTCAAAGGCGACGAGGACGACTGAAAGGACGTATGACGATGTTTTTTGGGCGAAGGGGCCGGTATCGCTCACGCCGGACGAATGGTGGTTGACGCGTCTTTGTGAACTCCGGAACGCAATCGTTCATGGTGACGAGCTAACCGCCGAGATGTGGGAGCACCAGGGCCACCCCCAGATCGACCACATTCACGACCGTCTCATCGCCGCGTTGAGAATCTTCGTCGCGAACCACATTGGCGATCCGCTCCTCCGACAACGACTTCCCGACCGGAGGCATGGCCGGATGGTGAAGGAGATGATGGACCTGCTCGCCGCCAGCGGGCTCGGCGATGAATCGGAGGACTCAACGGGCCAAGAGGGCGACTCGACCGAGTGACGTCTTGGTCCACACCGCCGCCACGACGTCGGCTGCTGCCTGCCGACGACCGACCGTGTGCCCGCCGAGGTGCGTATCCGGCGCGCGCGCGAGTCTGATGTGTCCGCAAACTGTCCGGTCGCCTCGGACGCGTCGTAGATCATTCTGCAAATACTCATAATCCGAGGAGCTTCCCGAGGATCTCCTTCATGATCTCGTCGGTCCCGCCGCCGATCGGGCCGAGGCGGGCGTCGCGGGCGGCGCGCTCCACGTCGTACTCGCGCATGTAGCCGGCGCCGCCGTGGATCTGGATGGCGTCGTCTGCCACGTCGAAGGCGTCGCGCTGGGTCTTCAGCTTGGCCATCGTCACCTCGCGGATGGCGTCCTGGCCGTCGGCGAACAGGCGCAGCGCGTGGTAGGTCAGCGCGCGGCCGGTCTCCACCTTCACCGCCATCTCGGCGAGCTTGTGCCGGATCGCCTGGTGCTTTCCGATCGGTCGGCCGAACGTCTCGCGCTCCTGCGCGAACTGGATCGTGCGGTCGAGCGTTGCCTGCATCCCGGCGACCGACCCGAGCGCCATCACGAGCCGCTCCCACTGGAAGTTGGCCATGATCAGGTAGAAGCCCTTGTTCTCCTCGCCTAGCAGGTTCTCGTCGGGGACGAAGACGTCGTTGAACGCGAGCTCGCCGGTGTCGGAGGCATGCCAGCCGAGCTTCTCGAGCTTGCGCGAGACGCTGAAGCCCTCCATCCCTTTCTCGATCACGAAGAACGAGATGCCGTGGTGGCCACCCTCCGGGGTCGTCTTCACCGCGGTGACGACGTAGTCGGCGCGCACCCCGTTCGTGATGAACGTCTTCGAGCCGTTGACGACGTAGCCGCCGTCGACCTTCTTCGCGCTCGTGCGCAGTCCGGCGACATCGCTTCCAGCATCCGGCTCGGTGATCCCGAGCGCGGCGATCTTCTCCCCGGCGATCGCGGGGGCGAGGAAGCGCTGCTTCTGGTCCTCGGTGCCGAACTTCCAGATCGGCGGCGTGGCGATCGAGATGTGGGCGCCGACGCCCGCAGCGAGTCCGCCGCTTCCTGAGCGCGACAGCTCCTCAGTCAGCACAGCGTCGTGCAGGTAGTCGCCGCCCTGGCCGCCGTACTCCTCCGGGTACTTCAGGCCGAGGAAGCCCAGCTCCGCCATCCGGGTGAACACGTCGTTGGGGAACCACTGCGCGTCCTCCCACTCGCGCGCGTGCGGGCGCAGCTCGGTGTCCACGAAGCGCCGGATCGACTGGCGGAGCTCCTCGTGCTCCTCGGTGAACGGCGGGAGGATCTGCCGCGTGGCCCCCGCCGTGGAGGTGGGGAAGCTCATGTCGCGGCGGCGGCCAGCGCCGCCTTTTCGGACAGGAACGCCCGCATCATGGCGACCTTTCCGTCACGCACCCGGAACAACTGGAAGATCTTCATGTCCACTGGGATGCCGCCGCGACCGCGAGCCACGACTTCCGCCG
Organism: Thermoleophilaceae bacterium; assembly: GCA_036555755.1. Classification (GTDB taxonomy): domain Bacteria; phylum Actinomycetota; class Thermoleophilia; order Solirubrobacterales; family Thermoleophilaceae; genus JAICJR01. The sequence goes on from DATBKS010000123.1 coordinate 4,005, forward strand.
GGACGTAGATCCAGCCGCCCAGGTCGCGGTACTCGAGCATGCGCGGCACGTAGCTCTCCCACATTCCCGCCCATTCCGGCCAGAACAGCGCGAACTCGTCGAGGCCGCGTGCGACACCGAACATGGGGCCTGCGTCCCAGACAACCTCGGGATGGATGTGCCGCCAGCTCGGGCTGTTCGCAAGGAGCGCGCGCATCGACGCGAGGACTGCGGGACGGTCTTCGAGATCGATCGCAGCGAGCTGCTCGTGAAGGGCGGCAGCGACGTCCAGGCCGTCCCACGGCTCGTTGACCGCCCGCACGACCTCGACGTCCTCGGCCGACACGGCCCAAGTATCTACAACCCGTAGGAGCGGCCGATCACATCCAGCATGATCTCGTCGGTGCCCGCGCCGATGCGGTTGAGGCGGGCGTCGCGCCAGGCGCGTTCGATCCCGACCTCCTTCATGTAGCCCGCGCCGCCGTGGATCTGGATGCACTCATCGGCCACCTCCACGGCCACGCGCGCGGCGTAGAGCTTGGCGATCGAGATCTCGCGCACGGGGTACTCGCCGTTCTGGAAGCGCCAGGCGGTCGTGTAGACCATCTGCCGGGCGGTCTCGATCTTCGTGGCCATCTCGGCGAACTTGTGGCGGATCGCCTGGAACTTGCCGATCTCACGGCCGAACGCCTTGCGCTCGAGCGCGTACTGGAGCGTCTTGTCGAAGCTCCGCTGCGCGCCCGCGACACAGCCCGCCGCGCCGATCAGCCGCTCGCCCTGGAGCTCCCACATGATGTGGTAGAAGCCCTTGCCGATCTCGCCGAGCACCGCCGTCGCCGGCACGCGAACGTCCTGGAACGCGAGCAGCGCGGTGTCGGAGGAGTGCATGCCGAGCTTCTCGAGCCGCTTCTCGCGGATCACGCCCTCGCTGTTCATGTCGACAAGGAAGAGCGTGAAGCCGTCGTAGCCCGCGTCGGCGTCGGTCTTCGTCACGAGCACGATGAAGTCGGCGCGGTGGCCGTTCGTGATGAAGGTCTTCGACCCGTTGATCACGTACTCGTCGCCGTCGCGCACCGCGCGCGTCTTGATGCCGGCGACATCGGAGCCCGCGTCAGGCTCGGTGATGCCGAGGCACGAGATCTTCTCGCCCTTGATCGCGGGCACGAGGTAGTCCTGCTTCTGCTCCTCGGTGCCGAACAGGAACACCGGCGGCGTGGCCATGTCGGTGTGCACGGCGATCCCCATCGCGACCCCGCCCGAGTTGCACTTCGCCATCTCCTCGGCGAGCACGATGTTGCAGTAGTAGTCGCCGCCCTGTCCGCCGTACTCCTCGGGATAGGAGAGGCCGAG
>DATBKS010000124.1:0-3184 GCA_036555755.1 Thermoleophilaceae bacterium
GACGAGCTCGACGGCGAGATCGCCGCCGGCGTGACGTTCTGGGGTTACGAGGACGAGGACGGCGCGCTGATCGGCGTCATGGGCTTCCAACCGGTGCGCGACGTCGACCTGATCCGTCACGCCTACGTCCGCCCGGGCAGCCAGCGAGGCGGCATCGGCGGCGCGCTGCTCGAGCACTTCGTCCGCTCCACCGACCGGCAGATCCTCGTCGGCACCTGGGCTGCCGCCGAGTGGGCGATCCGCTTCTACAGCCGCCACGGCTTCGTGCAGGTCTCGCCCGAGCGCAAGGCCGAGTTGCTCCGCACCTACTGGACAATCCCGGAGCGCCAGATCGAGACGTCGGTGGTGCTCGCCTGCCCGCCGCTCGCTGACGGCTGAGCCGCGGGAGTACGATCGCGGGCCGACCGTTGGGTTCGCTTAGAGGAGGAGGACTGGAATGCCGGTGTTGACCAGCCACGCAGGGAGCCTGCCGCGCCCGGAGGATCTCGTCGAGCTGAATCGCCAGCGCGGCGAGGGGAAGCTCGACGACGAGGAGAGCTACCAGCAGCAGCTGACGCAGGCGGTTGTCGACGTGGTCGGCCGGCAGCGCGAGATCGGTATCGACTTGGTCAACGACGGCGAGTACGGCCACTCGATGGGCGCGCGCTACGACTACGGCTCGTGGTGGACCTACGTCTTCCCGCGGCTCGGCGGGCTCGAGCTGGTGGAGATGGAGCTGCGCGAGGTCGCGCAGGCCACCCCCAAGGAGGGAGAGCTCGCGCTCGGCAGTTTCGCCGACCGCCGCGACTGGAATCAGTTCGGCGAGGCGTACGGCGACCCCACCGCGGGAGTCGCGCTGCCCAACCCGCCCACGGCGGCGCCGGTGTGCCGCGGGCCAATCAGCTACATCGGGCAGGACGCGGTGCAGCGCGACATCGCCAACTTCAAGGCTGCCCTGGAGGCTGCGGGCCTCGAGGACGGTTACATGAACGCGGTGGCACCGGGCAGCTGCGGCCGCTTCGCCAACGAGCACTACGCCGATGACGAGGAGCTGATGTACGCCTGCGCGGACGCGATGCGCGAGGAGTACCAGGCGATCATCGACGCGGGCCTGATGCTGCAGCTCGACGATCCTGCGATCGCGGAGAACTGGGACCAGATCGTCCCCGAGCCGAGCGTGGAGGACTACAAGCGCTTCACGATGAAGCGCGTCGACGCGCTCAACCACGCGATCGAGGGGCTCCCGACCGAGCGCATTCGCTTCCACCTCTGCTGGGGCAGCTGGCACGGGCCGCACGTCACCGACATCCCGATGAAGGACATCGTCGACGTGATGCTCGCCATCAACGCCGGCGCCTACTCGTTCGAGGCGGCGAACGTGCGCCACGAGCACGAGTGGAAGGTGTGGCAGGACGTGAAGCTGCCGGACGGCAAGAAGATCCTGCCGGGGGTGGTGAGCCACTCCACGAACGTGGTCGAGCACCCCGAGCTCGTGGCCGAGCGCATCCAGCGCTTCGCCGACGGGGTCGGCGCTGAGAACGTGATCGCCTCCACGGATTGCGGGCTCGGCGGGCGCGTGCACCCCCAGATCGCGTGGGCCAAGCTCGAGTCGCTGGTGGAGGGCGCGCGGCTGGCGAACGGGGCGTGATCGCCGCCGACCAGACGATCCCAGTGCCGGAGCCCGACCTCCGGCCCGAGGAGATGGTGGCCCGCGCCGGGGCGCTCGTGCCGCTGCTGCGCGAGCAGCAGGACGACTCCGAGCGGCGCGGCTACTACTCGGAGGAGCTGCACAAGCGCTTCGTCGAGGCGGGGTTCTCGCGCATCCTCCAGCCGCGCTCCTTCGGCGGCTACGAGTTCGATCTCGAGACGTTCTACCGCGTGATCGTCGCGATCTCGACGGGCGATCCGGGCGTCGGCTGGTGCGTGTGCCTCGGCTCGAGCCACGCCGCGATGGTGGCCTCGCATTTCCCGGTGGACGTGCAGGCGGAGATGTTCGCGCCGGACGGCGACTTCCGCTGCCCGCATCCGGTCGCGCCCACGGGCGAGGCCACGCGCGTGGAGGGCGGCTACCGGCTCACCGGCCGCTGGCCGTATGCGTCAGGCGTCCCGTATGCCACCTGGGTGTTCGCCCCGGCGATGATCGCCGGCGGCCCGGATCAGCCGCATGTGTTCGCGGTGCCGCGCAAGGACCTCACGATGCTCGACGACTGGGGCGACGGCAACATCCTCGGCATGAACTCGAGCGGTTCGAACTCCTACGTGGTGGAGGACGCGTTCGTGCCGGAGCGCTTCGTCGTGCCCTTCGACTGGTTCGACCCACCGCTCAGGACGATCGGGGTGGAGGCGCATGGCAACCCGCTCTACATCGGGCGCATCTCGGGCCCGTACCACGCGTCGCTCGTGGCCACGATGGTCGGCGCGGCACGCGCAGCTCTCGACGAGTACCGGGAGGCGGTCATGCCGCGGCAGACCACCTTCCAACCGAACGTCCCCCGCGCCCAGTTCCACGAGGACCAGCGCGTGTACGGCCTGGCGATCGGGATGACGGACGCCGCCGAGGCCGTGCTGTACGCCTTCGGCCGCGAGTACCTGGAGCGCGCGACGCGGGCGCTCGAGACGGACGAGCCGATCCCGCTCACCCAGGACGCGCGCTGGTGGGCGATGCTCCAGCAGGCGGGCAACCTCGCGGCGGGCGCGGTCGAGACGCTGATGTACCGCGCGCCGCCGAGCACGTCGGGCAAGGGCCAGCACATGGGGCGCTACTTCCGCGACGTCACCACGTACCGCCAGCACGTGTCGGCGCAGCGATCCGACTTCGCGGTGCGCAACGCGGCGATGTACCTCGGCGAGTCCGACCGCTGGTTGTTCTGAGCGCGTGCAGGCGCTCGTCACAGACCCGCAGCGCCCGCATTCAACGCACGTGAGTGAGCTGCCGGAGCCGGCGGCGGTCGACGACGCAGTGCTCGTCCGTCCGCTCGAGGTGGGGGTGTGCGGCACAGACCGCGAGATCTCGGAGGGGCTGTTCGGCGTCGCGCCCGACGAAGGCGGTGAGCTGGTGCTCGGTCACGAGCTGCTCGGCGTGGTGGAGCGGGACGGCCACGGGTTCGCGCGCGGCGACCTGGTGACCGCGACCGTGCGCCGCTCGTGCGGCCACTGCGCGGCGTGCGAGGCCGGGGCGCCCGACGCCTGCCTGACCGGCGACTAC
>DATBKS010000125.1:0-59927 GCA_036555755.1 Thermoleophilaceae bacterium
GCGATGGTCGAGTAGAACGGCTGGATGCCGATGGCCACGCCGCCCATGTCGATGGCTGTGACCGTCTTGTCGTTGCCGAGCTTCTGGGCACACGACGTGCCCTCTTCCTCGGCGGACTTGATGAAGCACTTCTTCAGCTTCACCGGGTGGCCGCCGATGCCGCCGAGCTCATCGTTGACCAGCTTCACGGCGAGATCCGCGCCATCGGTGGCCGCGGCGCCGATCACCTGCTGGCCGCCCTGCTGGTTGACCCAGCCGATGTAGATAGGCGACTTGGAGGGGTCGGCCTTGCCCGGCTTCCCTCCGATGTAGTCCTGATAGTTGGTCACCGACTTGGCGCCGGCGCCGCCTGAGCCCGTGGCGCCCGTGGCGCCTGTCGCTCCAGTTGCGCCAGTGGCGCCCGCAGCGGTCGATGCGGAGGTAGACGTGCTGGAACTGCCGCTACCGCACCCGGCTGCGAGCAGCGCCAAGAGCAGGACTGCTACGACCCCGAGCCCGGTCTTCCGAGCCTTCGAAATCACTTCGCCTCCAATCCCTCGAATCCAAGACCCGAACCGGGACGTGAAAGCGCAGACCGTCCCCGCTCACCCGCGCCGATTTAACCCTATCGTCGGCTATCTTGTCAACAATCTTTGTGACGGTCCGGGAGAGAGCAAAATAGGGAGATGGCTCGCGCTCAAACAGACTCGGAGGAAGCGGTGGCGCGTCGGCGCTCGGGCGACGAAGACGGCTACCTGAGGCTCCGCGAGGCGATCGTCCGCGGCGAGCTCGCCCCCAACCAGCGGCTCGTGGAAGCGGACATGAGCAGCGCCTTCCGGATGCCCCGCGCGGCGGTGCGCACGGCGCTCGTCCGGCTCGAGCACGAGGGGCTCGTGGTGCGCGAGCCGCACCGGGGCGCTCGCGTGAGATTTGTCTCCGAGCAGGAGGCGGTGCAGATCCTTCAGGCGCGCGCAGCGCTCGAGGGGCTGGCGGCCCGCGAGGCGGCGCAGCGGATCACCAAGGCCAGCGCGTCCGAGGTCCGTGCCGTGCTCGCGCGGCAGAAGGCAGCGCTCAGCGGACAGGACTTCCTCGGTGCCTCCGACGTCAACGCCGAGCTGCACGCGAAGATCGTCGACCTGTCCGGTCATGCGACCGCGCAGCGGCTGATCCGCTCACTCAACTCGCAGATGGTGCGCTTCCAGTTCAGGACGATCCTGATCCCGGGACGCCCGTCCCAGTCGCTGGAGGAGCACTCGGCGATCGTCGAGGCGGTGACCGCCGGCGAGCCGGAGAAGGCCGAGCGCGCCATGCGGCGGCACCTGACGAACGTCGCGAAGGCGCTCGAGAGCACGCACGAGCAGCACGTCGACTAAACCGCCGCCGCTGCTCCCCACAGCTCGCGCGACGCAATGCGCGCGCCCTGCGCCATCGCATCGAGCTTCGCCCACATGATCGTGGGGTGCACGCGCTGGATGAACGGGCCCTGCGCGAAGCCGCAATCGGTCCCGCCGATCACGTTCTCCCGCCCGACCAGCCGAGCCAGCCGCACCAGCCGCTCGGCCACCAGCTCGGGGTGCTCGACCACGTTCGTCGAGTGGCTGATCACGCCGGGCACGAGCACCTTGCCCTCCGGCAAAGTGAGGTTCTCCCACAGCCGCCACTCGTGCTCGTGCCGCGGGTTCGCCATCTCCACCAGGAAGTAGCCGGCATTCACCTCGAGCACGATGTCGAGCACGTGCTCCGCCCCCACGTCGCCCACGTGCGGAGCGTTGAAGCTGCCCCAGCAGATGTGGTACCTGATCCGCTCGGCGGGCAGGTCGCGCAGCGCGTGGTTGAGGATCTCGATCCGCGAGCGGGCCCACGCGCGGTAGTCCTCCACCGTGCCGGGCGGGACCATGATGTCGTACATCCAGGGGATGAACGCGTCGTCGACCTGGAGGTACAGGCCGGCGTCGAGGATCAGCTTGTACTCCTCGCGCAGCGCGTCGGCGACTGCGTATAGGAACTCGTCCTCGCTCGAGTAGACGTCCTCCCAGCGGATGCCTGACACGCTCGCCGGCGCCACCACCGGCAGGAACGCGTTCGGCGCGCCCGCGGCCACGAGGTTGCCGATGTCGCGCTGCATCGCCGCATGGCCCGAGTACGACACAGGCCCGGTGCACGTGTAGCCCTGGGTGTCCGCCGGGTCGAAGCCCTGCGCGTTCACGTACTCCGCCCAGAACTCGGGGAACAGCCGCGAGTCGTTGGTCGGAGGGAACTCCGCGGGCGGCCGCTCGGCGTCGCGCTCGACGCCGGTCAGCCGCCCGTTGATGTACGTGTTCCAGAGGATCGGCTTGCCGAACTCGCCGTCGTCCGGGATGTCCATCCCGACCTCGAGCTGCTTGCGCACCACGTCCGCCACCGAGTCGCGCAGGCACGCCTCGTAGGCCTCCTCGTCGTACGGCTGCCCCTCGTGCTGGAGCTCGAGGAAGCGCCGCAGCTCGGGCGGCCGGATGAGGCTCCCCGCGTGCGTGCAGAGGATTCGCTCGTCGCTGCGGAGCACGGCCTAGACCGCGGCCTTTGCCCCCCAGAGCTGCTCGCTCGCGATGCGCGCTCCCTCCGCGAGCGCCGCCAACTTCGCCCACTGGATCTCCGGGTGCACGCGGCGGATGAACGCGCCCTGAGCGAAGCCGCAGTCGGTCCCACCCATCACGTTCTCGCGCCCGACGATGTTGGCCAGCCGCGTGAGGCGCTGGGCCACCAGGTCGGGGTGCTCGACCACGTTGGTGTGGTGCGTCACAACGCCCGGGATCAGCGTCTTGCCCTCGGGGAACTTGACGTCCTCCCAGACCTGCCACTCGTGCTCGTGGCGCGGGTTGGCCTGCTCCATCAGGTAGTAGCCGGCGTTGACGCGCAGGATCAGGTCGACGACGTCCTTGAGCGGCGGGTCGTAGGCGTGCGGCCCGTGCCAGCTCCCCCAGCAGACGTGGTAGCGGACACGGTCCTCGGGCAGGCCGCGCAGCGCGTGGTTCAACGCATCGACTCGCAGCTCGGCCCACTTGCGGTAGTCCTCCCACGAGCCCCCGAGCGACATGATCGAGTCGGCCTCGTGCATGAGCACGGCGTCGTCCACCTGGAGGAGCACCCCGCTGTCGACGATCGCCTTGTACTCCTCGTGCAGGGCGTCGGCGAGCGCGTAGACGAACTCCTCGTCGGATTCGTAGTGCTCGTTCTGGAGCCAGTAGGCACTCGCCGGGGCGACCACGGGCAGGAACAGCTCCGTGTAATCGAGCCCTTCCGCCGCGGCTTTGAGGTTGGCGATGTCGCGCTCGATCGACGTCGTGTCGTACTCGATTGGCGCGGTGCAGACCCAGACCTTGCCCTGCTCCTCGGCGGCATCATCCTCGTCCTGGGCGCCGAGACTCTCGCGGTTTGCCTTCTCGAACTCGGCGTCGTGTTCCGCGTAGAAGCCGGGGAACGCCTGGCGGTCGCGACTGGGCGGAAGCACGCTCGAGCCCTCGAGCGGGATGTCCCGGAGCTCCAGACCAGTCACCCGCTCGTACAGGTAGATGATCCAGTTCGTCTTGCCCATCTCGCCATCGTTGATGACGTCCGTGCCGACCTCGGCCTGCTTGCGCACGGTGTCGGCAACCGCTTCCTGCAGGGCGCGTTGGTACGCGTCTTCGTCGTAGGACGCACCGGTTGCCTGGGCCACCAGAAACTCCAGCAGCTCCGGGGGCCGGATCAGGCTCCCAGCGTGTGTGGTGAGAATGCGCTCCACCTCTCCTCCCTTCGGTCAGACCAGACGGTCACAGCCGCGCGTGAACGGCACCGGCGGCGAGGCCGCGACTGTTTCATGTGTTGCCGATGTTGTCAACAATTTGGGCGCCACGCTCGGCAGTCCGCAGTCGGCACTCCTCAGTCCGCCGGGCTCAGACTTGGCTTGACGCCAGCTCCGCACCCTCGGCGAGCGACTGGAGCTTGAGCCACGCGACCTTCGGATCGACGAGCGAGAAGCGGATGAAGGTGTCGAAGCCGCAGTCGGTTCCGCCCATCACGCGCTCCTTGCCGACGATCTTCGCGACGCGTCCGAGCCGGTCCGCGACCACCTGCGGATGCTCGACGTAGTTCGACTTCACGTCGATCGCGCCGAGGATCACGGTCTTGTCGTCGGGCAGCGGCGCCTCCTCGAACACGCGCCACTCGTGCTCGTGCCGGGGGTTCGCGCCCTCGGGGTAGATCGCGCCCGCGTTGACCTTGTAGACCTGCTCGATGATCTCGCGCAGCGGGACGTCCTTGTGGTGCGGGCCGCCGTAGTTGCCCCAGCACACGTGGAAGCGAACCTTCTCGGGCGGGATCCCGTCGAGCGCCGCGTTGAGCGCCTCGATGGCGAGCGGCAGGTGCGTGTGCCAATCCCCCACGCTGCTCCCCACCGAGCGGCAGTGCGCGGCCATCGCGGCGTCGGGCGAGTCGATCTGGAGGTTGAAGCCGGCGTCGACGATCGCGTTGTACTCGTATGAGAGCGCGTCGGCGAGCGCGCCCAGGTAAGCCTCGTGGGAGCCGTAGTGCTGGTCGGGGTAGTTGAACGCGATCTGGCCGGGGCTCACCGCGCCCATGAACGCGTCGGAGGGATCGCCGTCGCCGATCGCGGCCTTCAGGCGCTCGATGTCCTTGTGCACGGCCTCCTTGTCGGCGAGCTCGACGGGGCCGGTGCAGTTCGAGAACACCACGTGCGCCATCGATGGCGTGGCGAAGAGCCGCATGGCGAGCTCCGGAAAGTCGGCGACGTCGTCCGCCTGGAACTCCGAGCGTCCCTCGAAGCCCGAGAAGCGGTCGCCCACATAAGTGCTGAAGCCGGTCTTCGAAAGCTCGCCGTCGCTCACGACGTCGATGCCCGCGTCGCGCTGCTTCTGCACCACTTCGCTCACGGCGGAATCGAGCCGCGACTCGAGGGCGGAGTCGTCCACCTCCTCGCCGTCCATGCGCTTCCAGATCATGTCCGCGAGGTCGTCCGGTCGCGGGAGGCTCCCGGCGTGAGTCGTGCGAATCCGTCCATTGCCAGCCATTGCGGTCCTCCCCCACGAGTGGTTTTAAGCAGTGCTTCAAAGCACCGCGCCTCGATTTGTACCAGAACTGACGAAAGCAGCGCCCAGGGCGTACACCATTGCTTGACACCGGCACGGGGCGGTCAATATCCTGGGCCGCCGCATGGCTGAGGGAGCGGTAGTGATCGTGGGCGGCACGGCCGGCATCGGCCGGGTGCTTGCCCAGAGCTACGTCGACGACGGGCGCGAGGTGGTGATCACCGGGCGCGACGCGGAGCGCGCGCAGTCCGTTGCGGGCGAGCTGGGCGCGAGCGCCAGCGGCGCCGGCTTCGACCTGGCGGACCCCCATTGCATCGCCGACGCCCTCGCGCACGTGGGCACCGTCGACCATCTGGTGCTTGCCGCTATCGAGCGCGACGTGAACACCGTGCGCGAGTACGACATCGACCGCGCGATCCGGCTCGCCACGCTCAAGCTCGTCGGCTACGCCGAGGTGTTGCACTGCCTCCATCCGAAGCTCCACGACGACTCGTCGGTGCTGCTCTTCGGCGGGCTCGCCAAGGAGCGGCCATACCCGGGTTCAACGACGGTGACGAGCGTGAACGGCGCGGTCGAGACGATGGTGCGCACGTTCGCCACCGAGCTCGCCCCGATCCGGGTGAACGCGCTGCACCCCGGGATCGTCGGGGACAGCCCCTACTGGGAGGGCAACGACGCGGTTATCGAGGCGACCAAGGCGCGGACTCCCACCGGCAGGCTCGCGACCATGGCTGACGTGTCCGCGGCCGCCCGCTTCCTGCTCGAGAACCGCTCCGTCAACGGCGTGAACCTCGCCGTCGACGGCGGCTGGGTAATCCTCTGAGCGGCGCTACTCAGGCGCTTCGGTAGTGCCGTCTTCGGGCGGCCACTGCACTCGCGCGTCGCTGCCCGCGCGCCCGATGACGAACCAGAAGGCCTTCGCGGGCTCGTCGCCGATTGTCTCGAGCCGGTGTGGGACGGCGGAGTCGAAGCAGATCGAGTCGCCCGCCCGCAGGTCGTACTGGTGGAAGCCGACCGTCACGCGGAGCGTTCCGCTTGTCACCACCCCGTACTCGCGTCCCGCGTGGTGCACGAACTTGCCGCCGCGGCTCGACGCCCCGCCGACGTCGTACTCCACCTCGACGAAGTCCACGTCGCGCTCGCCGATCGGGTTGAGCCGCTCCCACTTCACGCCCGACTCGAGCTCGATCACGGGGCGATCCTCGAAGCGCTGCGCGATCTGCTCCTCGCCCGGAGCGGTGCGCGGATGTCGCGCGGCGGCGCGCTCGGGCGCCCCTTCCTGTCCGTGCGGCCGCGGGCTCTGGGCGAACAGCTCGTCGAACGACATCCCCAGCTCGGTGACGATCCCGTACAGCGTGGTCACCGACGGGCGAGAGCGGCCGGTCTCGATTTGCGACAGTGCACTGACGGTGATTCCCAACCGGTCAGCCAGCGTGCTCAGGCTCATGTCCTGCCGCTTGCGCTCCTCCCGCAGGCGCGCGCCGATCTGGGTCTCGGGTGAGCTGGGCTCCCCTTCGACTGCCTGTTGCGATCGTGCGAGCGCCATCCGCAGTCCAGTGTATAGGCGGGATCCCCGCGAAGCACGGTTTCGTACAGGGATGCTGAACGTGGATCACCCATTTGGTGAGGAAACGGCGCAGGCTGTCCAGTACTCCTTGACGGGTGTGACGACGGTGGGTAGGGTCGGGAGCGCATGTACTTCGTGCTGAAGGCGGACGCGATCGAGCTCGCCGAGCAGCCGGCGCTGGCCGGTCGCGCGGAAGGACTGAAGCGCGCCACCCTGGTCGGGCGCCCACAGGGCGCGGTGCATACGGGCTTCGCGCTCGTGACGATCGAGCCCGGCGGCTGGGTGGGCACGCATGTGCACTCGACCGAGCAGAGCTTCTTCGTGCTGCGCGGCAATCCGGAGATCACACTGGACGGGCGCACGTACCGCATGGCGCCGGACGAGTGCGGGTTCATCCCGGTCGGGACGCCGCACTCATGGCGCGCGCCAGCCGACGGCGAGGCGCCGCTGTTCCTGGAGATGAACTCCCCGTCGCCCCGGCTTCCGGACGCGAGCCAGCCCGACACGTTCTGGACCGGCGAGCCCGTGCCCGAGGGACCGGGCGCGTCACCGGACATCCGCGACCCACGCAGCCTGCGCTTCTTCCGCCTGCGTGACAGCGACATGGACCTTGACAAGCTGAAGGTCGGTGACGCGATCGACGCTCCCACCGTGTCCGGGAGCATGGCCTCCGCGCTGCTCGCCTACAGCGGCATCGCGGTGAAGATGCTCGTGGACTCGCGCCTGGGTGCCGTGCTCCACACGATGTTCATGGTCCAGTACCAGCCGAGCGGCGTGGTGCCGCCGCACGACCACCCGCTCGAGGAGACCTACTACATGCTCGACGGCGAAGTCGAGGCGACGGCGGACGGCGACACGTTCATGCTGGGCCCCGGCGATGTGTTCTGGACGAGCGTGGGTTGTGTGCACTCGTTCCTGAACAAGTCGGACGTAACGGTGCGCTGGTTGGAGACGCAGGCGCCACAGCCGCCGGCGAATCACTCGTACCGGTTCAACCGGGACTGGGATTACCTGGCCGAGCGGTTGGGCGAGTAGCGGCTTCGGTTGACGGGGCGCTTACTGCAGCAATAAGGGGGTGGACTCCGGCGGGGTTTGCGAACCCGTCCTGTTTTGTGGGGCTATAGCCCCCACGATCCAGGATTGGTCGAGCACTTTTCCCACCCATCCTGCTTTGTGGTTGCAGTGCAACCCCTATCCAGGATGGCTGAGGCAATCGGACCCCAGCGAGGCTGCTCTTTATTGCTGCCGTTCGCCCGCGGAGACAGCCCGGCCGAAAACTACGCCCGTCGCTGCCGCGCCCAGGCGTCGATCCCGACCGCCAGCAGCATGATCCCGCCCAGGGTGATCTGCTCGTACAGCGGATCCAGCCCGAGCAGGTCGTAGCCGTTGCCGATCAGGGCGATGAACAGCACGCCCACCACCGTTCGCCAGACCGCACCCTCGCCGCCGAGGATGCTGGTCCCGCCCACCACGATCCCGGCAAGCACGGTGAACGTCAGCGACTCGCCGGACGACGACTGCGCGCTCAGCACGCGCGAGGCGTCGATCACGCCGGCCAAGGCGGCCGCCGCTCCGCTCAGCATGAAGCTCACTACGCGCACCCGGTTCACGCGCACCCCGGCGATGCGCGCCGCCTCCGCGTTCCCGCCGGCGGCGTACATGTAGCGGCCCACCGTCGTCCGAGCCAGGAACAGGCCCAGGATGATCACCGCGATCAGCATGATCCAGATCGACGTCTTCACCGTGATGAACTCGGTGCGCGCCAGCTTCCCGAAGCCCGGATGGTTGAACAGGACGACGAGGTTCCCCTTGGTGATGAGGCTCGCCACTCCGCTGATGACGAACGACATCGCGAGCGTCGCGATTAAGGCGTTGATCCGCAGGTAGGTGGCGACAATCCCGTTGACCAGGCCCACCACGAACCCGACGAGGACGCCGATAATGATCGCCGGGGTCGGCGCCATGTGCTGTGCCAGCTCCGCGGCGGTCACGCCCGCGAGCGCATAGACCGCGCCCACCGACAGGTCAATCCCGCCGGCCACGAGCACGAGCGTCCCCGCCGCCGCGATGATCAGCACCGCCGACTGCTGATCCAGGATGTTGAGCAGGTTCGGCTTGGTCGCGAACGACGAGCTCGAGATCGTCAGGACGATGAACAGCAGGACGAACGGGATGACGATCCCGGCGGCGCGCAGGCGGCTGCTCGCCCAGTCGGGCAGCTGACGACCGCTGAGCCGGCCCACCGTCGCCGCCGGCTCAGGCGATGGCGGCGCCGCGGTCTCCGGGCTGTTCGTCACGCCACCTCCCGCTCGGCGAACGCGGCGGCGAGGATCCGCGACTCGGTCATCGCCTCGCCCTCGAGCTCCTCCACCACCCGGCCGCGACGCATCACGAGCACCCGGTGCGCGAGGCCGAGGAGCTCCTCGATCTCGGAGGAGATCAGGAGCACCCCCATGCCCTGCCCGGCGAGCGACACGAGCAGCTCGTAGATCGCGCGCTTGGCGCCGACGTCCACCCCGCGCGTCGGCTCGTCGGCGAGCAGCACCTTGGGGCTGCACATGAGCATCCGCGCGAACAGCACCTTCTGCTGATTGCCGCCGCTCAGCGAGGCCACGGGTGCGTCGACGCCCGCCTTCAGTCCCCAGCCCTCGAGTATCCGCGCGGCCGCGGCGCGCTCGGCGCGGCGGTTGACCCAGCCGCCGCGGCTCACTCCGGCCAGGCTCGACAGGCTCACGTTCTCGCACACCGAGCGGCCGAAGAGCAGACCCTGCTCCTTGCGCGACTCCGGGAGCATCGCCACGCCCCGGCGCAGGCTCACCGACGGGCCGCCGATCAAAGCTTGCCCGTCGGTGAGCTTCACGCCGCCTGCGCTGCGGCGATCTGCGCCGAAGATTGCCCGGGCGAGCTCGGTGCGCCCGGCGCCGACCAGCCCGGCCACGCCGAGGATCTCGCCCTCGTGAAGTTCGAAGGAGACGCCGGCCACGCCCGGCGCGTGCAGGTCGTCGACCGCCAGCGCGACCGGCTTGTCCGCGGGCGCGGGCGGCTTGTCCGGGAACGCGGCGCCGAGCGGCCGGCCGAGCATTCCCTGGATGAGCGAGTCCTCGGTCTCCTCGGCCGCGGGGCTCGATCGCACGAGCTGCCCGTCGCGCAGGATCGTGACAGTGTCCGCCAGCTCGAGCACCTCGCGCAGGAAGTGGGACACGAGCAGGATCGTCTTGCCCGAGCCGGCGAGCGAGCGGATGATCTCGTGCAGCCGCTCGGTGTCCGGGCCGCTCAGCGCCGCCGACGGCTCGTCCATCACGATCAGCTCCGCGTCGCGCGACAGCGCCCGCAGGATCTCAACCTGCTGCTGCTCGGCCGTGCGCAGGCGACCCGCGGGACGCTCGGCGGGCAGCTCGAACCCGGCCCGCTCTGCCAACTCGTCGTACTGCTTGCGCAGCGCACGGCGGCGCACCCAGCCGGTCTGCCTGGGCTCGGCGCCGAGGAACACGTTCTCCGCCACCGTCAGCCGCGGCACCACCGTCAGCTCCTGCGCGATCATCGCGATGCCCGCCTCGAGTCCCTCGCGTGGTGAGCGGAACGAGGCCGGCTCGCCACGGACGAACAATTCGCCGCCGTCCGAAGCGAGCACGCCGGCGACGATCTTCGCGAGCGTCGACTTACCGGCGCCGTTCTCTCCGACCAGCGCGTGAATCGACCCCGGCGCAATCGTCAGCGATACGTCGTCGAGCGCCCGCACTCCCCCGAACTGCTTGGAGATCTGCCGAAGCTCGATATGGGCGGGCTGCTGCCTCTCCACTACGTCTCGTCGGCCGACGTGCGCTCATTCCACCACTCGCGGAAGTCGCTGCATAGGCCGTCCTCGGTGAGGACCACGATGAAGATCCCGTCGAGGTAGATGCGCAGGTCCTCCCCCACGTTGAACTCGCACGCCCAGTGAGCGACGCCGCCGGACTCGATGCTGCCGAGTACCTCCGACGAGAACTGCACGTCCGACTGGGCGGCGGTCACCTCAGCCCAGCGGGCACGGATGGCGTCGCGCCCGCGCATCGGCTCTTCGTACGGCCCCCACGCGTAGACCCCGTCCTCGGTGAAGAGAGCGGCCGCCGCCTCCGGGTCACGCCCCTCCCAGGCGCGACCGTAGGCGTTCAGCCATGCTGCTATGGCTTCGTCCGTTGGACCAGCCATCAGGCCCCTACCCCGGCCATTCCGGGTGGAACTGGCTGGCGTTCTCCTTCGTGATCACGCCACCGCCGGGCAACTGGTCGACCGCGTTCACGGCCGGGTAGTCCGTGCCTTTGCGGATCGCGCCGATGATCTGCTGCGTGCCCACCCGGCCCTCGGTCGCCGGGTTCTGGGCGACGTCGCCGTACCAGGCGCCCGACTGCACGCCCTGGACCGCCGCGGCTGAGCCTCCATAGCCGACCAGGAGGACTTTCTTCTTCCCGATCGCCTGGGTCGCGCCCTCAATGCCCTGGTCCGCGCCCACGATCAGGTTGAGTCCGGGCTCGGCCTGGAGCATGTCCTGCGTAGCGGCGAGACCCTTGGCCGGGGTGAAGAAGCTCTGGCCCTCGGCCACGATCTTCACCGGCGAGCCCTTGATGGCCGCGTCGAACGCCTGCCGGATCGCGACGTCGAGAGCCGACGCCTTGATGTCGTACAGGTAGCCGACCTTGCAGGGGTTGAGGTTGTTCTGCTGGCAGGCCTGCACGACCAGCTTTCCGAGCTTCGTCCCGATGTCCGTCGGCACGAACGTCACGTTCACCGACTGCCCCTGGACCTGCTTCTCGACGGTGTCGAGCTTCGGTCCGAGGATCTGGTCGATGTTCGCGACCTTGATCTTCTTGCTGATCGCGTCCTGCGCGGGCGTGATCAGGTTGGTGCTGTTGATCGGCTGCAGGATCACGCCGTCGTAGCCGCCCTGTGTGATCACGTTCTGCAGCTGCGAGAACTGCTTGTTCGGATCGTTGTTCGCGTCGAGCACCGTGAGCTTCGCGTTGTTCTCGTCCGCGACCGCCTGCGCGGCGGCGAGCATCGGCGCGTCGTAACTGTTCGCCACGGCGAACGAGAGATACGCAATCTTCAGCTGCTTACCGGCATTGGCCGTCGTGCTCGAGCCTGTACTCGTGCTGGAGCTGCTCGACGAGCCGCACGCCGCCAGGAGCAACGCGACAGCGAGCACGGCCGAAGCCGCCACCCAGGTCCGTTTCACTTTGAAGACTCCCTCCTCCTACCGGGGCACAGCGTTCGTGCCGCGGGCCAGTCATGGGGCTCCGAGTGTCCACCATGCGTTCAGTGATGGTAAACAGATCGCCCGCTTCTGGTCAAGGAGTTCTTCAACTCGTTAAGCGAAACTGAATTTAAGGCCCTTCAGCCGCTCATATCGACGGCCCAGACGTTCACAGGCTCGATCGTGACCACCACGCGGCTGTCGCCCGGCTGGTCGTGCTCGCGCAGGTTGGCGCCGCCGTACTTCGCGCCCAGCTTGTCGGCAAAGGCGTAGTCCTCGTCCGGCTCGATCCGGGCGTTGCCCTTGACCGCGAGGTAGCGGTAGGGGTTGCTCACGTCGAGCAGGAAGAGGTTGCACTGCGGCCGCGCGTGGAGGTTCTTGGTCTTCAGGCGCGCGCTGCTCAGGGACGTCTTCAACTCACCCTCGTCGTGCAGGAACCAGACCTCGCTGAGCTGGGGATAGCCGTCAGCGCCGATCGTCGCGAGCGTCGCGACCTGGGCGCCGAGCAGGTCGGCGTGGGTGGTTGGGAAGTCCGTCATTCGGTCGCTCCTTCGTCTCGCAGTTGCTTGAGCCAGCCGGCGCTCGCCTCAGAGATGCGCGGCTCCACTCCCAGTTCCCGCAGCAGCGCCGTCGCATCCTCCACCTCGTGCACGCGCCGCGCCGCGTGCTTGCGGCTGCCGGTCTCGAAACGTTCCACCAGCGCACCGTCAGCCGAGGAAAGCGCGCCCGCGATCTCCTCGCGCAGCCAGTCCTCGCAGCCCGCGGCGGACGCTGCGGCCAGCGCCTCGGTCACCGACGCCGCAAGGCCCTTCATGAAAACGCTGCGCAGCAGCTTGCGCACGGCGGCCTGGCCGGGCTCCGGTCCGACCACGCCAACAGGCATGCCCGCCGATCCCATCCGCTGGGCGAACAGCTCGGCGCCCGCTCCCGACACGAGCGCCGGCGTGCTCAACCCGCGTCCGGCGACCGGCGCCATCAGCGCGACGTCGGCGAACAGGGCCCCACTCGACTCGACCAGTGCTGCCAGCTCGCGCTTGAGCGTTGCGCCCGCGGAGTTCAGGTCGGCGTAGAGCTGGCCGGCGGCGAGTGCCGGGACTGCCGAGCGCGCGGCGAACAGCGCGGCGTCGGCGGAGTTCAGGCTGAGCACCACGTCCGCGCCGCGCACGGCCTCCTCGGGCGACTCCGCGCGCGGGACCGTGTCGCTCGCGTCAGCGCGAGGATCGAAGCCCACCACGCGCGCGCCGGCCGCGACGAGGTCGCCGCCTATCGCTGCGCCGGCCTCGCCGAGCCCGAGCAGGGCAACGCTCAGAACCTCGGCCATAGGGCGGGAACGTAGATGATTGATTCCACGGCCGCGTGTGACCGGGGGCGCGTCCAGATCAAGCTGGGCAAGGACGCAGGGTTGAGTGCTTGCTCGTTGCAAGCCGAGACCCGAGGACGCCGCCCAGCGCAGATATGGCGCGTCACCCGGGTGGGCGTGGTCGTGGAATCAATCATCTAGCCCTACTCGCCCCAGACCTCGTCGGCCGTCTCCACCACCAAGCGGAGCTTGGCGGCCTGATCGTCGCGCGTGAGCTTGTTGCCCGCGACTGTCGACGAGAAGCCGCACTGCGGGGAGAGGCAGAGCTGGTCGATGTCGACGAACTCCGAGGCCTCCTCGATCCGGCGCTTGAGCAGGTCCTTGTCCTCGAGCTCCGGCCGCTTGGTGGTCACGAGCCCGAGCACGACCATCTTGCCCTCGGGCACGAAGCGCAGCGGCTCGAACGTGCCGGAGCGCTCGTCGTCGTACTCCAGGAAGAAGCCGTCCACCTCGAGGCCGGTGAACAGCGCCTCGGCCACGAAGTCGTAGCCGCCCTCGGCAACCCACATCGACATGTTGTTGCCGCGGCACATGTGGGTCGTGATCGCGAGGTCGTCGGGGCGGTCGCCGATCGCGCGGTTGATGTTCGCGATGTACTGCTCGTGCAGATGCTCGGGGTCGCCGCCGATCTTGAGGATGTGCTCGCGCTGCGCCGGGTCGTTGATGTAGGCCAGGCTCGTGTCGTCGAGCTGTAGGTAGCGGCAGCCCAGGTCGTACAGACGGTGCATCTCGTCGTTGTAGGCCTTCGTGAGGTCGGCCCAGAACTCGTCCATGTCCGGATAGACGTCGCGGTCGATCGCGGAGTTGCCGCCGCGGTAGTGCACCATGCTCGGCGAGGGGATCGTGAGCTTTGGCGTGACTCCGTTTGCGGAGTCGCGGAGGAAGGTGAAGGCGTCGCCGAAGATCGTCTCCTTCAGCTCGACCTTGCCGTCGACGCACATCGCGGGCGGCGCGTAGTCGTACTCGCCCTTCTCGTCGCGAAAGGCGACGTGGATGCTCTCGCCCTCCACCTCCCTCACGCCGCCGAGCGCGTAGATGAAGTCCATGTGCCAGGAGCTGCGGCGGAACTCGCCGTCGGTCGCGTCCTTCAGGCCGACGTCGTGCTGCATCTTCACGGCCTCGCGAATGGCCTCGTCCTCGATGCGATGCAGCTCGTCGTCGTCGATCGTGCCCGCGGCGTGGTCGTCGCGCGCCTTCAGCAGCTCAGGCGGGCGGAGCAGGCTGCCTACGTGGTCGGCGCGAAAAGGTGGCTTGGTACGTGCTGACATTCGAGCTCTCCCCTCGAAAGCTTGGGCCTTGCATACAGAATTCGCTTGAGTCCTCGACCGGAACGGGGATACGGGGCGTCCCGGAAGGCGATTCCTACTCTATCTGCATACAGGAGGTAGCAGCGCGGGTCACTCGGGCTCGCGCAGCACGTAGCCGACGCCTCGCAACGTGTGCAGCAGCCGCCGCTCGCCGCCCGACTCGAGCTTGCGCCGCAGGTAGCCCACGTACACGCGCAGCGCGTTGCCGCGCGGGCCGAAGTCGTAGCCCCATACGCGGTCGTAGATCATCTCCGGCTTGAGCACCCGGCGGGGGTGGAGCATGAACAGCTCGAGCAGCTGGAACTCGGTGCGTGTGAGCCCGACCGTCCGCTCGCCGATGCGCGCCACGCGCTCGTCGCCGTCGAGCTCCAGCTCGGCGAAGCGGAGTGGCGAGCCCCAGGAGCCGTGACCGTTGCGCCGGACGAGCGAGCGCAGGCGCGCGTAGAGCTCGCGCGAGTCGTAGGGCTTCAGCATGAAGTCGTCGGCGCCGGCGTTCAGGCAGGCGAGCCGGTCGGCCCGCTCCTCGGATCCCGTGAGCACGAGCAGCGGCGTGTGGTTCTCCGCGCGGCGGAGCAGCCGGCAGAGATCGAGGGCGTCGACCGCGGGCGAGTCGCCGTCGAGCACGATCACGTCCGGGCTCTCCGTCTGAGCGCGGCGCATGCCGGCGTCATCGCCCTCGGCGAGGATCACGTCCCAGCCCTCCAGCACGAGCTCACGACGGAGCCCGTCCCGCGCGGGCGCCTCGTCTGCGATCACAAGGGTTCGCACTAAGCGCCAGGGTCCGGGATCGCGGTTAAAGCCCCCTGGGACAAACCTGGGAGAACCCTGAGAGCCGGCCCGCGCAGCTCTCAGGCCGCTCCCAGCGTGCACCCGTAGGGTCGACCCGATGAACGATCCGATCACTCGCCGTAAATCGCTGCTGACCCTCGGAGGCGCGCTCGGCGCCGCACTGGCGGGAGGCGCCTGGCGCCTCACGACCGCCGACGGCGAAGAGTCCTCAGGACCCGCTGCCGTCGCGAATGGCGCGGTCAAATGCGTGCTCGCCCCCGAGCTCACGGAGGGCCCGTACTACGTCGCCGGCGAGAAGGTGCGCCGCAACATCACCGAGGGCCGGCCCGGCACGCCGCTCTCACTCCACCTCAGCGTCCTCAATGCCTCCACATGCCGCCCGATCAAGGGCGCCGCGGTGGACATCTGGCACTGCGACGCGCTCGGGAACTACTCGGGAGTGAACGGCGCGAGCACGACGTTCATGCGCGGGATCCAGCGGACGAACGCCAAGGGCCTCGCCATCTTCCGCTCCGTGTTCCCGGGCTGGTACACCGGGCGCGCGGTGCACATCCACGTGAAGGTGCACGTGGGCGGCAGCGTGGTGCACACGGGCCAGCTCTTCTTCAACGACTCGCTCACCGATCGCGTCTACCGCAAGAGCCCCTACAACACCCGTGGCAGCCGCGACACGCGCAACGCCGCTGACTCGATCTTCCGCAACGGCGGCAAGAAGGGACTGCTCAGCGTGCGGGGGCACGGCAGCGGCTACGTCGCCTCGATCGCGATGGGTGTTCACACGTCATAGGTCATAGGCCGCAGGTCGCAGGTCCACAGGAACCTCTCAGGAAGTTCCAAGGTTTTGTCGCGATGATTGAGCTGATGAGCGAGGCTGCCGAGCAGGAAGAGCTGCGAATACTGGTCGTCGACGACGAGCCGAACATCCTCGACGTGATCTCGATGGCTCTGCGCTTTCAGGGCTTCAAGGTGGGGACTGCGGAGAACGGCCGTGAAGCCCTGGCCGCCGTGCGCTCGTTCCAGCCGCATCTGATGCTGCTCGACATCATGCTGCCCGACATGGAGGGCTTCGAGGTGGCGCGCCGCCTCGGCGCCGAGCGGGCCGGCATCCCGATCGTCTTCCTCACCGCGCGCGACACCACCGAGGACAAGGTGCGCGGGCTCACGATGGGCGGTGACGACTACGTGACCAAGCCCTTCAGCCTCGAGGAGCTGGTTGCGCGCATCCGCGCGATCCTGCGCCGCGCGGGGCTCACCGACGAGGTGTCGAGCCGCCTCGCCTTCGACGACCTCGAACTCGACGACGACACCCGCGAGGTGTCGCGCGGCGGCCGACACATCGACCTCACCGACACCGAGTACCGCCTGCTCCGCTACCTGATGAGCAACCCCCGCCGCGTGCTCACCCGCGCGCAGCTGCTCGACCACGTGTGGAGCTACGACTTCGGCGGCGACGCCCGCGTGCTCGAGACCTACATCAGCTACCTGCGCAAGAAGGTCGACGCCGAAGGGCCGCCGCTCATTCACACCGTGCGCGGGGTCGGCTACTCGCTGCGACTGCCGAGGAGCTAGTTATGTCGCTGCGCGCCCGGCTGACCATCGGGCTGCTGGTGCTCTCAGCCGCCGGCCTGATCACGCTCGCGGCGGTGACCTATGCCGAGCAGCGCTCGTTCCTCTACGACCGCGTGGACCAGCAGGTGCAGGCGGCGCAGCAGGAGATCTCCCACGAGCTCGAGCAGAAGAACGGGTCGATCGAGCCGCACGACAGCAACGGAATGCCCGACATGGGCGGACACGGCCCCGGGCCCTACGGCCAGCCTCCCCCACCCAACGTCAGCCTGCCGTCGGGCACCTACGGCGTGCTCCGCGACTCGGCCGGCAACCAGATCGGCAAGAGCACCACGCTGTCGTACCAGGGCGAGCGTGCGCTCTCGCCGCCGCGCCTGCCGGCCAACATCGAGCCGGGCAAGACCATCACGGTCGACTCGGTGAACGGCTCGGTCGAGTACCGCGTCGCGGCCTTCCCGAGCGACGACGGGGCGGGCACCACGATCGTCGCCGTCCCACTCCGCGACGTCACCTCCACCCTCCACCGCCTCGAGCGCGTGGAGGCACTCGTGATCGTCGTCGTGCTGCTCGCGCTCGGCCTGCTCTCCTGGTGGGTCGTGCGCCTCGGGCTGCGTCCGCTCGACCGCATGGGCGCCACCGCCGGCGCGATCGCGGGCGGCGACCTCTCCCATCGCGTCGAGCCTGCCAACTCGCGCACCGAAGTCGGCCGGCTCGGGCTCGCGCTCAACGAGATGCTCGGCCAGATCGAGACCGCGTTCGCGGAACGCACAGCGAGCGAGAACCGCCTTCGCCGCTTCCTCGCCGACGCCTCGCACGAGCTGCGCACGCCGCTCGTGTCGATCCGCGGCTACGCGGAGCTGTTCCGCATCGGCGCGGCGCGCGAGCCGCGCGAGACCGAGAAGGCGATGCGCCGCATCGAGGAGGAGGCGCGGCGGATGGGCGTGCTCGTGGAGGACATGCTCACGCTCGCGCGCCTCGACGAGCTGCGCGAGCCGGTGCGTGAGCCCGTCGACCTCGAGCGCCTGGCCGCCGACGCCGTGGAGGACGCGCGGGTGGTGGCTCCCGGCCGAACGATCGAGCTTCTTGCCGACGCGCCCGTCGGCGTGCTCGGCGACTCCCACCAGCTGCGACAGGTGCTCGCGAACCTGATGCGCAACGCGCTCACCCACACTCCGCAGGGCACGCCGATCGAGGTGCGCGTGAGCGCCGACGGCGACGACGCCCTCCTCGAGGTGCGCGACCATGGCCGCGGCCTCCCTGCCGGCGACCCCGCCGAGCTGTTCGAGCGCTTCTGGCGCGCGGAGCCGGGCCGCGAGCGGGCGGCGGGCGGCGGCGCGGGGCTAGGCCTCGCGATCGTCGCGGCGATCGTGGATGCGCACGGAGGCAGCGTGAGCGCCTCCAACGCCAAGGGCGGCGGCGCCTCGTTCGTTATCCGGCTGCCGGCGCACCGGCCCGCGACTCTCGCGAGCCCGCAGCGGTCCTGATCGCCAGCAGCACGAGCGCGGGCACCGTGGCGATCGCGGTCATCGTGAGGAACCATCCGGTGCCCGCGTCCGTGCCCTCGCCGAGCGAGTGCACGAGGCCGAGGATCCACGCGACCGCGGTGAAGCGGTGCCAGCGCCGCCAGCGGACGATGCCGATCTTGTCGCGCACGTAGAAGGAGAGGCCGAGGGCGATGATTGCCCAGCCGGCGATGATGCCCGTGCTCGTCCAGAAGGTCTTGTAGCCGGAGGCGAACGGCACCGTCACGTCCAGCAGCGACGGGTGCAGGAAGCTGTCGCCGAGCAGCGCGAGCGCGTGCACGACGATCGCCGCCATCGTGGCGAGCGAGAGCGCCTCGTGAACCACGCGCATGTCGGCCATCCGCCGCTTGGCGAAGCGACCGCCCATGAGCAGGCCCATGCACACGCCCGCGCTCGAGAGCAGCAGCGCGGCGCTGCCCGCCGCGCGGCTCGTGATCCAGAAGAGATGGGGTCCCGCGCTCGTGGCGATCATCGGCCCGCGTCCACCACCTCATGCGAGCCGTCCTCGTACACGAGCACGCCGCCGTGCGGAAGCCAGTCGCGCGCGCCATCGGGGCCGCTCAGGACCGCCGCCTTGGCGAGCGTCTCGGCCGTGAGGGCGGTGGGCGCAAGCGCGGTGGCCTGCACGATGCCCGTGAAGGCGGGGCGGCCGCTGCCGGGATCGAGCAGGTGGTGCGCCGGCGCGCCCTTGCGGTCGAGCCAGCTGCGCTTGCCGATGCCGCTCGTGGCCACGCCGCCGTCGGCCAGCAGGAAGCGGTGGAGAACGTGGTCCCCGAACGGGCTTGCAACGTCCACCTGGCGCGTCACGCCCGTCGTCCCGCCGAGGCGAAGGTCGCCGCCGCAGTCGACGGCAAAGCTTTCATGGTCCGCCAGCAGGTCCGCCACGAGGTCGGCGAACAGGCCCTTGCCTAGCCCGCCGCTGTCGAGCCGCAGGCCCGGCGGGCGCTCGAGAGAGAGCATGTCGCGGTCAACCTTGATGTGGCGCCACCAGCTGCCGCTGCGGGGCGTGGCGGGCTGGCGCTCGGGCGCGCGCTCGAATGCCTCGACGAGCGGCAGCGGCTCCGCGAGATCGGCCACGTAGCCCGCCGACTCGATCTCGCTCACGAGCGTCGAGTCCACGAGGCCGCCGGTCTCCTCCGCGGCCCACACCGCGGCCTCGGCAAGTGAGGCCATGGTGCCCGTCACCTTCACGCGCGCGCGAGGGTCCGCGTTGACCCGCGACAGCTCGCTGTCCGGCCTGAAGCGCGAGAAGCGCTCATGCCAGCGCAGCAGGCGGCGGCGCACCTGGCGCGCGGCCTGCGACGCGGTGCCGGCGCTTCCGCTGCCGATCACGAGCACCGCGCAGCGCGAGCCGTAGCACTCGAAGCGCTCGACCGCCTCGGTCATGACTGGCTGGTCGTGACCGGTGACGGGCTGGCGCTCGACGAGCCGTTGTCCGAGGACGAGCTGCTGCTCGACGACGAACCGCTGTCCGACGAGGTGCCGCTGTCCGACGAGGTGCCGCTCCACCAGTCGTCGGAGGAACCGCTCGACGAGGAGTCGCTGCTCTGTTGCGAGCTGGTGCCGGACGAGGTCGAGCTCGTGCTCGTCTGCTTCGTCGCGGACGCGGCGAGCGCCGGGTCCTTCCCATCGATCATCTGCACGTAGATCACGGCCCACGCCGCGATGAACGCCGCGACCGCGAACGCCGCCACCTTGCGCCTCATGGCGCGGGCACGTTCACGGCGCGCGCGCAGCCGGGCGCTTGCCACTGCCTTGGATGAGCTGGTGGATTCCATGGCCACCGAGTCTTGGCAGAGACCGTTAAGACGGCCTTAGCTGAATCTGAGAGTCACCTGAGTGCCTGCTCTCAGGCTCTTCCCAGCAGCTCTACAGCCGGGTCTTACGCCCGCCCTCGACCGTGTTCGCCATGAACGTCGAAGTGGTCATCCCGGTGCACAACGAGGAGCACGTCCTGGAGGCGACGGTGCGCCGCCTCTACGCGCACCTCACGCACGACATCCCCTTCAGCGCACGCATCACGATCGCCGACAGCGCGAGCACCGACGACACCCTCTCCATCGCCCGCACGCTCGCGGCCGAGCTGCCGGGCGTCCACGTGATCCACCTGGAGGAGAAGGGCCGCGGCCGCGCGCTGCGCGCCGCCTGGTCCGCCAGCGACGCCGACGTCCTTGCCTACATGGACGTCGACCTCTCCACCGACCTGAACGCGCTGCTCCCACTGGTCGCGCCGCTGCTCAGCGCTCACAGCGACCTCGCTGTCGGCTCGCGCCTGATCCACGGCGCGCGCGTTGAGCGCTGCTTCAAGCGCGAGTTCATCTCGCGCGCGTACAACTTCCTGTTGCGCCTCTGCCTGGGCACCCGCGTGAGCGACGCCCAGTGCGGCTTCAAGGCCGGTCGCCGCGAAGCCGTCCAGGCGCTTCTGCCCGCCGTCGAGAACGAGCACTGGTTCTTCGACAGCGAGCTTCTCCATCTTGCGGAGCAGGCCGGTCTGCGCATCCACGAGGTGCCCGTGGACTGGAAGGAGGACCCGGATTCGCGCGTGCAGTTGACGGCCACGGCGATCGAGGACCTCCGAGGAATCGCCCGGCTGATGCGTGCAGGCCACGCCATCGCGGGCGATTCCGCTCCGCAGCAACTCGACGAGCGAATCAACCCAACCCCACGAAGGGAGCAGCCCCTATGGCACCGTCCTCGCTGAGAAGTCTCCGCATCGCCCCATCCACGGAGCTGTGGAGCTTCATGGCGATCGGGGCGGCGTGCACCGCCGCGTACGCGATCCTCTACACGCTGCTGCGCCACGGCGGGCTCGGCCCGGGCGCGGCCAACGCGCTGGCGCTCGCCGCCACGATGGGCGCGAACTTCGCGGCCAACCGGCGCTTCACCTTCGACGCCGCGGACGAGCCGCTCGCGCGCCAGCTCGGCGCCTACGCGGTCGCGTACCTGATCGGCCTGGCGGTGTCGAGCATCGCGCTCGGCATCCTGCTCTCGGCGCTCGGCCACCCGGAGGGAACGTGGGACACCGCCGCGGGCGTCACCGCCGGCCTCGGCGCCACCGTCGTGCGCTACGTCCTGATGCGCTCGTGGGTGTTCCGCCCCAGCGTTAGCAACCTGCAGGGATCCGTCGCCGTGGACGAGGGCATGTCGCGGCCCGGCCGCATGGAGCGGAACCGCACCGGCACGATGTCACTGCCCGCGCCGCGCCCGGAGCTGATCGCGCTGCTCGTGCTCGCCGCGGTGCTCAATCTCTGGGCGCTCAGCCAGAACGGCTGGGCGAACGACTACTACAGCGCCGCCGTCCGCTCGATGAGCACGAGCTGGCACAACTTCTTCTACGACTCGTTCGACCCGAGCGGTGTGATGACGGTCGACAAGCCGCCGCTCGCGCTATGGGTGCAGGCGCTGTCGGTGCGGGCCTTCGGCTACCACTCGCTGAGCATCCTCGTGCCCCAGGCGCTGATGGGCGTGGGCAGCGTCGCGCTCGTCTACGACCTCGTGCGCAGGCGCTTCGGCCGCATGGCCGGCTTCGTCGGCGGGCTCACGCTGGCGCTCACCCCGATCGCCGTGGCGATGTCGCGCCACAACAACCCCGACGAGCTGCTCGTGCTGCTCTGCACCGCCGCGCTCTGGTTCACCGTGCGCGCGTTCGAGGACGGTCGCACGCGCTGGATCGTGTGGGCGGGAGTGATGGTCGGCCTTGCGTTCGAGACGAAGATGCTCGTGGCCTTCATGGTCGTGCCGGGCATCGTGGCGGCGTGGCTCTGGGTCGCACCGCGCGGGCGCCTCACAGCCGTCAAGCAGCTGCTCGCGGGCGGCGCGGCGATGCTCGTCGTCGGCGGCGCCTGGCCGCTGCTCATGACGCTTACCCCCGCATCCGACCGGCCCTGGATCTCGGGCACAGCGGACAACAGCATCTGGTCGCTGATCTTCGGCTACAACGGCTTCGGCCGGATCGACGGTCAGGCCGGCGGCCCCGCGGGCGCGGGCGGCCCTGGCGGAGGCGGTGGCGGCTTCTTCGGCGGCTCCACCGGGCTCTTCCGACTCTTCAACAACGCGCTCGGCGGCCAGGCCGGCTGGCTGCTCGGCGTCGCGCTCGTGGGCGGCGCGGGGATCCTGCTCGCGTCGCGGCTGCGACGCAGCGACGCCCGCACCGGTTGGCTGATCGCCGTCGGCGGCGCATTCCTCACCACCGCGATCGCGTTCAGCTTCGCCAAGGGCATCTTCCACCCGTACTACGTGTCGCTGCTCGCGCCGTTCGCGGCTGCGCTGGTCGGCGCCACCGCCGGGCACATGCTGTCGGGCGAGCGGAACGCGCGGATCGTCGGCGCGGCTGCGCTCGTCGGCGGCCTCGTCAGCGAGCTGCTCGTGCTGCACAACCTGCCCGGCGAGTTCGCCTGGCTGCGACCGCTGCTCGTGGTGGGCACGCTGCTTGGCGCGGCGCTGCTTCTGCTCGTCGGCCACCGCAAGCTCCAGGCCGCGATCCTCGCGGCGGCGATGTTCCTGCTGCTGCTCGCGCCGGCGAGCTGGGCGGTGCAGACGCTCGGTCACCCGACCAGCGGCACCTTCCCGGCCGGCGGGCCCAGCAGCGTGGCGACGATGGGCGGCCCGGGTGGCGGCGGCGGACCTGGCGGCGGAGGCGTTGGACGCGGCAGCTTCGGCGGACCCCCGCCGAGCGGCAGCACGCAGTCCGTTCCCGGCGCCGGCGGCTTCGGCGGACCCCCGTCAAGCGGCGGCACACAATCCGTCCCCGGCGCGGGCGGCTTCGGCGGCGCCCCGCCGAGCGGAGGCGTGGCCGGCGGGGCCGGGGGTGGGCCGTTCGGCGAGAACTCCTCCTCCCTCAGCGCCGTCGAGAGCTACGTCAAGGCGCACGGCGGCGGCACCATCGCGGTGTCGAGTCAGCAGGGCGCCGCGGCCTCGATCATCAAGTCGGACCTGAAGGTGGCCGGCATCGGCGGCTTCTCCGGCCGGGAGAGCGAGGTGAGCATCAAGTGGCTCGCGCAGGCGGTGCAGAGCGGAAAGATCCGCTGGGTGCTCGTCGACTCGAGCGGCGGCCTGGGCTTCCAGGACGGCCGCGTCGGCGCCAGCGAGCTCATGGCGGCCGTCCAGAAGTACGGCACCAAGGTCACGACCACGAGCGGCGGGACGCTCTACGACCTGTCGGGCAAGGCGTCCGCACTGCTCGCGGCGAGCTCCTGACCGCGCTCGAGCACGAACGTGCGAAAGAGCTCCGTGGCGGGCGACTGGTAGCGCTTCTCGTCCCACGCGATCCCGATGCTGCGGACGGCGGTGGGGTCGCTCAGCTCCACATGCCAGGCGCCGCGCGCCAGCTCGGCGGTCGAGCTGTGTAGCGGCGGCACCACCGCCACTCCCAGGCCTGCGCCCACCAGGGCGCGGGCGCTGGCGATGTCCTCGGCCTCGAAGCCGCTCTCCGGTTCGAAGCCCGCGCGGTGGCAGAGATCCTCCACAAGGTCGCGGAAGTCGAACGCGTGCTTGAGCATCACGAACTGCTCGCCCGCCACGTCGGCCAGCCGCACCCGCTTGCGTCCCGCCAGCCGATGGCCGCGCGGCACCGCGAGCTGGAGCCGTTCGCTGCCGAGCGCCTTCCAGCGCAGCCCGGCGGCGGCCGGCCGCGGAGTCACGAGCAGGTCGACGCCTCCCTCGCGCAGGGAGTCCACCAGCGGACCGACTGCGTCCTGGTGCAGCTGGAAGCGCGGCCCCGGATGCTCGTCGCGGAACGCGGACACGAGCGCGGGTACGAGCCAGGTGCTGAGCGTCGGCGCGAACCCGAGCGACACGAGTCCGGTCTCTCCACCCGCCAGCTCCTCGAGCGCCCGCCGGCCGGACTCGAGCTCCGCCAGCGTGCGCCGCGCGTGCTCGAGGTAGAGCTCCCCGTAGCGGTTGAGCCGCAGGTTGCGCCCGCTGCGGTCGAACAGGCTCACTCCGAGCTCGGCCTGCATCCGCGCCAGCGCGCGCGACAGCGCCGGCTGGCTGATATGCAGCTCCTCCGCCGCCTGCGTCACGACGCCGCGCTCGGCCACCGCCACGAACCAGCGCAGCTCCTCGACGTTCACGGCTCATGCTCCAACAGCATGGATTCAGTGTAAAAGATGCATTGGACTCATCGACACCGATTCCGTAGGGTTGTCGCAGTGATCGCCTCTGTCGGCCTCTCGCCGGCAGACCGTCGGTCACACCTCTCCCCCTCCCTAAGCAGTACCCACTCGCCGGTCCCGCACCGGCGAGCGGGCCTGTGCCATAGCGAGTTTGAGCTGCGCAGCGCCGGTAATGCTGATCGGCATGGAAAGCCGCACTCTCGACCGGGCCCGGGCCCCAGACGCTCCCACCGATCTGCGCAGTCGCTCGTGGTTCGGCGTCCTCAAGCGCACCGTTAAGGAGTTCCAGGCCGACAACCTCACAGACTGGGCCGCCGCGCTCACCTACTACGGCGTGCTCGCGATCTTCCCCGCCCTCATCGCGCTGCTTTCGATCCTCGGCCTGATCGGCCAGTCCGTCACCCAGCCGCTGATCCACAACTTGAACTCGGTGGCCCCTGGCCCGGCCAAGCAGGTCTTCACGAGCGCCATCACCAATCTGGAGAAGAGCCAGGGTGCAGCGGGCGTCCTCGTGATCGTCGGTATCGCGACCGCCATCTGGTCGGCCTCCGGCTACGTGGGCGCGTTCATGCGCGCGTCGAACGCCATCTACGAGGTCGAGGAGGGACGACCCTTCTACGTCAAGCGCCCGGTGCAGCTGGCCGTGACCATCGTGATGCTGATCCTGCTCGCCGCGAGCGCGATAGCGGTGGTGGTCACCGGCGGGCTGGCGAGGAACATCGGAAACCTGATCGGTGTCGGCGGGACGGCCGTCACTGTCTGGGACATCGCCAAGTGGCCGGTGCTCCTCCTCGTCGTGGCGCTGATGTTCTCGATCCTCTACTGGGCGGCACCAAACGTTAAGCAGCCGGGCTTCCGCTGGCTCACGCCCGGGGGCATCCTCGCCGTGATCATGTGGATCGTCGCGTCGGCGCTGTTCGCGATTTACGTCGCCAATTTCAGCTCCTACAACAAGACCTACGGTACGCTCGGCGGCGTCGTCGCCTTCCTGGTGTGGCTGTGGATCTCGAACATCGCAGTACTTCTGGGAGCCGAGCTCAACGCGGAGCTCGAGCGCGGACGCCAGCTGGAGGCCGGGGTGCCGGCCGAGAAGACGATCCAGGTGGAGCCGCGGGCCGAGCCAAAGGAGCACTGAGATGAAGCTTCTGTTCCTCCCGTTCAGCATCCTCGGCGGCATCCTGGCCGGGTTCATCTCGAAGAAGCTGTTCGAGCAGGTCTGGGGCGTGATCGACAGCGAGGAGCCGCCCGAGGCCAAGCACAAGGAGATCTCCCTCGTAAAGATGCTGGCCGCACTCGCGCTCGAGGGAGCGATCTTCCGCGCCGTGAAGGGCCTCACCGATCACGGCACCCGCAAGAGCTTCCAGAAGGTCACGGGCTCGTGGCCCGGCGAGGAGAAGCCCGAGCCGGAGTAGCCGCTAGGCGGCGGCGGTGCCGCTGCGCTCGGGCTGGCGCATCGCGGCGCAGAAGGCGGTGACGACCGCGGGGTCGAACTGCGTCCCCGCGCAGCGCGTCAGCTCGAGCAGCGCGTCCTCAACGGGCAGGACGCTGCCGTACGGCCGCACCGTGACCATCGCATCGAACGCGTCGCAGACCGCGACGATGCGCGCCGCCAGCGGGATCTCCTCGCCGCGCAGGCCGTCGGGGTAGCCGGCGCCGTCCCAGCGCTCGTGGCTCGCGCGCACCAGCTCGCCGACGCGGCTCAGTGCGGGAGCCGCGGCGATGATGCGCTGGCCGATCACCGTGTGCTGGCGCATGAACTCCCATTCGCGGTCGTCGAGCGCGGCGGGCTTGCCGATGATCGCGTCGGGAATGGCGATCTTGCCGACGTCGTGGAGCTGCGCGGCGTGCTGGAGCTCCTCGAGCTCCTCGTCCGCCAGGCCGAGCGTCCGGCCGACGGCAAGCGCCAGGCGGGCCACGTCGTCGCCGTGCTCGCCCAGCTCGGGGACGCGCTCGGTGAGCACCTGCACGAGCACGTCGCGGCTCTGGTTGCCGGCGGACGTGCGCGAGCCCGCCTTGTCGGCGTACATGCGCTGGTCGGCGATGCGCAGGGCATCGGCAGCGGTGCCGGCCTCGTCCGGGAGCAGGACCGAGCCGTAGGAGCTCGTGACGGTGAACGCATCGCCCACCTCTGACAGCGCCGCCGCGGCGGACAGCTCGTAGTCGAGCCGCTGCGCGGGGTCCGGCTGCGGGGCGATCACGCAGAACTCGTCGCCGCCGAGGCGGTAGGCCGTGGCCGCGGGCTCCACCGTGGCGCGCAGCTGGCCGCCGAGGCGCTCGAGCAGCGAGTCGCCGACGAGGTGGCCGTAAGAGTCGTTGTAGTCCTTGAAGCCGTTCAGGTCGAAGAGCATCAGCAGCACGGGCAGCTCGTCGTCGAGCGCCTCCGCGAGGTCGATCAGCAGCCGGCGGCGGTTGCAGAGCCCCGTGAGCGAGTCCGTGAGCGACATTTCCTCGAGCTCGCGCTGTGCCTTGTGCATGCGCAGCCGCACGTCCTCGTTGAGCCGCCACGCCATCACGCCTGCGGCTCCGGCGAGCGCCACGAACAGCGCGTGGATCGCGGCCCACTTCCACGGGTGCTGCCAGGCATCCGGACGGTTGAAGACATCGTGCGGCTCGAGCGTCCCCATCACACCGTGGTGGAGAAGCACGTATCCGATCGCCAGGAGGAAGACCGTCCAGTCCTCGTAGATCGTGAGCACCACGATCACAACGAAGAAGCTGAAGTGCATCTCGATCAGGCCGCCGGACATGTGGATCAGCAGCGCGCACACGGTGAGCAGCGCGAGCGAGACGGCGGTCATGCGCAGCTTGCGGTCGAAGCGCGTCATCCCGGCCATGACCGTGAGCGGGACGATCGAAATCAGGTGCGCTGAGGTATGCCACGCGGGGTAGCCCTCGGCCAGGCTGTAGACGGCGAGAAGGGGCACGCATGCCCAGGTGGCGGCGACGAGCACGGCGTGGCGCCTGTCCCAGTCGGCCTGCGGCAGCATGCCGCCGCGCGGGAGCGCGCGGCTCACCGAAGCGAGCATCCCCCCTGCCTTGCCGATCATCCGTTCCACCGTCCCGGTTGATCGACTATGCGGAATGTTGCTTGAACCCAGTTGAGGGCTCACGTACCTAGGGTTCGATAAGCCCCCGCCGGATGGCGTACCGCGTGAGCTCCACGCGGTCGCGCATGCCGAGCTTGTCGAGGATGTTCGAACGGTGCCGCTCGACCGTCTTCTCGCTGATCACGAGGGCTTCGGCGATCTGCCGGCCGGTGTGTCCCTCGGCGATCAGCTTGACGATCTCGGTCTCGCGCGGGCTGAGCGGATCGCTCACGTCCTCGCCGGCGCGGGCGCGATCCAGGAAGTCCTTGATCAGCGCGTTGATCGCCCCCGGGTAGAGGAACGGCTCGCCGCGCATCGTCGCTCGGCAGGCCTCGACCAGATCGCGGTCGGCCACCGACTTGAGCACGTATCCGGAGGCGCCGGCCTTGAGCGCCTCGAACAGGTACTGCTCGTTGTCGTGCATCGACAGGATCAGCACGCGCAGGTCGGGCCGCCGGCGGTGCAGTTCGGCGGCCGCGTGCAGGCCGGTCATGCGCGGCATCGTCACGTCGAGGATCGCCAGGTCGACGTCCTCGCCGAGGCTGCGCTCCACCGCTTCGGCGCCGTCACCCACCTCCGCCACCACCTCGAGATCGGGCTCCGACTCGAGCACGAGCCGCAGGCCGCGGCGCACCACGGCGTGGTCGTCGGCGAGCAGGATGCGCGTCTTCAGCGGCGTCATTCGGCCGGGCCCTTCAGCGGAACCGTGAGCCGGACCTCGGTGCCGCCGCGCGGCCCGCGCGACACGCCGAGCTGCGCGCCCACCAGCACGGCGCGCTCGCGCATCCCGCGCAGGCCCCCGCCCTCCCCGCGCTGCGGGTCGAAGCCGCGGCCGTCGTCGGCCACGCGCAGGATCAGCCGGCCGTTGATGCTCGTCAGGCTCAGCTCGGCGCGGTCGGTGCCTGAGTGGCGCGCAACGTTCGTCAGCGCCTCCTGCGCCACCCGGTAGATCACGAGCTCAGCCTCCTCGCTGAGCGGCGGCAGCTCGCGGTCGAGCTCGTGCCGCACGGTGAGCGCGCCGCTCTGGGCGAAGCGCTCGGTGAGCGCGACGAGCGCGCTCGAGAGGCCGAGGTCGTCGAGCGCCTCTGGCCGCAGCTCGCGCGAGATCCGGCGCACGTCCTCGAGCGACGCCCGCGCCGTCTCCTGCGTCTCGAGCAGCTCGGCGCCGAGCTTGGGACCGGCATGGCGGGCGCTGCGACCGAGCTGAAGCAGCACGGCGGTGAGCGTCTGGCCCACTTCGTCGTGCAGCTCCTGCGCGATCCGCAGCCGCTCGCCCTCCTGGGCGGCCAGCACGCGCCGGGTGGCGTCGCGGCGCTCGTTCTCGAGGCGCGAGAGCATCTCGTTGAAGGTCGTGGCCAGCTCGGTCACCTCGGACTCAGAGCGTCCCACCGGCACGCGCTGGCCGGGCCGCGTGAGGTCCACCTTGCGGGCGAGCGAGGTGAGCGCCTCGAGCGGGCGCAGCGCCCGCCGCAGCAGCACGAGGTTGATCACAACCACGAGCGCAAGCGCCGCGGCGAGCACGATCGCCTCGCGCGCGGCGAACGAGTGCAGCTTGCCCGGCGACAGCACGAGGATCGTGACCACGCAGGCGCCGACCACCACCGCCGCGTTGAGCGCGGCGACGCGCCGGAAGAGCGGCGTGTAATGGCCAACTCCGGCCCTGGACTCGTGCGGACCGGCGCCGTTTGACTCCGCCGCGGTGGGCGGCGCGGGACGACGACTCATACGCACTGTTCAGGTTACGCGGGGAGGGCACCGCTCGGCCAGTCCGGCTGGTTCCGGTCGGCCGAGGAGGCGTCTCGACGGGTGGGGAGCCGGCGGAGACGCTCGAGCATCGCCCAGCGGCGCGCCGCAAGCCAGCTGGGACGCATTCCAAGTACGCGTGAGATCTCGTCGGGGGAGGTTCCATCGACGAGCATGGCCAGGATCGGCAGGTCCTCTGGGTCGAGCTTGGCGGCCACGATCGCCTGCGCGCCCGGCGCCGCGGGCGGGATGACGGTGCGGCCGGCGGCCACCTCGCGCACGGTGTCGCACAGCTCACTCGCGAGAGCGGACTTGTGGACCACGCCGTCGGCGCCGGCGATCACGCCCGCCAGCGCCATCGGCCCGTCCGCATAGGCGCTGTACACGACCACGCGCGCCGGCTCGGGCAGCTCCTTCAGCTGGCGGCAGAGCGACAGGCCGTCGCGATCGCCGAGCTGGAAGTCGACGATTGCTACGTCCGGCTGTCGCTCCCGCGCGAGTGCGAGGGCCTCCTCCGCCCCGCATGCCGTTCCGACCGGTTCGAGCCCCGGCTCGTCGGCGAGCAGCGCTTCGACCCCCGAGCGCACGGCCGAGTGGTCGTCGACAACCAGCACGCGAGCGGTCTGCGACGCAACACGCCCGTTCACCCCCATGCGCCCGCGGGCTCGAGATTCGAGGTGCGCGGATCGATCGTCGTCAACGCCTTCAACATGGCCGCTCGCCGCGACTCGAGCTGCGACGCACTGACTCCCAGC
Organism: Thermoleophilaceae bacterium; assembly: GCA_036555755.1. Taxonomy (GTDB): domain Bacteria; phylum Actinomycetota; class Thermoleophilia; order Solirubrobacterales; family Thermoleophilaceae; genus JAICJR01. Next base: position 30,082 of record DATBKS010000125.1, read on the forward strand.
ACGTCCGCGATCTCGGAGGGGGCGATGCCCTGAAGGAGCATCCCGAGGATCGCCTGATCGGTCGGCTCGAGTCGCAGACGCAGCGACCGCTGGACGGCGCGAGGGATGGGAGGGATCGCACGCCGGCCATGTGCGAGGACCCTTATGGTCCTGACGACTTCCTCGCCCAGGGTGCCCTTGCTGATCACAGCATCGGCTCCTGCGACCACGGCGGCGGCGGTGAGCGCACCGTCGGCGTAGGCGCTGTAGACGAGAACGCGTGGCGGACGCGGGAGGCGCTTTAAGGCACGGCACAGTGTCAGGCCGTCCGCGTCATCGAGGTGGTAATCCACCACGGCAACGTCGGGTCCGACCCTTGCTGCATCGGCCAGCGCCTCCCGCGCGCTCGCAGCGGTGGCGACCACCTCCACGTCCCCGTGGTCCTCCAAGAGCCCACCGAGGCCCATGCGGACAGCGGCGTGGTCATCCACCACCAACACGCGGATGTCTCCACCCAGGGCCTTGCCATCGTCCGCTCGACGACTCGCGCGTATGTCGAACGGCCGTATGGTCATTGTGGCCCACTGGTCCGGGGGAACATCCGGTGTCAACACTCGCGGCAAGTGGACTCAGCGCCCATGCGGGTAAGGCTCCATTCGGGCCCGCTTTGACCCCCATCTACGCTTCCCGCCCGTGACCACACCAGTGCAATTCAGCTCAAAGAGCCGCCGGCTCCTGTTCATCGTGGTTCTTGGCTCTCTGACGGCCTTCGGCCCGCTGTCGATCGACATGTACCTGCCGGGGCTGCCCGCGATGGCCCATTCGCTCGACGCGAGCGCCTCGGAGGCGCAGCTCACGCTCACGGCTTGTCTGGTCGGGCTCGCGGTCGGACAGCTCCTCGCCGGCCCGCTCAGCGACCGGCTCGGCCGGCGGCGGCCGCTGCTCTTCGGCGTCGCGGCCTACTCGGTGGCGTCGCTCGCGTGCGCGCTCGCTCCTTCGATCCACGTGTTTACGGGCGTCCGGCTGGTCCAGGGCCTCGCGGGCGCGGCCGGCATCGTGATCGCGCGCGCGGCCGTGCGCGACCTGTACTCGGGCGTCGAGGCGGCGCGCTTCTTCTCGATCCTGATGCTGGTGAACGGGCTGGCGCCGATCCTCGCGCCGGTGATCGGCGGGCAGCTGCTCAAGATCACCTCCTGGCGCGGCGTGTTCGTCACGCTCGCGGCGATCGGGGTGGTGCTGCTCGCAGGCGCCTTCGCCGGCCTGCCGGAGACGCTGCCGCCAGAACGCCGCCGCGCCGACGGGCTGCGCGCCACGCTCGCGACGATGCGCGCGCTCTGCCGCGACAAGGTCTTCGTCGGCTACGCGCTCACCTGCGGCCTCTCGTTCGCCGCGATGTTCTGTTACATCGCGGGCTCGCCGTTCGTCCTCGAGGACATCTACGGGCTGTCGCCGCAGCTGTTCAGCGCGGTGTTCGCGGCCAACGCCTGCGGCATCGTGGCGGCGAGCCAGATCAACCACTGGCTGCTCGCGCGCTTCACCCCTGGCGCCCTGCTGGCAACGGCGCTGCTGGCGGCCGCGGGAGCGGGTGTCGTGCTGCTCACGCTCGTGCTGGTCGGCGGCCTCGGCGTGTGGGCGGTGCTCGTGCCGCTGTTCGTGGTCGTCTCGTCGGTGGGCATCGTGATGCCGAACTCCACCGCGCTCGCGCTCACCGACCATCCGGACACCGCCGGGAGCGCCTCCGCGCTGCTCGGGATGCTCCAATTCGTGATCGGCGCCGGCGTCGCTCCGCTCGTGGGCGTGGCCGGCAAGGACACCGCGGTGCCGATGGCCGTGATGATCGCCGTGCTCAGCGTCGGCGCGCTCATGGCGATGGGCGCGCTCACGCGGCGGCGGGTCGCGAGCCCGGCGCCCGCGCTCGACTAGTCGAGGTGCTGCTGGTACCAGCGGTGGGTCTCGGCGAGGCCCTCATCGAGCCCCCACTTGGGCTCCCAGCCGAGCTCTGAGCGGATCGCGCTCGAGTCGAGCCACTGGCGGTCGATCTCGCCGGCGGGCTTGCCCTCCCCCTGGATGTCGGGCTCGGCGTCGCTGCCCGCCGCCTTGATCAGGCGCGCCACGAGGTCCTTCACCGCGATCGGCGTGCCGTTGCCGGCGTTCCACGCGCGCCCGCGCAGCTGTTCGTTCTCCAGCGAGTCCGCCACAGCCAGGTAGGCGTCGACCGCGTCCTCCACGTACAGGTAGTCGCGCTCGGGGGTGCCGTCCGAGCGGATCACGGGGCGGTCGCCGCGGATCAGCGCGCGCACCGTGTCGGGGACGATGCGCGAGAAGTTGAAGTCGCCGCCGCCGTACACGTTGGCCAGGCGCGTGACCGCCACCGGCACGCCGAAGCCATGGGCGTAGGAGCGGGCGATCAGGTCGGTGCAGGCCTTGGACACGTCATACGGGTAGCGCGGCTGAAGCGCGAAGTCCTCCTTGTAGGGAAGCTGCTCATGCTCGCCGTAGGCCTTGTCCGACGAGGCAACCACGACCGCCTCCACCGGATTGCCGACGATGCCCGTCGCGCGGCACGCCTCGAGCAGCGTGTACGTGCCCTTCACGTTGGTGTCGAAGGTGGAGAGCGGCGAGCGGTTGGCGGTGCCGACGATCGTCTGCGCCGCCAGATGGAAGACCATGCCCACGTCGTGCTCGTTGAGGATGCGCAGCAGCGACTCGTAGTCGTCCAGGTCGCCCTGCACCACGTCGCAGCGATCCTCGAGCCCGGCGATCTTGAAGCGGCTGAGCGCCGGGACGTCGCGCCGCAGCGCCACCACGCGCGCGCCCTCGTCGAGCAGCCGCTCGGCCAGCCACGAGCCGATGAAGCCCTGCGCCCCGGTGACGAGCGCGGTCCTCCCCTCGTGGCGGCCGCTCATGCCTCGACGAGCGGGCGCCAGGGCGCCTCGCCGCGATGCCAGAGCTCGTTGAGGAGCAGCGTGTCCTTGTAGGTGTCCATGCAGTCCCAGAAGCCCTCGTGGCGGAAGGCCCGGAGCTCGTCGTCCTCGGCAAGCCGCTCGAGCGGCGCGCGCTCGAGTACGTCGTCGGGGCCCATGTAGTCGAGCGCCCGCGGGTCCATCACCATGAAGCCGCCGTTCACCCAGCTGTCGAGCTTCGGCTTCTCGTGGAAGCGGGTCACCGCGTCGCCCTGCAGCTCGGCCACGCCCCAGGGGTTCGACGGCTGCACCACGGTGATCGTCGCGGCGGCGCCGTGATCGTGGTGGAACCCGAGCAGCGCGCGCAGGTCGATGTCCGCCACGCCGTCCGCGTAGGTGAGGCAGAAGCTGTCCTCGGTTAGATGCTCGCGCGCGCGATGAACGCGGCCGCCGGTGGGCGTCTCGGCTCCCGTGTCGACGCAGGCCACCTCCCACGGCAGGTCGGCGGCGAACTCCTCGACCTTCCCGGCGCCGTTGCCCGTCAGGAGCAGGAAGCGCTCGAAGCCCTGACCCGCGTACAGCGACATGACGTGCCACAGGATCGGCTTGGCGCCGATCTCGACGAGCGGCTTGGGCAGCGTCTCACCGCCCTCGCGCATGCGAGTGCCCTTGCCGCCGCAGAGAATCGCCACCACCGGAAGCACGGCCGCAGGGTACTTGCTTGCGCGAAGGCTGAGTGCGGGGGTAGGCTCGAACCGATGTCAGTCCGTTTGCCCACGCGGATTGTCTTCGCGCTCGCGCTGCTTGCTGCCGTGCTTCCCGGCGTCGCACGGGCCGAGCCGGTCTACGTATCGAACTCGAGCGATGGCACGGTCTCGCCATTCTCGGTGATCTCAAGTGGCGCGCTCACGCCCATCGCTTGCAGCCCGCTCACGAATTGCGCCACCACGGGCTCGAGCCCGCAGGGTGCGGCCGTCGACCCGGCGGGGCGCTTCCTCTACGTGGCCTCGGATACCCCTCCCTCCGTTTCGATCTTCGGCATCGGCGGCGATGGGTCACTCACACCGCTTCCATGCAGCCCTGCGACGAACTGCGCCACCGGAGGCGATCCCTTCGGTCTGGCGGTCAGTCCGTCGGGGCGGTACGTGTACACGGCCAACGCCGTAGCCGCGAGCGTGTCCGTGTTCCAGGTGGGTGCCAACGGCACTCTTGCGCCTATCCCTTGCAGCCCCGCGAGCAACTGCAGCACGGGCATGGATCCGGCCGGCGTCGCGGTCGACCCGAGCGGACGCTTCGTCTACGTGGTCAACGACGGGGGCAATTCGATCTCCGTCTTCGCGGTGCAGGCCAACGGATCGCTCTCCCCCGTGTCCTGCGATCCGTTGACGAACTGCCGTACGGGCAGCGCACCCAACGGCATAAAGGTCACCCCGTCCGGGCGCTTCCTCTACGTCAGCAACATCAGCTCGAACAACCTGTCCGCGTACGCGATCGGAGCCGGCGGAGTGCTGACGCCGGTGCCGTGCAATCCATCGTCGAGATGTGCCACGGGGCTCGAGCCAAACGATCTGGCCATCAGCCCCTCAGGCAAGTTCCTCTATGCCACCAACTACGCAGCCAGTTCGGTGTCGGTGTTCGGCATCAACGGCGATGGGACGCTCGCGCCGGTGACGTGTGATCCGACGACGGTGTGCAAGACGGGTTTGGGCCCCGATGGCGTGGCAACCAGCCCCGCGGGCAGCAACCTCTATGTGGCGGACGGCAGCAGCAACAGCGTCTCGGTGTTCGGTGTCAAGGCCGACGGATCGCTCACCCCAGTCGACTGCGACCCGTCGACGAATTGCAAGACCGGGCAGGGTCCCAACTTCCAGGACGTCGCACTCCCTCCGGACGAGGGACCGACGGCCGCCATCACAGCCGGCGCGGCCCGCGCGGGCTTGCCGACCAGCTTTGACGCCTCCGGGTCGAGGGACCCGGACGGCCAAGTCGTGCGCTACGACTGGAACTTCGGCGACGGCACTGTGGTTCAGGACGCCGGGCCCAGCCCGCAGCACACATACTCGAAGCCGGGGAGCTACGACGCGTCGGTCACGGTCACGGACGAGCTCGGCTGCTCGACTTCGATTTACACCGGCCAGGAGGCCTCTTGCAACGGTGCCGCGCCTACCGCCACGGTGCACGTCGTCGCGCTGCCCGCGAAGCCGGTGGTGAGTCGCGTTTCGCAGTCGGCCCGCAGATGGCGCGAGGGTCCCGCGCTGCCGCACGTGGCGCGCCACAAGCGGGCGCCTCGCGGCACGCGCTTCCGGTTCACCCTCAACGAGGGTGCGAAGGTCCGCTTCGCGTTCACGCAAAAGAGGCCGGGGCGGCGCGTAGGCAAGCGCTGCGTGTCAGGTCGCAAGCGCGGACGCAAGTGCAAGCGAACGGTCACCGCGGGCGCTCTGTCGTTCAACGGCCACCTCGGCGTGAACAGCGTCCGTTTCCAAGGCCGCATCTCACGGCACAAGAGGCTGAAGCCGGGCCGCTACACGCTCGTCGTGACCGCCACGGACAGCGGCGGCGCGCGCTCGGCCCGCCGCTCCGTGTCGTTCACGATCGTCAAGTCCTAGCCCACTAGGATCGAGTCATGCCTGAGCGTCTCTACTTCACCGAATCCGACGAGGCGAACGCTCTCATCGCCTCCGACCCCATGGCGCTGCTCGTCGGCTTCGCGCTCGACCAGCAGGTGACCGTGCAGAAGGCCTTCTCCGGACCGCTCGCCCTCAAGGAGCGGCTCGGCTCGATCGACGCCGCCACACTCGCCGACGCCGACCTCGAGCCGGTGTTCCGCGAGAAGCCGGCGGTCCACCGCTTTCCCGGCTCGATGGCGAAGCGCGTGCACGACCTCGCCGTCTACGTGCTCGAGACGTACGACGGCGATGCCGCGCGCGTCTGGACCGACGCCGCGAATTCCGACGAGCTGCGCGCGAACCTCGGCGCGCTGCCCGGCTTCGGCGAGATGAAGGTCAAGGCGCTCGGCGCCGTGCTCGCCAAGCGCTTCGGCGTCGAGGCCGCGAACGACCTCGTGCCATGGCACCCGACGCTGGGCGACGTCGATTCGCTCGAGGCCTTGGGCGCCTACCAGACCGCCAAGCGCGCCCACAAGGCCGAGTGGAAGAAGGCGCAGGCGAAGGGCAAAGCTAAGGCGAAGGCCTAGCTAACGCAGCATCCGTAGCGGCGGGCCCAGCACCTTGCCGTCGTAGCGCGACACGATCTCGGCCAGGTTCGGCGGCACCACGATCTCGTCGGGCAGCCGCAGCTCGGTGGCCGGGGTTCCGCACTCCACGAAGAAGTCCCAGAGGCCGGCGGGCGCGAGGATGTCGAGCACGCGCGCGGGCTCGTCCAGCACCTCGAAGGTGTGCGGGGTCGAGCGCGGCACGCGCACATAGTCGCCCGGACCGGCCTCGATCTCGGTGCCGTCGAGGTAGAACACGATCTTGCCCTCGAGCATGTAGAAGGCCTCCGTGCCGAAGTCGTGCTGGTGAAGTGGCGGGCTCGCGCCGGGCAATACGCGGGCGTCGATCACCTCGAGCTCGGGCGCGCTCTCCTTGAGGATCATCAGGCCGCCGAGCGACCAGACGGCGTTGGACTGTTGCTGGGCGGGCTTCACGGTGGGCTCTGCAGTCATGTTGGGTCTCCTTGGGCCAGAATGCGAGTTGATGAGATGTTTGTCTCATTATGAGATAGGTGTATCATCTTGTCAAATGTCACGCGATCAGCAGATCCGCCGCACCAAGCGCGCCCTCGTTGCCGCCGCCGACGAGCTGTTCGCCGAGGGGCGCGTGCCGACGGTCGCCGAGGTGGCCAAGCACGCCGACGTCGGACGCGCGACGGCGTACCGCTACTTCCCCACCCAGGAGGCGCTGCTGCTCGAGACCACCTTCCTGGGCGACTCCGAGCCACTGCGCGAGCTGCCGAAGCTGGTCGAGACGGTCGACGACCCGGCGGAGCGCGTGGCCGAGGCCGTGAAGTCAGGCGCCGAGTGGACGCTCGGCCGCGAGGCCAAGCTGCGGATGATCCTGCGCGCCTCGCTCGACCCCTCGGGTGACGCCAAGCGGCCAGCCCGGCGACGCGGCTACATCGAGGACCTCCTCGCCGACGCCAAGGACAAGCTGCCGAAGAAGACCTACGAGCGCCTCACGGGCGCCCTCACCCTGCTCTTCGGCATCGACCCGATCGTCGCGCTGGCGGACAACAGCGACATCAAGCGCAAGGACATTCCCGACTTGCTCGCCTGGACCGCCGAGCAGCTGGTGCGCGCGGCTCTCGCCGAAGCTGGGACTGACTGACGCGCGAGAGCCGAGTCCGGCAAGGACGCAGGGAGGCCATAGGGCGACAGCCCATGGCCGACTGAGGACGCCGCCGGGCGACGGCTATCGCGCGTCAGCCGCCGGCAACGGCAGGCAGGATGGTGACCTCGTCCCCATCCTCGACCGGAGTCTCGAGGCCATCCAGGAAGCGGATGTCCTCGCCCTCGACGTAGACGTTCACGAAGCGCCGCAGGTCGCCGTCCTCGGCGATGCGCTCGCGCAGCCCGTCGAAGCGCTCGTACAGCCCATCGAGCACCTCGCCGACCGTCGTCGCGTCCTCCACGGACGTCTCGGCTTCGCCGCCCGTGACACTCCGCAACTGGGTGGGGATCTTGACCGTGACCGCCATCGGGGCGGGCATTCTAGTAAGCGCTAGGCACGGGCGGTAGCTCCCTCCAGCGCCTCGAAAGCGTCGGTCGACGGATCGATCTCGTGGGCGGTGAACGTGTCGCGCACCGCGTCGAGCGTCTTCAGGCCCTCACCCGTGATCACGAGCACCACGCGCTCGTCAGGATCGATGTCGCCCCGCTCGGCGAGCTTGCGCAGCACCGCGGTGGTCGTCCCGCCGGCCGTCTCCGTGAACACGCCGGTGGTCTCGGCCAGCAGACGGATGCCCTCGCGGATCTCGTCGTCCGTCACCGAGTCCACCGAGCCGCCGCTCTTGCGGGCGAGCTCGAGCGCGTACGGGCCATCGGCCGGGTTGCCGATCGCGAGCGACTTGGCGATGCCGGTCGGCTTCACCGGCTTGCAGATCTCCCAGCCCTCGCTGAAGGCGGTGGCGACGGGCGAGCAGCCCTCCCCCTGGGCGCCGTTGAACACAGGCTGCTTGTCGTCCGTGATCAAGCCGACCTCCTGCCACTCCTGGAAGCCGCGCGCGATCTTGGTGAAGAGCGACCCCGACGCGATCGGCACGACCACGCGGTCGGGCAGCGTGAACGACAGCTGTTCCGCGATCTCGTAACCGAGCGTCTTCGAGCCCTCGGCGTAGTACGGCCGAACGTTCACGTTGACGAACGCCCACTCCTCGCGCTCGGCGGCCAGCTCCATACAGAGCCGATTGACGTCGTCGTAGGACCCGCGCACCTTCACGAGCGTCGTGCCGTAGACGCCGGTGGCGAGGATCTTCTGCTCCTCGAGATCCGCCGGGATGAACACGAACGACTCGAGCCCGTTGGCCGCCGCGTGCGCCGCCACGGCGTTGGCGAGATTGCCCGTCGACGGGCAGGCGACGACCTTGTAGCCGAGCTCGCGCGCCTTGGCCAGCGCAACCGTTACCACGCGGTCCTTGAACGAGTGCGTGGGGTTGGCGGCGTCGTTCTTCACGTACACCTCGCGCAGCCCGAGCCGCTCGGCGAGCCGGTCGGCCTTCAGCAGCGGCGTGGTGCCGGTGGTGAGCGGCGCCGGCGGGCGCGATTCGAACGGCAGGAAGTCGGAATAGCGCCAAATCGAGCGCGGTCCGGCCTGGATCTTGCGCCTGGCCCCCTCCGGGTCGAGCCCGGAGAAGTCGTACTTCACCTCGAGCGGGCCGAAGCAGCGGTCGCACACGTAGCGTGCGTCTAGGGGGTACTGCTCATGACATTCCTTGCACTGGAGCGCTTCTACCGGCATTGGGAAAAGCTCCCTTCTATGTCGAAAACCTCCGCCGCTTTCGCTGTGACGGAGGCTTCTTGGGAGCGCCCCTGTCACATCTCCCGGACCTCTTGATGGAGTCCGATGGAATTGGCACCGTTCTTGTCGCAGCGTGTGGCCGGTTCAAGTGGTTGCCGGGGTTTCATAGGGCCATATCCCTCCACCCCTCTAGATGCGAACGGCTATGTCAGAGCCACGGAGAATAACGGCTCCGCGGACATCCGTCGAACTGGTACTTCCCAGGTGATCGGCTTCGAAAGTAGAATCAACAGCGAGGTGAGTACGAAAGTGTTGGACGACCCGCTCAGACGCAATGCCGAACCTTCCGAAGCCACGCCTGCGCCGCGGAGCCCGCTCACGGGTCGATTCGTACGCCTCCGCACAAACTCCGTCTGAGCCGAACGTCGAGATCGTCGAGCACGACGGTCTCCGCTGGATCAACATCGAGCGCCCCGGCGCACTCGAGCGCGCCTGGCTAGAGGAGCACTTCGAGTTCCACCCCCTCGACTACGAGGACGTCGTCTCCCGCAACCAGCGGCCGAAGATCGACGAGTACGAGAACTACCTGTTCATCGTCCTCCACTTCCCCGTCTTCGATAAGAGCGTCGGCCGGCTGAATGCGGGCGAGCTCGACATGTTCGTCGGGCCGGACTACCTGATCACGATCCCGAACGTGCCGCTCCAGCCGGTGGAGTACCTGTTCGAAAGCTGCCGCTCGTCCGACGACCTGCGCGAGCAGCTCTTCTCCAACGGGCCGGGCTACCTGCTCTACAAGATCGTCGACGACAGCATCGACTACTGCTTCCCGATGCTCCGCAAGATGGGCAACAAGCTCGACCGGCTCGAGGAGGACATCTTCGAGGGCGGCGCCGAGGAGGTCGTGCGCGACATCTCGAACGCCAAGCAGGAGATCATCAACTTCCGCAAGATCATCCGCCCGCAGCGAACCGTGCTGCGCGATCTGGAGCGCACCAAGCAGCGCTATCTCGCCCAGGACCTCGAGATCTACTTCGACGACATCGTCGACGCGTCCGAGCGGATCTGGGACATGCTCGAGAACTACAAGGAAGTGGTGGAAGCGCTCGAGGACACGAACGAGTCCGTGATCACGCACCGGCTGAACAACCTGCTGCGCGTGCTCACCTCGGTGTCCGTGATCCTGCTGCCACTGACGCTGATCGCGTCTATATGGGGCATGAACGTGCACGTGCCGGGCGAGCAGTCGTACACCGGCTTCTGGATAGTGGTCGGCGTGATGGTCGCGGCGTTGGCGGGGATGATCGCCTTCTTCCGCAAGCGCGGCTGGCTGTAGCGGCGCTTACTGCGGCAATGAGGGGTCGGCGGGAGGTTGCTGGATCCACGCGATCCATCTTTTCCACCGTATATGTGGATTACATGGATTCAGTCGATGGCACAGCCGCCCTTATTGCTGCCGTAAGCGCCTGACAAGCGCTCCCGCACAGGCCCCATCCCGCTAGCCTCCGCGCCGAATGGCGGAAGAGAGGCTGTGGGCGCCCTGGCGCCTCGAGTACATAAAGGGCCCGAAGGACGGCGAGTGCATCTTCTGCGCCGCCGAGGCGAAGGGCGACGACGAGAGCGCGTACATCGTCCATCGCGGGGAACACTGCTTCGTGATCCTCAACGCCTTCCCCTACAACAACGGCCACGTGATGGTGGCTCCGTACGCCCACGAAGCCTCGATCGAGGCGCTTGACGACGCCGCCCTCACGGAGATGATGGTTCTTGCGCGGCGCTCGATCGGCGTCCTGCGCGACGAGTACGGTCCGGAGGGCTTCAACATCGGCATCAACCAGGGCAAGATCGCGGGCGCGGGGGTTGAGGACCACGCACACCTGCACGTCGTGCCTCGCTGGGGTGCCGACACGAACTTCATGCCGGTGGTGGGAGGCACGCGGGTGCTCCCCCAGGTTCTCTCCGACAGCTGGAAGGCGCTCAGCGCGAGGTTTGCCCAATGACGACGACTGTTGACCCAGGGATCTTCAAGGCCTACGACGTTCGCGGGCTTTACGGCGAGCAGCTCGGCCCGGACATCGCCTATCTGATCGGCCGCGCCTTCGCGCGTGTAATAGCGGACATGGAGGGCGCGCAAGCGAGCGACCTGACGCTCGCGGTCGGTCGCGACATGCGCCTCACCGCCCCCGAGATGGCCGCGCGCTATATCGAGGGCATCCGCGACGAGGGCGCGACCGTCCTCGACGTCGGCCAGGTGGGGACGGAGATGCTCTATTTCACGGTCGGCTCGCGCGACCTGCCGGGCGGCCTGATGTGCACCGCCTCGCACAACCCGAAGGCCTACACGGGCGCGAAGATGGTCAAGCGCGGCGCGATCGCCCTCTCCGGCGACTCCGGCATCGGCGAGATCCGCGACATGGTGATGGCCGGCGACTTCGGCGATCCCGCCGAGACCAAGGGCGACCACCGCGAGGAGAACATCGAGGGCGACTTCGCCGAGGCGGCCATGAAGTTCATCGATCCCTCGCGCGTTCGCGAGATGAAGGTGGTCCTCGACGGCGGTAACGGCATGGCCGGCCCAATGGTGGGTCCGCTGCTCGACCAGCTGCCGATCGACCAGGTGCAGACCTACTGGACGCCCGACGGCAACTTCCCGGACCACGAGCCCAACCCGCTGCTCCCCGAGAACCGCACCTTCATCATCAAGAAGGTGCTCTCAGAGGGCGCCGAGCTCGGCATCGCCTGGGACGGCGACGCGGACCGCTGCTTCTTCATCGACGACACGGGCGAGTTCGTGGACGGCGACTTCCTCACGGCGCTGCTTGCCCAGTCGATCCTCGAGAAGGAGCCGGGCGCGAAGATCCTCTACGACGTGCGGGCCAGCCGCGCCGTGCGCGACATCGTGGAGGCCGCCGGCGGAACCGCCGACGTGAACCGCGTGGGCCACGCCTTCTTCAAGACGCGCATGCGCGACGAGGGCGCGGCGTTCGGCGGCGAGGTGTCCGGGCACTACTACTTCCATGGGTTCTACAACGCCGACTCCGGCACGATCCCGGCGCTGCTCATCCTCGAGCTTCTGTCCGTGCAGGGAAAGAGGATGAGCGAGTTGCTGGCCCCACTTCGCGAGAAGTACTTCATCTCCGGTGAGATCAACTCGGAGGTGGCCGACCAGCAGGCGAAGATGGACGAAATCGCGGAACGCTGGTCTGATGGAGAGGTGAGCTGGCTCGATGGCGTGTCCGTGGACTACGACGACTGGCATTTCAACGTGCGCCCCTCCAACACAGAGCCGCTGCTGCGCCTGAACCTCGAGTCGCTCGTCTCGCGCGAGGACATGGAGGAGAAGCGCGATGCGGTGCTCGAGCTGATCAGGTCGTGAGGCTGCGACTCGCGCTTGCCGGCGCGGCAGCCGCGCTCGCCCTCGGGCTGCTCGGCGCGGCCCCCGCCTCCGCCGCCGTGGGCAGCGGCTTCTACGGCATCAACGCGTACTGGCTCTTCAGCACGCCGCAGACCGAATGGCCGGCGCAGCTCCAGTCGATGGTCGATGGCGGGCTGACGACGGTGCGGACCGACGCCCGCTGGTCGACCGCGGAGCCGACCGCGCCGACGGCCGGCGAGCACACCTACGACTGGTCGACCTTCGACACGATCGTCGGCAACCTCGCCAAGTACGGGCTCAGGTGGATGCCGACGCTCGACTACCCGCCGCCGTGGGCGCAGGAGAACCCGAGCGACCTCGGCTCCGAGGTGAACGAGAGCAACGTGCCGGACTTCGTCGCGTATGCCAGCGCGCTGGTCCACCGTTACGGGATCGGCGGCACCTTCTGGGCCGCGCACCCCGAGTTACCCGTCACGCCTGTGCGCGAGTGGGAGATCTGGAACTCGCCCAACGTCACGTACTACTGGGACCCGCAGGACAACGCGCCCGAGCGCTACACGGACCTCTACGTCGCCACGCGCGCGGCGATCAAGCAGGCCAACGCGAAGGCGATCGTGATCGGCCCGGCGCTCGACCTCGTGAACCCGCCGATCGCGAGCGACGAGATCGACTTCGTCAAGCGTATGTTCGAGCACGATCCCGACATCGCCTCGAAGGTGGACGTCTGGGGCTTGCACCCCTACCAGGAGACGATCTACTGGACCTTCCGGCGCCTCGCCATGTGGCGCCAGGCGCTCGACCTGCTCGCAGGCAGGCGGGTGCCGATCGCGATCGACGAGCTGGGCTACACGACCACGAAGGTGACGGACGACATGCGCGGCGAGGAGCTCACCGAGCTGACCCAACAGCTGCCGCGCTCCGGCTGCGACATCTACGACTTCCTGCCGTACACGTGGGTCTCGCCCGAGGATGACACGACGCTCGTCCCTGGCCCCACCGACGACCCCGAGCGCTGGTTCGGGATCTGGAACCGCAACGGCACGCCGAAGCCGTCCGGGCAGCAGTTCGTCGACGCCGTGCTCCAGATGCGCGGGCTCTCCAGCACCCCGGCGCCCACCGACCAGCTCAACCTCTGCGACTCGCAGTTCCCGGTGCCGCCCGATCCGCAGAAGCCGGTGGCGCCGAAGTCCCTGACCCTGTCGACCGATCCGGTGCCGGCGCCGCCCGACGCGCCGCAGCTGACGCCGCCCAAGCTGCGCGGCCCGGGCCTGCGCCTGAGCGTGACCCGCGATCGCCGGCACCGGCTCTTGAAGATCAGCGTGAACTGCGCGACCCCCTGCAAGCTGAACGGCTACCTGATGACCCGGGGGCGCGGGAAGAGCAAGTACCGGACGCAGTCGACCACGCGCACCCGCGGGTTCAAGCAGGGCCGCCAGCTGCTGCGTCTGAGGCTCCCGGCACACGTCGGCAAACTGCGTCGCCAGGGCGAGCTCGTGGTGGTCGCAACGGACCGCGGCGGCATCAGCTCACGGGTCTCGCGCAAGGTGCTGATCCACTAACCCTTTTGGGCTAGTTTCCAGCGGATTCGCACCGCTTTGAGGTAGATAGCTACTCATTGGCGGTAGGCGGGTTTGGAGTAATCCCGCGGTGTCAAGAATCCAACCGTGGTTCAGCGGGATGAACCGCGCCACCGTACCCCAATCCTCCGTCGTGCCTCCCTCTTGGGAGCTCTGGCTGCAGTAGCGGTAGGTCTCTGTGCGGGAAGCGCTAGAGCGGCGAGCCTGGACGGCTTTTACGGCGTCAATGTCCAGCAGGTCTTCTCAGGCACGACTGCGTCGTGGCAGCCCCAGCTCTCCGCGATGTCCTCGGGCGGGCTGGAGCTCGCGCGTATAGACGCGCGCTGGGCGAACGTTGAGCCGAACCCGCCGGACGGCGGACACCACACCTACACCTGGGCGTTGTATGACTCGATCGTCGGCGCGCTCGCGCAGCACGGCATCCGCTGGTATCCGATCGTCGACTACTCCACCGACTGGTCCGGGGTCATTCCCGGCGACGACCTCTCCACGGTTGCGCCCGGCCACGTCGGCGACTTCGCCACCTACGCCGCGGCGCTCGCCCACCGCTACGGGCGTGGCGGCAGCTTCTGGGCGAGCCACCCGTCGCTGCCGCAGCTGCCGGTGACCGAGTACGAGATCTGGAACGAGGAGAACTCTTCGACGTTCCTCCACCCCCAGGACACCGCGCCCGAGGCCTACGCGGACCTGTACATGGCCGCGCGCGCGGCGATCAAGGGCGCGGATCCGCAGTCGACCGTCACGGTCGGCGGGCTTGCGCTCGGCACCCCGGGGGTGACCGACGAGATCCAGTTCATCCAGCGCATGTGGGCACACCGGCCCGACCTCGCCGGCAACGTCGACGGCGTCGGGCTGCACCCCTACCAGCACACAGTCAGCGACACCTACATGCGACTCAGGCGCTTCCGCCAGGCGCTCGACCAGGTGGCCGGGGCGCAGGTACCGATCGAGATCACGGAGCTCGGCTGGGCCACCACCTCGGTGACCGAGTCTCAGCGGGCGAGCGACCTCAGGCGCCTGGCGGAGCAGCTCCCCCACTCCGACTGCAATGTCAACCGGTTCCTGCCCTACACCTGGCTGACGCAGGAGCAGAACCCCTCCGATCCCGAGGAGTGGTTCGGGATCTGGAACCGCAACGGCTCGGGCAAGCCGTCCGGCATCGCGTACCTGAACGCCGTCAAGCTGATGCGCGGCATGGCATCCGCCGCGGCTCCGACCAAGCGCGTGGCGATCTGCCACCCAGGGGCCCGGCCCGCCGGCGGACCCAAGCTGCGCATGCGTGTGGTGGGCGTCCGCCGCCGCCACTGGGTGCGCGTGGCCGTGAGCTGCCGCCCGGCCTGCCTTTTCAAGGTCGTTCTCTACGGCCACCGCCGGGGCGCGAGGGCCAGGCTGGCACGGCTCTCCACGCGGACCGCCGGCCTGCACCCCAAGCGGCGCGTGTTCAAGCTGAAGATTCGCAGGGCGGGCTCGATCCGAGCCCGCGGGCGCCTGCACGCCGTGGCGGTCACCGCGAGTGGTGTGACGAAGCGCGCACGCACGGTCCGCATCCGCTGAGGCCGCATTTCTGGGCGCGTTTTCCCATAGACGAAAGCGCTATCGAACATTCGTCCAGATCCTCCTGGACACCCCAGAAAACGCGCAATTAGCGCCGATTGACCTCGTGTGTCAACACGGGCAGGCAGATGCCTCGCACGTGTTCACGCCCGGCCTCGAGCCATCACGCTGCTCGGGGTTGTCATAACCCTCCTCTGGGGTGGTGTGGGAGCCACTACGGCGCAGGCAGACGTGCCGGCGGGCTTCTATGGCGTGAACGTGCAACAGGTCTTCAGCGGACCCAGCTCAGGCTGGACGGCTGACCTGTCTGCGATGGAAAACGGCGGGCTGCAGGTCGCGCGCATCGACGCGCGCTGGCAGAACGTCGAGCCGAACCCGCCGAGCGGCAGCTACCACAGCTACAACTGGGCGATGTACGACGGGATCGTGCAGGGTCTCGCGGAGCACGGGCTGCGCTGGCTCCCGATCGTCGGCTACTCCACGACCTGGGCGGGCGTGACCCCAGGCGACACGAACTCGGCGGTCGCACCGAACCACATCTCAGACTTCGCCGCGTTCGCCGCGGCGCTCGCAAACCGCTACGGCCCTGGCGGGACCTTCTGGCAGAACCACGACTACCTCCCCCAGGTTCCCGTGACCGAGTACGAGATCTGGAACGAGGAGAACTCCACGGTCTTCTGGCACCAGCAGGCCGGCAACGCCGAGCAGTACGCCGACCTCTTCATGGCGGCGCGCTCGGCGATCAGGAACGAGGATCCGAACGCGCGCGTGATCGTCGGCGGCCTCGCCCTCGGCAACCCGCCGACGGTGACCGACGAGGTGGACTTCGTCCGCCGGATGTACGCGCACCGTCCCGACATGGCGGTGGACGGCGTGGCCCTCCACCCCTACCAGGCGACGGTGCGGGACACCTACATGCGCATCGCCCGATTCCGGCAGGGGCTCAACCAGATCGTCGGCCCGTCGATGCCGATCGAGATCACCGAGGTGGGCTGGGCCACCACGGCGGTGTCGGACGCCGAGCGCGGCGCCGATCTGTACGCGCTGGCCACAGACCTGCCGCGTTCCGACTGCAACGTGGACCTCTTCATGCCCTACACGTGGCGGACCGAGGAGAGCAACCAGTACGACTCCGAGCAGTGGTTCGGGATCTGGAATCCCGACGGCTCGCCCAAGCCCTCAGGCCAGGCCTACCTGAACGCGGTCGAGCTGATGCGAGGCATGACCTCCACCCCCGCTCCCACCACGCCGGTACCGCTGTGCAGCGCCGACTACAGCTCGGTGCCCAAGGCGCCGCCCGCCGTCACGCCGCGTGCGCCCAAGGGCCCGCGCCTGATCCTGCGCGTGCGCAAGCACAAGCACCGCCGCATGCTGATCGTCGCCGGCCAGTGCCACGCGGGCTGCAAGCTCAGCATCTCCCTGCTTGCGAGCAAGAACCGCAAGCGGGCTTACCCCTCGCGCGTGACCACCCGCCGGACCACGCACTTCTCGTCCCGCCGCCAGCTCGTGCACCTGCGACTGTCCAAGCGCTTCCTGAAGCGCGCGCGTCACGCCCAGGTGATGGTCGTGGCGATCGGGCGCAACGGCGGCACGACAACCGCGTCGCGCCGCGTCCGCCTGCACTAGCCAGGGGTCGGCTTGGCTAGAGGCCTCTGCGGCCGACGACCACCGGCACCGTCCGGGCGAGGATCTTGAGGTCTCGCCAGACGGACCAGTTCGCGCCGTAGAGGTAGTCGATCTTGACCATCTCGTGCATCGGGATGCGCGAGGCGCCGAAGATCTGCCACATGCCGGTCATGCCCGGGCGGAAGCCCGCGCGGCGGCGCTGCCAGCCCTCGATCTTGCGGTCCTCGTCCGGCACGAGCGGACGCGGGCCGACCAGGCTCATGTCGCCCTTCAAGACGTTGAAGATCTGCGGCAGCTCGTCGATCGATGCCTTGCGGAGCAGGTTGCCCATGCGGGTGATGCGCGGGTCGTCCTCGATCTTGAAGAGACCGCCGGCGACCTCGTTCTGGGCTCGCAGCTCGTCTTTGGCCGCCTCGGCGTCGATCACCATCGAGCGGAACTTGACCATGTCGAAGCTCTCGCTGCAGCGGCCGATGCGGCGCTGACGGAAGAAGACCGGGCCTGGGCTGTCGAGCTTGATCGCGATCGCAATCGCGAGGAACAGCGGCGACAGGAACAGGAGGAGCAGCGACGCTCCGACCAGGTCGACCGTGCGCTTGAGCATGTCCGAGCTGCGGCTGAGGCCGTAGCGGCGGACGCCGAGCAGCGGCAGCCCGTCGATGTCGTCGTAGGTGGCGGCGGAGCCAACGACCTCGAGCAGCCGCGGCAGCACGCTCACCTTCACGCCGAGCGCCTTGACGAGGCGGATCGTGTGCAGGAGGTCCTCGGAGTCCGGGCCCTCGAACGCGATGATCGCGCGCTCGATGTCTTCGCCGCCGAGGACCATGCCAAGCGTGGTCATGTCGCCGAGCACGGGCACGCGCGAGCCGGCGCCGTCGTCCAGGTAGTCGGGCTCGAGCGGAACGCGGCCGATCAGCTCCGCCTTTACGCCCTGGACGGTCTCGAGCTTCTCGGCGACGCGGTCGGCGGCGGAGGCGCTGCCGATCACGATGCAGCGCTCGGGCTGGCTGTGCGCGATCGCGACGACGCGGGCGAGCGTCCGGGCGACCATCATCGCCACGAACGTGATCAGCGTCAGCGCGACCACCGGGCCGCGGCCGAGGTGGCCGTTGACGAGCATCGGCCCGCCCAGCCAGATGCAGAAGGCGTAGAAGGCCGACACAGCAAAGATGCCGGGCGCCTCGTCGAGCGTGGTCTTCCGGAGCAGGTTCTCGTCGCGGTCGTAGAGGCCGATCGCCTTGCTCACGAGCGTGAGCAGCGGCAGGCAGGCGAGCGCGGGCAGGAAGCTGAGCGACTCGCCGCCGATCACCACCAGGGCGAGCACGAGCGAGACGACCCCGGCGAGGACGTCGACGCCGGCGAGCGTGCGGCGGAAGTGGGTATCGCGGTCGGTGCCGAACGCGTCGCTCGGCTCCTCGGGGAAGCCCGTGCTCTCCTCGATGCCGGAGGTCCGGCGCCGCTGCGGGCTGCCAGGACGGGTCCTCTCGGAGCGCCACGGCGAGCGCTCGGACCGGCTCTTCGTACCGGCGCCTGCACGGCGCTCGAAGTGCGGCGTCATCTCTTGCGTGTCGTGCTCGTTCAAGGTCATGCGAGATGCCTCAGTCGGGTCCTTAGCAAGCAACAGCGGCCGGAAAAACCGGCCGCTTCGATAGGTCCGTCTATGGAGATGCGACCCCTGCCCGGGCCGACTGACACGTTCTAAGCCTTCCTTGGCACCAGCATTTCCAAACACGCCTTTTTGGTAATCGGAGCGGGGCCCTGCATGAGAGTTTCCGCATCTCCCCCAGCTGGGGGAGCTTCGGTTAGGCGCAACGGCTTTCTGGGAAGCCGATGCAGGTACGCCGGAGACCGGACCACGACTCAAGAACAGGGGGCGATTCGCATCCGCGACGACTCGGTTGCGCTCGTGCACGATTACTTGCTGGTGCTGCGAGGAGCGGAGCGCACCTTCGCCGCGATGGCTGACGTCTGGCCGCAGGCGCCCATCTACACGCTGCTCTACGACGACGACGCCACGAGCGGCCGCTTCGAGGATCACCCGGTCACCACATCGCCGTTGCAGCGCACGGGCGCGCGCCAGAATGGCTTTCGGCGGCTGCTGCCGCTGCTCCCGCTGGCGGCGCGCCACCTGCCCGTGGAGGACGCCGATCTCGTCGTGTCGAGCAGCAGCGCGTTTGCGCACGGCGTGCGGCCGGGTGCCGGGGCCGTTCACGTCTGCTACTGCCACTCCCCCTTCCGCTACGCGTGGCACGAGCGCGGCCGCGCGCTCGAGGAAGCGCCGGCGCCGCTGCGCCCGGCCGTGGACGGCATGCTCGGCGCGATCCGCCGCTGGGACCGCAAGTCCACCGAGGGCGTGACCGAGTACATCGCGAATTCGAATATCACCCGCGAGCGGATTCAGAAGTTCTGGGGCCGCGACGCGAGCGTCGTGCACCCGCCCGTCGCCGTGGAGCGCTTCCACCAGGAGCGGCCGGAGGACTTCTTCCTGTTCGTCGGCGAGGTGGTGCGGCACAAGCGCCTCGAGCTGGCGCTCCAGGCCGCACGCAAGGCTGACGTGCCGATGAAGGTTGTCGGCACCGGGCCCGACCTCGAGCGGCTCGAGACCGAGTACGGCGAGACCGCAGACTTCGTCGGCCGCGCGGGCGACGGGCAGCTCGAATCTCTGTACGCGCGCGCCCGCGCTCTCGTCGTGCCCAACGTCGAGGAGTTCGGGATCACCGCCGTCGAGGCGCAGGCGGCCGGCCGGCCTGTGGTGGC
Source organism: Thermoleophilaceae bacterium (assembly GCA_036555755.1). Classification (GTDB taxonomy): domain Bacteria; phylum Actinomycetota; class Thermoleophilia; order Solirubrobacterales; family Thermoleophilaceae; genus JAICJR01. Next base: position 49,805 of record DATBKS010000125.1, read on the forward strand.
GGCCGCGGCGGGCGGCGCGCTCGAGACCGTTGTGGATGGCGAGACCGGTGTGCACTTCCCGCCCGGTGACGTGGACGCGCTCGCCGAGGTGATGCGCTACTCGGACTTCGAGAGCTTCGACCAGGACCGGATCGTCGGCCGCGCGCGCCGCTTCTCCGTGCGCCGCTTCCAGAAGCGCCTGCACGAGGCGGTTCGCAAGGTGGCCGGCCGGCCGTCGCTGCCGGCGCCCGCGTAATGGCAGGCTCGATGGCCAAGAAGGTGCTCGTACTCGGCCACACGGCGCAGATCAGCGGCGCCGAGGTGGTAACGATGGAGCTGCTGCGGGAGCGGCCGCAGCGGTTCGACTACCTGTGGGCGTGCCCCGAGGGGCCGCTTGCGGAAGAGGTGACGAAGCTGGGTGCTCGCCACGTGCCCGTGACCGGCACGGCCGGGAGCCTGCGCCTCCACCCTCTCCACACTCCCGTCGCCCTTGCCGAGTTGCTCCGGACCGGCATCGAGACGCGCCGCATCGCCGCCCGCGAGAACGTGGACATCGTGCACGCGGTGTCGATGCGTGCCGCGATCTGCGCGGCGATCAGCCGCCGCCTCGGCGGTCCGCCGTACGTGGTGTGGCAGCACGACGTGCTTCCGCCAGGGCGCGTGACGCGCGCGATCCGCGCGCTCGTCGACCGCACGTGCTCGCTCGTGATCGCCGTTTCGCCGCACGTCGAGGCGAACCTGCGCGAGCTCGGCTTCCGCAGCCACACCCGCGTTGTGTTCCCGCCGGTGCGCATGGAGCAGTTCGACCCGGACCGCGTGAGCCGCAACGGGCTGCGCCGCGACCTCGCCCCCGAGGGCGGCCCCCTGTTCGGGATCGTCGGCCAGATCACGCCGTGGAAGGGCCACGACACAGCCATACGCGCCCTGTCGGTGCTGCGCCGCACGAAGCCCGACGCGCGCCTCGTGATCGCGGGCGGCATCACCTTCGACGAGCCGGCCACGCGCTTCGACAACGCGCAGTTCCTGGCAGAGCTGCACGAGCTCGTCGATGGGCTCGGGCTCTCAGACGCCGTGACCTTCGCGGGCCCGCGGAAGGACGTGCCGGAGCTGCTGGCCTCTCTCGACGCCCTGCTGCTGCCGTCGTGGGACGAGCCGTTCGGGACGATCGTGTGGGAGGCGATGGCGATGCGCGTGCCCGTGGTCGTGTCGTCGGTCGGCGGTCCCGGCGACGAGGTGACCGACGGCGAGGACGGCCTCGTGGCGCCTCCGCACGACCCCAACACCTGGGCGGCCGCGATGGAGCAGATCCTCGACGACCCCGAGGCCGCGCGTCGCATGGGCGAGTGCGCCCGGGCCACCGCCGAGCGCTACAGCCACCCGGAGCGGAGCCTCGAGGGGCTCGCCGACGCTCACCTCGCAGTGCTTGGCGCCAGCTCCTCGTAGACCGACTCGAGCTCGTCCACGACCGCGTCCCAGGAGTAGCGGCTCTCCACGAGCGAGCGGTTGAAGCTGCCCATCCGGCGCCGTAGGTCGGGGTCGCGAAGCAGCTCGGTGAGAGCCGCTGCGAGCGCCGCCGGGTCGCCGGCCGGAACGGCGCGGCCGCCATCGGGGCGGATCAGGTGGCCAAGCCCGCCGACGTTCGTTCCCACAACCGGACGCCCGCACGACATCGCCTCGAGCGCGCTGATCCCGAAGGGCTCGGAGAACGACGGCAGGCAGTAGACGTCGGCTGAGCGCATGGCCGCGGCGGAGGCGGCGCGGTCGAGCCGGCCGAGCAGCTCGATGCGGTCGCGGTGCGGCGATGCCCCCGCAAGGCGCTTGACGTCCTCCTCGTTCGGCCCGTCTCCTGCCACGAGCAGGCGCGCGCCGGGCACGGCCTCGGCCACGCCGTCGAACGCCTCGAGCAGCACGAGCACGCCCTTCCGTCGCTGGAGGTTCGCGAGGAACAGCACGGTCGGCTCGTGCCCGGGATCATCGGGCGGCGGCGCCGGGCAGAAGAAGTCGGCGTCCACGCCGTAGCCCAGCTCGCGCACGGCGGCGCGCTGCGAGCGGAGCCGCGAGCGGGCGGCTTGGGTCGACACAAGCAGCACCGCGGCCCTGCGCTGCTGCTGCCACTGCACCGCGCTCTTCAACGCGTCCGCGGCGGCGTGTGTCGCACGGGAGGCGATCCCCACGCTCTCCCCGCTGACCGTGTGATGCCGCGGCCAGCTCGGCACGTATGGGCCGAGCACAATCGGCGGAGCGTCGCGCGGCAAAAGCGAGGTGAAGCCGATGTCGACCGGGTTGAGCTGGTGCACGACGTCGACGCGCTCCCCGGCGCGCACCCGCTCGAAGCGCTCGCGGATCCGCCAGGCGGTGCGCGCCTGGTCGGCGCCGTGGCCGCGCCGCCGCGGCGGCAGGCGGTGGATCGTCACGTTCGCGGGCAGCGGCTCGCTCAGCTCTACGTTCTCGGCGACGACGTTCAGGCGATACCCGCGCGCCGCGAGACGCGAGACGAAGTTGAATGCCGCCAGCCCGTCGCCGTGCGGCAGGTGGTCGGTGAGCATCACCGACGCGTGGGCGATGAAGATCGACTTGGGCGCGATCGGGGCGATGCTATTCGGCACGCGTGGCTGCTTGTGATCAGCGTGTGATCGAGATGACCTTCGGCATGCCGGTGAGCCGCAGCCGCACCACCGGCCCGCTGGCGGCCGCCGGGTGGTGGCGCAGGTCGCGCACCGCGAACGCCCGTGCCCCGTCGTGCAGCAGGACCTGCACGCTCGCGGGCCGCACCCGGCGCGGGCGTAGCGTGTTCGGGTTCCACACGGACACGTTGCGCCAGAGGATCAGCGCCCAGGTGCGCGGGCCGGTCTGGAGCAGCACCTGGCGCAGGTCGCCCGGCGCACTGGCGCCGACCTCGTAGTTGAGCGGGAGGAGCGGGAACGCCGCAGTGGTGGTCGGCGCGACCGAGGAGAGCAGAGCGCGCAGCGTGCGGAAGGCGGGCTTCTCGCTGAAGTTCGCGCGCAGCAGGCCGAAGTGCTTCTGCGCGTTCCTCCGCGAGCGGTTGGGTCGCTCGTCCAGGAGCTCGTAGAGATACGTGCGCGTCACGCCCGCGCGGAAGAAGTCGAGGAACAGGCGCGGCACGTACGCGGCCTGTGCCGCCTCGGACACCGGCCGGATCCCAGCCGGACTTCTGAGGGCGTTGTGGAACCCGGCCTCGGTGGCCACCACCGGGCGCTTGCGGGCCACGCGCTGCTCCACGTGGCGGTTGAAGCCGAGCGTCGAGGCGGGCACCTCGCCGCCAGAGTAAGGATGGATGTTGCCGTAGTCGGCGAAGTGCGAGAGGTTGCCGAGCCTGCGGAAGTCGTCCTCGCGCACCAGCGACGGCGCGAGCACCGGCACCGACTTGAGCGTGGGCGTGCGCTTGACGAGCCTGTAGAGGCGGCGCTGGTAGCGGCGCAGGCGCTTCGCCCAGGAATGGGCGCCCGACTGGTCGTACTCGTTCGGCCCCTCGACCGCGTCCACCGTGGAGCGCATCGGACCCGCGAGCATGTTCACGAGCGGCCCGAGCGAGTCGCCGGGGCGACCCATGATGTAGTCGACGCCGATGCCCGCGGCGTGGAGCGCGAGCAGGCGCTGCCGCTGCTCGGTGCAGCCCGCGCAGGCGCCGTCGCGCACGTGCCTCACGCCGAGCTCCACCAGCTTGTCGCGCACCTTCTGCCAGCGGTCGTAGCCGGTGCTGAAGTAGCTCATGTGGACGTTCACGCCCACCGAGTCGATGAAGCCTGTCGCGCGTATCGGGTTCGTGACCGCCGCGGACGCGGGCGCCGCCGCAGCCAAAAGCGCCACCGTGCAGGCGGCGAGCAGTGTCCATCTGCGAACCATCACGCGGCCCCTACACGCGCTCGTAGGCCTCTTCGGTGGCGAGCTCCCTCAGCGGCTTGGCGGGGTTGCCGCCCACGAGCTGACCGGCTGGCACCGAGCGCGTGACAACGGAGCCCGCGGCCACCACGCAGTCGTCGCCGATCGTCACGCCCGGAAGCACGATCGCCGCGCGCCCGATCCAGACGTTGCGGCCGATGTGAACGGGCGCGACCTTCACGCCCTCGCCGGGCTCGATCTCGTGGAAGTTCGAGTCGTAGATCGCCGACAGGTCGCCCACGAAGGCGTTGTCGCCGATCGACACGTGCTGGGAGGCGTGGATCGCCACGCCGCGGTTGACGAACACGCGGTCGCCGATCTCGAGCACCCCATCGCGGCCGGTGCTGAGGTGGCTGCGGAACTGGAGGCCGTCCGAGTGGAAGTCGTCGCCCACCTTCATGCGCCCGCCGTTCGTCACGATCGGGAGCATGCCACGCAGGTACGGCAGCGCACCGGCCTCGACTCCCTTCGAGCGCAGGAACGCCTTGGCGCGAGCGACGCGCAGACCCTTGGCCACGATCTCCCTGGGACCGCGGCCGGACAACCTGTCCTTCAGCGCGGTCACGCGCTCGGCGGGATGACCAGCAGGACCGGCTCGCGCCCGAGCTTCACCGTGAAGTCGGTGCTGGAGGGAAGCTCGGCCTGGGGGCCGCGACCGAGGCTCGGCCGATAGACCTGCACCGGAGCGCTGTCGTCGAGCGACAGCTCGACCTTGTGGATGCGAGCGTCAGGCGCGGTGAGCCACATGGCGAGCACCTGGGAGCCGTCGCCGCGCTGCATCGTGAGCGTGTGGATCGGCGCGCCGTCGAGCGACGTGACGGTGCCGGCCGGCTGCTGCGGCTCTCCCTTCGCGGGGCCGCCCACGGACAGCAGCGAGATCAGGTTGTGCAGCGCGTGGAACGCCGGCTTGGGCTTGAGGTTGTTGTTCAGGAGCCCGAAGTGCTGCTGCGGGTCCTTGCCGAAGCGGTCGGGCTTCTCGTCCACGAACTCGTAGATGTAGGAGCGGTGGATGCCGGAGCGGTAGTACTCGAGCACGAGCGCCGTGAGATAGGCGGACGCGGTGCGCGGATCCACCGGCTTGTTGCCCGGCTGTGGCGGCCCACCGGTGCGGTAGCCGGTCTCCGTCGAGTAGGCCGGCTTGCGGGGCGCCATCGCCGCGGCGCGGCGGAGCTCCGAGTCCACGTTGCTCGCCGGCGGCGAGCCGCTGGGCGGATACGAGTGCAGGTTGGCGGCGTCCATGCTCCTGCTCAGGTCCCCGACCTGCTGGAAGCTCTCCGGGTTGACGAACGACGGCCCGATCACGGGGACCTTCGTCAGCTTGTCGTCGCTCTTCACAGCCTTGTAGAGGTCCTGCTGGTAGGTGCGCAGCTTCGGCGCCCACTTGGGGTCGCCCGCGTTGTCGTACTCGTTCGGCCCCTCCACGGCGGTGAGGTAGGGCGCGAACTGCTTGGCGACGCCCACGAGCTGCTGCAGCGAGCCGGTCTGGCCGCCCGGGTCGCCCATGATCAGGTCGAACTTGATGCCGGCCTGGCCGAGCTGCTGCAGACGCTGGTTCTCCTGGGCGCAGCCGGCGCATGCGCCGTCGCGGATGTTCTTCACGCCCAGCGCCTTCAGCCTCTGCTCGATCACGGGGAAGTTGGCGTAGGCCGTGTCGAGGTACTGCAGGTGCACGTTGACGCCGATCGAGCCGACGACGTTCTGGGCCGGCACGGCCGCACCGCGCGGCGGGCCGGACTTGCCCCCGCTCAGCACGGTGAGCAGCACGATGGCGAGCACGAGCGCCGCTATCGGCACCCCCGCCGCGATCGCTATCAGGCGCCCTCTGCGCCGAGTGATAGTCGCTAGGCCCACGGTCCGTTTCGATACCCATGCCCACGAAGGGCTGAACCCGGTACCGCTAAATGGACAGCTTCAGAACGGCAGGCATACCCGTTAGGGCTACCTCAGCGACGGTATTGGACACCGACTCTGGCGTGTCGGCGTCGTTCAGATAGCTCAGCTCGGCGCTCCGCACCTCGGGCCCGAGCTGGACGGTTGCATCAGCCGGGCTGACGTCGATCGCCTTGCGCCCCGACTGATCCCACACCTTCACGTCGCGCCAGAGGACGAGCGAGTAGGAGCTCGAGCTGGTCTGGATGAGCAGCTGGTGGAGATCGGCGGGGCCGTCGACCTGCACGTGGAGCGGCGCGGCGTCGAAGCTGCCGACCGGCGCGGCCATGTGCATCAGCGCGGCGAGGTCGCGGAAGGCGGGCTTCTCGCTGAAGTCGTTGCGCAGCAGGCCGAAGTCGCTCTCGGGCTGCGTCAGTCCCGGGTCCGGCTTTTCGTCGAGCAGCTCGTAGAGGTAGGTGCGCGGCACGCCCACCTGGAACATGTCGAGCACGAGGCGCGGGATGTAGGCGCCCGCGGCGTCCTCCGACACGGGCGGCTGCCCGCTCGTCGCGTTGAGCGCGTTCTGGTAGCCGGCCTCGGTGGCCACGGCGCGCTTGGTCGCGGCCACGGAGATCTCCGAGGTGGAGTTGAAGGACAGCGTGCTGGCCGGCAGCTGGCCGCCGGCGTAGGGGTGCATGTTGCCCCAGTCCATCGCGCCCGAGAGGTCGCCGAGCGCGGCGAAGGAGCTGCTCTTGACGAGCGACGGCCCGATCACCGGCACGCTCGCGAGCGAGGCATTGCCCTTCATCAGGCTGTAGAGCTGCTGCTGGTAGGAGCGCAGGTTCGTGATCCAGTTGGCGTCGCCCGACTGGTCGTACTCGTTCGGCCCCTCGACCGCGTCCACCGTGGAGCGCATCGGACCCGCGAGCATGTTCACGAGGTCCGGGAGCGAGCCGGTGGTGCCGCCCGGCGCGCCCATCATGTAGTCGACGCCGATGCCGCTGGCGGCGAGCGACTGGAGGCGCTGGCGCTGGGCGGTGCAGCCCACGCAGGCTGCGTCGCGGACGTGGTGCACGCCGAGCTCGACCAGCTTGTCGCGTACCTGCTGCCAGTTGTTGTAGGCGGTGCTGAAGTAGCTCATATGGACGTTCACGCCGACCGAGTCGGTGAACGCGCTGGCGCTCGCCGGGCTGACGAGCGGAAGTGAGGACTCGACGGGCGCCCTCGGCGTGGCCGGCGGGATGACCGGGTGCGTGGGCGCGGACTCCACGGGCGACTTCGGTTGCGTGGTGGTCTGAGCCACCACCGGCGCGACACTCGCCTGCATCTGGCGAGTCGGCGCGGGCGCGCTCGGCCCGACGGGCGCCACCGGGCTGCTGAGCGCCGGCTGGCGGGAGTCCACCCTCACGATCCGGGCGCCGAGCCAGCGACCATTGCGGCGGCGCAGGGCGCGGCGGCCGAGGCGGACGACGCTCACCGGCGAGCTCACCGTGAAGCGGTGGACCCGCTGGTAGCCGTGAGTCAGAAGGCGCCAGTGAAGACGGTGTGAGCGAGCGTCGAGGAACACCACCTGGCGCCTGCCGAGCACCTTCACAGGAGTGCTCGAGCGGACGACCACAACGCGCTGGCTAACGCTCACGCGGGGTGCCTTCGCCGCGGCGGCGGCCACGCCCGCAAAGGTCGCGCCAATCGTCACAAAGAGGGCGATTAGCAGGGGGATTCGTGTTGCCTTGGCAAACACTCTCCCTTGTTAATCGCCCCCTTGGGCGTTCGCTGAACTCGCTCATTTGGGGTGTGTGGGCGGTTCGCGCAGGCGCTGTTTTGGGAATGCGTTCACGAAGTGCAAGTGGCAGCCAAACAGCGGCCGCGCGCCCGGCAGATGTCCACCGCGGGCGCCGTCGTGCGCCTCGCGGTGTCCAATCTCGCCATCCCGGCGTCGGCCGTTCTCACCGGCCCGATCCTGGCGCGTGAGCTCGGCCCTGCCGGCCGCGGCGCGCTCGCCGCCGTGCTCACGCCGATCGCGCTGTCCACCTACGTCTTCAACTTCGGCGTCCCGCAGGCGCTGACGTATGTCGTGGCCAAGGGGCGCTCCACCACCCAGGAGGCCAATCGCCTGGGGCTCATCCTCGGCGCGCTGATCGGAGTGCTCTGTGGTCTCGGCTTGATCGCGCTCACCCCCGTGCTGCTGCACAAGTATCCCGACCAGCAGGGGCTGTTCAGGGTCCTCTCGCTCCTCCTGCCGATCCAGATGTCGGTGGGGATGCTGCGCTACGTGGCGCAGGCCCGCGGGCGCTACGAGCTGATGACCCGCGAGCGCTGGTTCTCGGTGATCTCGCGGCTCGTGCTGATCGCCGGCGTCGCCCTCGCCGGGACGCTCACCGTGGCTGCCGCTGCGTGGTTCACCCACGGCACTGCGGTCTTGGCCACCCTGTTGCTCGTGCCGATCCTGTTCGCCGGCGAGAGTCGCAAGGCGAACCAGCGCGAAACCCCGCGGGAGCTCCGTCGCTTCGTTCTCCGCTACGGGATCGCCACCTGGGTGGGCACGGTCGGCGGCGTGCTCGTGATGCGGCTCGACCAGGTGCTCCTCACCCCGCTCGCCGGGCCGAAGGAACTCGGCTGGTACGCGGTGGCGGTGTCAGTGGCCGAGGTGCCGCTGCTCGGCCTGCTTGCCGTGCGCGACGTGATCTTCTCCGCGGCCACCGACCGTGAGGATCCGGACCTGGTGGCCCGCGCCACCCGCACGACGATCCTGCTCGCGGTCCCGCTCTGCCTCGGCGGCATCCTGTTCGCGCCGCTGCTCCTGCCGCCGATCTTCGGCGCCGGCTTCGGCCCGTCGGTGGCGATGACGCAGGTGCTCTTCCTCGCCACGATTCCCAGCGGCGTGTCGATGGTGGGGAGCGCCGGGCTACTCGCCTCCGGCAGACCGAAGCTCGCCTCACGCGCACAGCTCGTGGCCGCTGTGGTGACCGTCGTCGCGCTGTTCGCGCTCGTCCCGCCGCTTGGCGCAATTGGCGCTGCCTACGCGAGTCTGCTCGCCTACCTGGTGGCCGCGCTGCTGGTTTCTTTGGGCCTCACACGGGTAACGAACCTGAGGCCGCGCGACTTCCTCGTGCCACGACCGGCTGACCTCGTGAACATCGTCACACGTGTCCGAGGCCGGCTCTCGGCGTCCTAGACCTCGACCCGTACTTCGATGGCCACAGTTACGACAACGGGCGGGCCGGCACAACGCTGGAACCCGCAACAGGGACTTTCCATGACGTGGGCGCTCGTCGTCGGCGTCGGCCTTGCCGCGTGCGTGGCGTACCTGACGCTCTACTCGCTCCAGGCGGCGGCCACCGTCTGCATCTGCCTGCTGATCGTCGGGACGTATGCGCGTTCCCGCTCGGTCGGGATGACGCTCTTGTGGACCTTCTGGCTGATCGCGCCGTTCATCCGGCGCATGTTCGGGCTCGAGGGCTCCTACCTGAGCGCCGACCCACTGGCGCTCGCGCCGTTCCTCGCCACGGCGGGTTGCGTGGCGCTCGAGATCGCCGCCGGCGGGATCAGCCGCCGCGCGCTCACCGTGATGGCGGTCGCCCTGGGCGGCTACGTGCTCGGCATCCCCGCCGGTCTGCACAACCCCTCGTCGATGATCTTCAGCCTGTTCGCCTACGGCAGCGCGGTGGGCGCCCTGGCGCTCGGGTACCGCGAAGCCAGCAGACTCGGCGGCGGCTTCACGATGCGCAACACGCTGCTGGCGCTCGGCCCGGTGCTCGCGGTCTACGCCGTGGTCCAGTACATCGGCCCGCTCCCGCGCTGGGACGATGTGTGGCTCCAGAGCGTCAACTTCACCACCACCGGATCGCCACTGCTCGGCCACATCCGGGTCTGGAGCACGCTCAACTCGCCGGGCACCTTCGGTGCGATCGCCGGGCTCGTCGTCGTCTGCTACCTCGGCTCGAAGCGCTTCTCGGCCTTCACTGCGGTCGGCCTCGCGATCGTGCTCGTGGCGCTCGCGCTCTCGTTCGTGCGCGCCGCGTGGGTCGCGCTCGTGGTCGCGCTTATCGTGCTCGGCATCGCCTCGCGCGGAAAGAGCAGCGGGCGCGTGCTCGGCGCCACCGCTGCGGTGGTCGGCATCGTGCTCGCCTTCGCGGCGAGCAACCCGACGATCGGCGCCGTAGTCAACCGCGCGGACACCCTCGGCTCCACCGGCGGCGACACCTCCGCCAAGGCGCGCATAAGCCGCCCCCAAACCGTGATTCCGATGGCCGCGGCCCGTCCCGGCGGTTTCGGAGTCGGCTCGGCTGGGGAGTCATCAAGACTTAGTCCTTCATCGAATGACGCGCTCCGCGCCTCCGACAACGGCTACCTCGCGCTCATCTACCAGCTCGGG
>DATBKS010000126.1:0-38268 GCA_036555755.1 Thermoleophilaceae bacterium
CAGCCTCAAGGGGCGCAGGCCGCCTGTCGACACAGGAGAAGACGCTGCGGCGGCGAAGTCGCGCCTCAGCAAGACCTCGTAACAGCTCCCGGAAGCCTCCCTATCCTTCTCAGCGAATGACCAGGCTGGTTCAGTCGCGCGTCGCTGTGGTCTCGGCGGCGATCCTCGTGGGACCGATCGCCGGGGCCCTCGCGGTCCGCAAGCCGGCGCTCGCCCTGCTCGCGTGCCTCGGCGTGATCGGCCTGCTTGCGCTCGCCTCGCTCGGCGATCGCGCCTTTCCATGGGCGGTGATGCTCGTGGCCGTGGCGCCCTGGTACCCGCTCACCGGCGATGGCGTCAACGCCGCGCCGCTTGTCCGGCAGCTCCTCTTCTGCATCGCCATCATCGCGGCGGTGCTGGTGCCCACCCTGTGGTCGGTCGCGCAGCGGGAGAACGCCGAGCGCGCCCGCCCCAACCGGCTCATGCTCCTGCTGGCGATCCTGTCGTTCGGATTCATCGTGCTCGTCTTCTCCACGGTGGGGCTGAAGGACATGATCCAGAGCGGCACGGTGGGCTTCCTGCTCGGCGGGATCACCTTCCTCTGCGCTCGCCACTTCGGCGACCCCGAGCCGTGGATGGCGGCGTCCTTCGGAGGCCTGATGGCCCTCGCCCTGCTCGGCTTCGCGGCCTTCGCGCTCGATCCCGGCGACCGCGTCGGAGCGTTCAGCGGCTACGCCATCACGTATGGCGCCCTCGTGGTGCTGGTGCTGCCCGGCGCCCTGGTGTGGGCCGCAAGGCGCAGCGGTCTGCTCGCCTTCGTCGTGGCGGCCATGGCGGGTGCGCTGCTGATCCTCAGCCAGTCGCGGAGCTCGTGGCTCGCCGCCGTGGGCATGGTCTTCATCGTCATGCTGCTGCTCGCCCGGCGTGGCGACTACCGACTGCTCTTCTACGTCTCCACGGGCCTCGTGGTGGCACTCGTCCTGATCTTCACGACGGGCTCGCTGCACAGGATCGTGGAGCAGCGCATCAACTCGAGCATCGGCTCGTCCGAGTCGGCGACGCACCGCGAGTTCAGCCTCCACTACGTCACCGGCCAGGTACACCACCGACCTGTGGTCGGCGCTGCCGACCCGGGCTATGCGGCGCAGCAGGTGGGCGCCCAGACGGACATCACGGCGGTGGACAACGGCTACGGCTCGATCTCGGTGGACATGGGCCTGCTGGGGCTGCTGGTGGCTCTCTTCCCGATTGGCGTCGCGGCCATTGTGCTCACGCGCTCATTGCGCTTGGGAATCGCCTCGCCGCCCGACATCGCCCTGGCGCTCGGCATCGTCGGGGTGGCCGTCGTGACGCTCTTCTACGACAGCTACTACTGGGCTCAGCTCGACCTCTTGATGTTCGCGATGGGCGGCGTGCTGTCGGCGCGGTTGGCGGCGATCCCGAGGCCGCGGGTGGTCTGGCGTTCGGGGATGTATCCGGAGCAGGCCGCGCCGAGCCGCTAGCTCGCCGGCGGGCCGTCGAGCTGGCGCACGAGCGCCTCGACGGAGAGGAACTCCTCCGCCATCGCACGGCCGCGGGCGCCCATGTCCGCGTGCTCGCCGCGCAGCACGGACACGAGCGCCGTCGCGAACTCCGGCGCGTCGGGGGCGGCGAGGAAGTGCTCGCCCGGCGTGCCGTGCTGGATGAGCGCCGCCGCGTGTGAGGTGACGACGACCGGCAGGCCGCGGCCGAGTGCCTCCACGAGCTTGAGTGGCGAGCCGCCGCCGGTGAGCAGCGGCACCACCACGGCGTCGGCGTCCGCGTATGCGGCGTCGAGGTCGTCGACGAAGCCGACTGCGCGCACGCGCGGATCGCTCGGCGGCGTGTCGAGTCCGCGCCCGACCACGGTGAGCGTCGCGTCGGGCAGCTCGCTCCATACGAGGGGCATCACCTGGTCGGCGAGGTAGGTGAGCCCCTCGCGGTTCGGCGGATAGGTGAAATCGGCTACGAAGAGCGTGTTGCCGTTGCCGGGCCGCTCGCCGGCCGGGGGCAGCGCGCGCACGTCGACCACGTTCGGCACATAGCGCATGCGGAGGTCGCCGCCAGCCAGCTCGCGCGCGCCCTGCATGTCGGTCTCCGTGGCCATCCACGACTCGCCGAACGTGCGCAGCACCTTGCGCTCGAAGCGGCGCAGGCTCGGCGTGGACCGGAACGAGATCTCGAGGTTGTGGGCGAGGTAGACGGCGTCGCGGCTGCGCCGAAGCGGCAGCACCGCGGCGGCCGCAGTCGGGCCGTCGACGATCACGCGCTGGTCGGGAGCCGCCTCACGCGCCACCGCCACCACCTCCGGCGAGACGGCCTTGGCGATGTCCCAGGGGGCGCCGGCGGCCGCGGCCCGTAGTGCCGCGGCCAGGCGGCCGGCGCCGCGCGACGGCTCGATCCGGCGCAGCGTGATCCGCTCGTCGGCCTCTAGGTCAGCAGCCGGCGTTCCGCCTCCGAACGGCAGGTAGGCCACCTCCACGGGTCCGTGGCGCGCCAGTGCCGCGATCACGCCGCAGCTGCGAAGCCCGCGCCCGCTCGTCCGGGCAGGGACGTAGGACGTTATGAAGACGTCCGCGGCCAGCTAGTCGCGGGCGCGCGGGCGGCGCCTGCCGACGCGAGGCCCGTTCGAGCTCTCCGCCCCGTAGCCGTTCGCCGGACCGGGCGTGGCGGCCGGGGTGCCGAGCATCTTGTCGTAGTAGCTGCTGCGGCCGGCGGTGGGCCCGCCCGTGATCACGAGGCCGTACACGCGGCGGCCGGACTGGCTGAGGATGCGCTGCGTCTCGCGTGCGCGGTCGCGCCGGGTGACGCCCACGCGGCCGACGACAATCACGCCGTCGATCTCGTCGAGCTGGAGGACGACGTGTGTGTCGGACACCGGCAGGAGCGGCGGCGGGTCGACGATCACGACGTCGGCGCTCTCGCGCGCGGCGGCGATCACGTCGGCCAGGCGGCCAGAGCGCAGGAGGTCGGCCGGGCTCGGCGGAAGCGTGCCGGCGGGCAGGACGCGCAGCAGGTCGTCGCCGAAGATGTCGACGAGGTAGTTCTCCATGTAGCCGTCGGCCACGAGCAGGTTCGAGAGGCCCACCGCGGCGGGGTGGACGCCGAGCTGCGCCGCAGCGGTCGGCCGGCGCATGTCCGCCTCGAGCAGGATCACGCGCTGGCCCACGGCGGCGAGTGACTTGGCGAGGTGCACGGCCACGGTGCTCTTGCCCTCGCTCTCGACGGCGCTCGCCATCACGAAGCAGCGGGCGAGCCCGTCGGGATCGAGGAAGCGCAGGCCCTCGCGGAGCATTCGGTAGGCCTCGCCGACGGGACCCGTGAGGTCGTCGAGGGACTGGTTGGCAACCGGCGTGTAGCGCGGCACTGTGGCGATGACGGGGTAGCCGGGGTAGGCCCGCTCGAAGTCCTCGACGGACTTGACGCGGCGGTCCAGGAAGTCGATCAGCAGCGCGAGCCCCGAGCCGAGCAGCAGGCCGAGCAGCGCGGCGAGGATCGCGTTGCGCTTCGGCCGCGGGGCGACCGGGCTGTCGTCGGGCAGCGCGCGGGCGATCACCTCGGCGTTGCCCGTCTGCACGGCCTCGAGGTCCTTGAGCTGGCGCAGGCTGCCGTTGAGGCGGTTCTTCTCGTTGGGATCCGTGGTCGATTGGATCGACTGCTGGACGAGGTTCTCGGCGTTGATCACCGCCTGGCGGTCGGTGTCGCGGCGGTAGGTGATGTAGCCGTCGGCGAAGGCGTTGGCCACAGCGGCGGCGCTGCCGGGCGTCGAGCGCGTGGCCTTGATGGTCACCACGTTCGAGTCGGTGCTGGGGTTGACCGAGATCGACTTCTGCAGCGTGTCGACCGGGTCGGTGGTCTTGAGCTCCTTCTGTGCTTGCAGCGCGACGGCGCGCGACGAGACGACGTTGACGTTCGTCTGTAGGTCGCGCTTCGGGTCCGCCCCAGGCTCGAAGAGGTTGCTGCCGAAGAGCGCCTGTGCGAAGCCGGGGTCGCGGAAGAGCAACTGGGAACTCGCCGCGTACTGCTTTGCCGACCTGCTCGACAGGGCGACCGACGCGCTGACGCTCAGGATGAGCACCAGGCCGACGATCAGCTTGTGCCGCCAGATCACCGACAGCAACTCGAATGGAGAAACGGTCGGTGCCGAGCGGGCTGTCGGAGTCTCGTTGTACATCAGGCTCGGGTCTCGGCGATCCCGCTCATCTGGCGCAAGTTCCAGCATTCTAGCGACGGTATCGGCTCTGTCATGGGGGTTCTTGAGGCTATCTGCGCGTTGCCGCCTGGAGAACTCGCCACGCCGGCTTCGGCGATCCGTCGCGACGAATGAGCCCGAACCAGTGCTCGCTGTCGGACGGATTCGTGTCCGCGGGCGGGTCCCGATAGTTGTAGAGGAACAGCGCTTTCACCCAACGGGAATATTTCGTCCTCACCCTGTCTAGAACCTGCTTCGTATAGGTGGCCTGGGCGGCTTCGCTCACGCATCGGCTCTGGCTGCCAGGACAGGTGGACCAGCCGATCTCGGTGATCCAGAAGGGTTTTTTCGCGGCACCGTGCCGAGCAAACATCGAGCGCAGCTGCTCGATGCGGCGGAACTGGTAGCGCGTGTTGCCTTTTGGCGTGTACAGAGTCGGCGGCTGCGGCGCCGAGTAGGGGTGCGCGGCGATCCCGCCGATGTAGCGGTTCAGGTGCGCCACAGCTTCATACATTGGTGCGACCCACGGGCTGAAGCTGCCGTCCGTGTTCTCGCCGCTCGTGTCGGCGCTGATGAGGAACTTCGCCTTGTGGTTGGCCTTCCGCCCCGCGCGTACGGCGGCGCGGAACAGGCGCGCATATACGGCCGGCCGGGCGCCCCCGGTTGAGAAGTCCGGGTAGTAGGGCTCGTTCCAGACCTCGTACCAGCGGGCGGCGTGGCGGGGCAGGTCCGGGCGGCTGCGCCAGAACGCTCCGCCGGGTCCGTAGCGGCGCACGACGTGCTTGACGTAGTTGGCGAAGCCGCTCGTCTGGGTGGGCAGCGTGTCGGCGCTGAGGCCGGTCCAGCCCGGCATGCCCATCAGGAGCGGCAGCACGGTGAGGCCGTGCGAGGCTGCTTCCGCGAACTCCTTGTCGGTCGCGCGCCAGCGCCATTGGCCGGGCTCCGGCTCGACGGCGTACCAGTCGACCTCGAGCCGCTCCATCTTCACACCGGCGCCGGTGATGCCCGCCAGGTTGCAGTTGTCGTTCCACACGGAGTTGAGCCCGATCCTGAGCGACATGTGACGCTTCGACGCCTGCTGGTCGACCCGGGGACACGGAGGCTTTCCCGACGGGGACTCGCTTGAGCCACATCCCAGGACGGTGAGCGTTGCGATCAACCCACCTGCAATCGCCGACGCGAGGCGCCCTCGTCCCGAGCGATCGAGGGCTCGCATGCGTCCACTGTAGCCCAGAAAAATGAGGGTTCTGTGTAGTTCACGTGGCGGCCCGGACTCGGCCTATGCGGCGCCCGTGGCCTGCTTCAGCACGTTCCAGACCGGCTTGGCGCTGCCGTCCCCGCGGAGGAGTCCGAACCAGTCCTCCATGTCGCTCGCGTTCTGCGACGAGGGGTCGCGGTAGTTGTAGAGGAACACCGCCTGGACGAAGCTGGAGTAGTCGGTCTTGAGGATCTGGATCATGCGCTGGGTGTCCGCGGCTTGCGTGCTCTCGCTGACGCACTTGCCAGGGTTGCTCGGGCAGGTGGGCCAGCCGATCTCGGTGAGCCAGAAGGGCTTGTCGCCTGCGCCGTGGTTGATGAACTTCTGGTGGATGTCCTGGATGCGGCGGAACTGCCAGCGGTCGAAGCCCTTCGGCGTGTAGACGTCCGGCCCGTCGGGCTGCGAGTACGGGTGGACGGTGACGCCGTCGATGTAGTTCGTCAGATCAGGCACAGCCGCATACATTGCGTCGACCCACTCCATGTAGGTGTAGCTCGTGGTGGTGCCGCTGAGGTCGGCGGAGATCAGGAACTTGGCGTCCGGGTTGGCGGCGCGGCCGGCCACGACGGCTGCCTTGTAGAGGCGGGCGTAGTTGCCGGGGTTCGAGCCACCGGCAGCGAAGCCGACCCAGTAGGGCTCGTTCCAGATCTCGAAGTGGACGGCGGGCTTGTAGGGGAGGCTCGGGTTGGCCTTCCAGAAGCTTCCGTTGGGGCCGTAGCGCGCGACCACCGCGGCGACGTACTCGGAGTACTTGGCCGGGTTGGTCGGGATCACGTTCCATGCCGACTCGGCCCAGCTCGGCGGATCCATCAGCAGGGGCAGGACCGTGATGTCGTGCTTCGCAGCCGCGGCGAACATTCCGTCCCAGTAGGACCAGCGCCAGGTGCCCGGCGAGGGCTCGACGCTGTCCCACCCGATCTCGAGGCGCGAGAGCGTGACGCCGGCGGAGCGCACCTTCGCGAGGTCGGTGTCCGAGTACCACATCGAGTTGAGGCCGTACTCGAGGTTCTGCGGGGTGGGGTCGCTGGGCGGCGTCGGGTCGCTCGGGGGAGTGGGATCGCTCGGCGGCGTCGGGTTGCTCGGCGGAGTGGGGTTGCTCGGGGGAGTGGGGTTGCTGGGGGGCGTCGGGTTGCTGGGGGGCGTCGGGTTGCTCGGCGGCGCCGGAGTCGTGGTGACGGGCTTCCCGCCGCCGCTCGGCTTGTGGTGCGGTCGGTGGGAATCGCTGTGGTCCCTCACCTTCGAGCGGGCGCAGCGCGCGCGCTTGCGATGGCTCTTGCGCGCATGCTTTGCGCAGGCGCTGCGCTTGTGGACGGAATGACTGCGCGTCCCCTTTGAACGAGCCTCGCTCGCGGGTGCTGCGACGAGCAGCAGGGCGCTGACGACGAAGAGCAGGAGGGTGCGGAGGGTCTTCGACATCCCGCCCAGGTGATCGACGCGAGCGCCGATTCACTGAGCGCGTCCAGATGGTCCATCGACGAAAGTTGGGGCCATTCCGGTGCATGGAATTTCTCCCGTTTTAGGTAAATCCGAGGTACGCTCGAAACGAGGCAGAGCCCTTCCCGTCCAGTCGAGGGGCCGCTGCAGTACTCGCATCCCCACGAATCTCTATGCATTGAAAGCCCCGGGGCGGGGTGTACTCCACGCTCCGCACGACATCGATTTGGAGACATGCCAATGAGCGGCGTAACTGTGATCACCGGAGGTGCCGGCTACATCGGCGCTGAGACCACCGCGGAGCTGCTCGACTCCGGGCGGA
This sequence comes from Thermoleophilaceae bacterium, assembly GCA_036555755.1. Lineage (GTDB taxonomy): Bacteria > Actinomycetota > Thermoleophilia > Solirubrobacterales > Thermoleophilaceae > JAICJR01. Next base: position 7,204 of record DATBKS010000126.1, read on the forward strand.
AGGTGCGAATCCTCGACGTCCTCCTGCACGGGCAGGACGAGATCGCGGCGTCGCTCGAGCGCAAGGGCGCCGAGCTGATCCGCGGCGACATTCGCGACGGCGAGGTCCGGCGGAAGGCCCTCGAGGGTGCTGAGGAGCTCGTACACCTCGCGGCGATCGTCGGCGATCCCGCCTGCGCGCTCGACCCCAAGGAGTCACAGGACGTGAACGTGGGCGGCAGCGAGGCCCTCGTGGTGGACGCGAAGGCTGCCGGCGTCAAGCGCCTGGTGTTCGCCTCGACGTGCTCCAACTACGGCCGCATGGAGGACCCCACGGTGCCGATCACCGAGGAAGGCGAGCTGCGCCCCGTATCGCTCTACGCGGAGCAGAAGGTGGGCATCGAGAACGCGATGCTCCACGGCGACTTCAACGGCATGAAGCCCACCTGCCTGCGCTTCGCCACGATCTACGGCGTCGCGCCGCGCATGCGCTTCGACCTCACCGTCAACGAGTTCACCCGCGACCTGTGGGCCGACAAGGACCTCGAGGTGTTCGGCGAGCAGTTCTGGCGCCCGTACGTGCACGTCCGTGACGCGGCCCGCGCGGTGCGCACCGTGCTCGACGCTCCGGAGGACAAGGTCGCGTACGAGGTGTTCAACGTCGGCCGCTCGGGCGAGAACTACCGCAAGCTCGACATCGTCGAGGAGATCCAGAAGCGGCTCGACACCGGCAACGTGAGCTTCGTCCGCCGCGACGAGGACCCGCGCGACTACAAGGTGAGCTTCGACAAGGTGCGCGGCGTGCTCGGCTTCGAGACCACGATGACCGTGCCGGACGGGATCGGCGAGGTGGCCGAGGCGCTGTCGGCGGGCGCATTCCCCGACCCGTTCTCGGCGAGCTACCGCAACATCCCCTGAGCCCGGCTCAGGGGGAGGACGCTCAGCCGGCGCCCGTGGCCTGGCGCAGCACGTTCCAGGCGGGCTTCGCCGAGCCGTTCGAGCGCAGCAGGCCGAACCAGCCCTCGGGGTCCGAGCTGCCCGCGCCCGAGGGGTCCTTGTAGTTGTAGATGAAGATCGCCTGCATGAAGCCCGCGTAGTCGGTCTTCACGAGCTGGAAGATCCGCGCGAGGTCGCTCGCCTGGGCGGCCTCGCTGACGCACCGGTTGCTGCCGGAGCAGGTGGGGTAGCCGACCTCGGTGATCCAGAAGCCCTTGTTCGCGGCGCCATGGGCCACGAACTTCGCCCGGATGTCTCCGATGCGCTTGAAGGCCCAACGGTCGCCGGGGCCGTCATAGACGTCGGGCGCGTCGGGCCATGAGTACGGGTGCACCGCGACGCCGTCGAAGTAGCTGTTGAGGTCGGGCACCGCGCTGTACATGGTGTTGACCCACTCGACCTGCTTGCTGTCCGAGACGTAGCCCGTGAGGTCGGCCGCCAACAGCACCTTGACCTGCGGGTTGGCCGCGTGGATCGCAGCGCCGGCCGCCTTGACGAGCCGCGCGTAGGTGCCGGGGTCGGCTCCCGAGTCGTTGAACGAGTACCAGTAGGGCTCGTTCCAGGTCTCGATCGCCAGCGTCGGGTGGTAGGGGACGGTCGGGTGGGTCGCCCAGAAGCTGCCGCCGGGGCCGTAGCGCGCCGCGACCTGCGCGGCGAAGTCGGCGTAGGCGGCCGGGTTGCTCGGGATCGTGAACTCGGACGGCGCCGCCCAGCTCGGGTCATCCACGATCACCGGCATGACCGTGAGCCCGTGGCGCGCCTCCGGGATGTACTCGTTGTCGTACTGGCTCCAGTTGAAGTGTCCGGGGGAGCTCTCGATGTCCCCCCAGTGCATCGGGCGCCGCGTCATCGACACGCCCGCGCCCGCGACGTTCGACAGCGTGCCGTCGTCCATCGTCACGGAGTTCATGCCGTAGACGAGAGGCATGGTCACCGGACCAGAGTTGGCGCCGCCGCCGGGCGCCGGGTTCGTGGCGGCGGGCTTCTTCTTGGGCTTGGCGCAGCGGCGGACCTTCTTCCAGTGGCCCTTTCGCTTGACCCGAACGGTCTTGTAGCGCTTGCACTTCTTCTTGTGCGAGACGCAGCGGCGGACCTTCTTGACCTTGCCCTTCTTCTTGACGCGCACGGTCTTGTAGCGCGTGCACTTCTTCTTGTGCTTCTTCTTTTTCTTCTTGGCCGCCTGCTGTGCGCTCGGGCCGATGGCGACGGCGAGCGCGGCGTCTCCCGCCACAAGTGCGAACAGGAGCGCGAAGACGGTGAGGAAGCGCGCGACCCTACGCGCAGAAAGGCGTAGCGGTGCCCCGGGACGTCGAGTACGGAAAGGCATGAAGGGTCTTGCCTTGCTTCGGCAACTGACGAAGGGCCTTTAGCCCCCGCAGGAGCCGTCCCGGGAACTGTCCCCTATCTTGGGGACGGATTAAACCGTGGACCCAACCGGGTTTTCGCGGTGAACCCGGACCGCCGTCTCGATGAACTCGTTCATCTGAGCGGTGTACCTGTCGAAGGTGAATAGCTGGGCTCGTTCGTAGGCCCTGGCGCACCTTTTCTCGGTATCCGCGGGATCGTTCAGCACCCGCGCGAGGGCGTCAGCGCAGCCATCGTGGTCGCCGATCTCGAAATAGAGCGCGTGCTCCTCCTCGAGCAGCCCCTCCGGCATACCACCGCTGCGTGAAGCCACCACCGGCACGCGCGCCAGGCCGCCCTCCAGGGCGGTGGTGCCTGATGGCTCGGCCCACACGGCCGGCAGCACGAGCGCGGAGGCGCTCCCGAACAGCTCGCCCAGGCGCTGCTGGTCGACCATCCCGAGCAGCTCCACGCGATCCTCGATGCGCAGCTCCGCGGCGAGCCGGGCAAGCTCCTCGCTCATGCCGGGCACGGCGCGGCCGGCGAGCACGAGCTTGACGTCGATGCCGTGGCGGTCGCGAAGCGCGGCGATCGCCCGGTAGGCCACCTGCGGTCCCTTCTGCCGCTCGAGGCGGCCGGCGAAGGCGATCGTCGGAGGCTCGGTGGCCGGCCGGCGCTCGATGCTCTTCCAGAGGTCGGGATCGTTGACGCACGAGAAGATCACGCGCTCGTCGAGCGGGAGCGCCGTGGGCGGCATGTGGATCCGGTCGCGGAACGCCTCGCTCACATACGTGATCGAGACGCGCGCGGGAGTGTCGAGGTCGAGCCGCAGGGCGGGGTGGCGGTTGAGCAGGCGCAGCGCCCGCGCCCAGAGGCCGCGCACGCCGGTCTCGCCGGGGCGCAGGTGGCGCATGAAGCGGTCGGTCTCGTAGATGTGCGAGAACCAGTACTCGCAGAGGCTGTAGGCGATCGGCGTGCCCGACTGCTCGGCGATGCGGATCGCCGCCTGCGGCATGTCGGCGCCGTTCCAGACGAACACGACGTCCGGCTTCCACTCCGCGAGCAGGCGGCGAATGGCCTTGGCTGCGCGCAGCGCGGCCAGCGGGGCGCGCAGCGAGTCCGCGCTGCCGCCGCCGAGGTAGGTGAGCTCGCGCACGATGTTCGGGTCGTTCGGCGTGTCTTTGGAGCTGCCGGAGGTGAGCACCCTTACCTCGTGGAACTCGCCGAAGCCCTCGGCGATCCCGGCACAGAGCAGCTCGTACCCGCCGCGCGTGGCGGGCGGGTAGACGTTGCTGACGAACAGGACCCGCATCAGTGCGGCGCGGCGGCCTCGAAGATCTTCTCGATCCGCTCGGCCACCACTGGCGCGTCGTACGTGGTGAGGGCGCGGTCGAGCGCTGCGGCGCCCTCGCGCTGTACGCGCTCCGGGTCGTTCAGGTACCCGCGCAGGATGTCGGCGAGGGTGGGGGCGTCGTTCTCCGGCGAGGCGATCTGGCCGACGCCGTCGGTGATCATCTCGGCCACTCCCTCCGCGCCCGTGGAGATGGCCGGGCGGCCGGCGAACCAGGGGAGGATCACGGCGCGCGGCGCGCCCTCGGTGGGACTCGGGCAGAACACGCTTACCTCGAACGCGGAGGTGTAGTCCGCTACGTCGGCGCCGGGGGTGGAGACGAAGTGGGCACGCGCGCCGAGCGGCTCGGCTGCGGCGCGCAGCGCGGACTCGGTCTCGCCGGCTCCCGCGAGTATTAGATGTGCGCGCTCGTCGTCGAGCATCCTCACTGCCTCGACGAGCACGTCGTTGCGCTTCTTGGGATGGAAGCGCGAGATGCAGCCGATCACGAACGCGTCGTCGGGGATGCCCAGCTCACCGCGCACGCGCGCCCGACCCTCGGCACTGAAGCGGAGTTCGTCGCCGCGCATGACGTTCGGCACCACCTCGATCTTTGCGCGGTCCACGCCCTGCTCGGCCACGGACTCGCGCGTGCCATTCGAGATCGCCATCACGCGGCCGGTGCGCTTGGCGGCATCGCGGTAGAGCCAGAGCCCCGGGCCCTTGCGCATCTGCGGCGGCACGGGGCCCCACTCGGCCCACACGAGCGCGGCGCGCAGGCGGGCGGGTAGCTGCCGCGACATCAGCTGCTCCTTCTTGTAGTGGAGGAGCAGCACGTCGTAGGGCGCCTCGGCCTCGAGCGCGGCGCGCAGGCGCTTCACGTACATCGGCCAGCGCAGCATCGTCTGCGCCCAGTCCTTGCCACGCAGCTTGGGGCCGATCTCGAGCTCGCGCACCCGGATGCCGGTGTCACGCGCGATCTCCGGGCGGTTGGTGAGCACGACAGCCTCGTGGCCGCGCTGCTCGAGCGCCCACAGCATCTCCATCGCCGCGAACTCCGCGCCGCCATCGGCGTCCGTGGTCATCACGGTCACGATCTTCATCTGCTCACCCCCGCGATCAGCCGTGCAGCTCGAATGCCGCGCCAATTTCCTCGAGCCGCGTCTCCCAGGAGTGTCCCAGCGCGAGCCGCGAGCGCTCGCGGCGCTCCTCCGGGCTGTCGCCGGCGAGGAGCTCGTCGAGCTTCGCCGCTGTGCTCTTTGCATCGGGTGCTGTGTCGATGCCCTCGACGCCCTCGAGCGAGGGGATCGGCGTGGCCACCACCGGCAGCCCGGCGGCCAGGTACTCGTAGACCTTCATCGGGAAGATGCCCTGCGTGAGCTCGTTGAGCGCGTAGGGAATGAGCCCCGCGTCCGCGCCGCGCAGGACGTCCGGCAGCTCGTTGTGGGTGCGGGAGCCGAGCAGGTGCACGTTGGGCTGCGCCCTCAGCTCCCTCAGGTTCGTGCTCGTGTCGCCGAGCCCGACCGGGCCGACGAAGGCGAAGCTCCAGTCCGGGCGCTCGCGGGCGAGCCCGACGAGCAGCGAGAGGTCGAGCTTCTTGCCGACGAGCGCGCCCACGAACACGATCCGCGGGTGCGGGAGGGCTGCCATCGCGGGGTCGGTGGTCCCGTCCTCGAGCGCGTGTGCGAAGCGCTCGGTGTCCGCCACGTTGGGCATCGCGAACACCCGGTCCGAGATCTCGCTCATGCGCTGGGCCAGCGGCGCGGAGCTGGCGAACACCATGTTCGCCGCGCCGGCGAAGCGCCGCTCGGCGTCGCCGAAGCTCACCGAGTCGATGCCCCTCTGCACTCCGACGTTGTCCACGCAGTGGTAGACGAGCGTCGAGGGCTCGAGCGCGTCGATCAGCACCTCGGCCTGCGGGTTGTAGGCCCAGAGGACGGGGTTCGACATGCCGAGCTTCTTGGCGGCGCGCTGGACGAGCCAGGGCAGGAGCCGGCGGTTGACCGCCCGCACCGCCGCGTACTTGTGCATCGGAATCACGAGCGGGGAGAGCACGTGGAGTCCGTCGACCGCGCGCGGCGGCTTCACACCGCTGCGGAGGCGCTTGACGATCCTGCGCAGGTCGTGCGAGGAGATCGAGGGCTGGCGCAGGCCGAGCGACTCGATGAACAGCACGTTGTTGTCACGCGCGAGCCGCGCCATCAGGTGGTGCTGGTTGGTGCGCAGCTCGGCGTCCCACTCAGCGGTCCCGACGCAGACGATGTCGCGGCCGCTGACCTTCGCGCCCTGCGGCGCGGGCATATCGCTTACGTCGCCCACCACGGACGGCTCGCTGCTCATTGGATGAATGCCCACCTGTCTAGGTCTCGACCCGCCGCGGACGGTGCGGCTTTGGCGGGCCTGGAACGAGTCCTTCTTTCCACATTAGAACCTAGGTTTTGGGCATCCGCAAGCGGGGTGGGTGCCCGGCGGTTACGGCAGCAATGAGGGTGAGCCCAAGCGAATTTTTCTCCACCCATCCTGGATAGGGGTTGCTATACGCCCACAATCCAGGATGGGGTTAAGCAAAACCCGCCGGAGCCAACCCTTATTGCTGCAGTAAGCGCGCCTCTAAGCCAGCGCAGCGCGGCAGGCCGCCACGACCTCGGCCACGGCGTCCGCGTCGAGGTCGCTTCCCATCGGAATGGCGAGGCTCTCACGGGCGGCCACAGCGGTCCCGGGCAGGTCGAGCCCCGGCCCGCCCCAGCGCTCCATCGACGGCTGCAGGTGGGTCGGCACGCGGTAGTAGGCCCGGGCGCCCACGCCCGCGTCCTTCAGCGCGCCCGCCAGCTCATCCGCGCGCTCCGAGCGCACCACGTAGAGGTGGTACACGGGGTCGGCGCCGTCAACCGGCGAAGGCAGCCTCACCAGCTCGCCCAGTCCCTGCTCCTCGTACGCACGCGCTGCAGCGCGGCGCGCCTCGTTCCACCCGTCGAGCTCCGGCAGGAACATCCGCAGCGCGGCGGCCTGGAGCTCGTCGAGGCGCGAGTTGTAGCCCACCTCCAGGAAGGTCTGCTTGTCGTCCGAGCCGTGGAAGCGCAGGCGGCGGACGCGCTGCGCGATCTCGTCGTCGTTCGTGATCACCGCGCCGCCGTCGCCCACTCCGAAGAGGTTCTTGGACGGGAAGAACGAGTACGTGGCCGCGTGGCCGAGCGCCCCCGCCTTGGCGCCGCTCAGGGTGGCGCCCGCCGCCTGGGCGGCGTCCTCGAGCACCGGCACACCGAGGTCCATCAGGTCGGGGACTGGCGCGACGTTGCCGAACAGGTGCACCGGCACGATCGCCTTCGTCTTGGGCGTGAGCGCCCGCTCCACGGTCTCGCGGGTGATGCAGAACGTGTCCGGGTCGATGTCGCAGAAGACGGGCGTGGCGCCCGCGTTCACCGCCGCCTCGGCGGTCGCGTAGAACGTGAACGAGGGCAGCACCACCTCGTCGCCGTGCTCGACGCCCAGCGCGCGGAGGGCGAGGGTGATCGCGTCCGTGCCGTTGCCCACGCCGATGCAGTGCTTCGCGCCCAGGTAGCTCGCGAACTCGTTCTCGAACGCCGCCACCTCGGGGCCGAGGATGAACTGGCCGCTGTCGATCACGGCAGCGAGCCGTTCCTTCACGGCAGGCGCGTAGCGCGAGCGGTCGAATGCGAACAGGGGGACGGGCACGGGCGACGTAACTTAGTTCAGGTTCGTCGCTACCCTCGGACCGCCTTCCACCATGCCCGCCGGTACAGCCCCCGACATCCCGCTCTTCGACCTCGAGCTGAAGCAGGAGGACTTCGACGCCGTGGCCGAGGTGCTGCGCTCGGGGCGGCTCGCGATGGGATCGGTCACCGAGGCGTTCGAGCAGACGTTCGCGGAGCAGCTCGGCGTGCGGCACGTGGTGGCGGTGTCGAACTGCACGGCCGCACTGCACCTCGCTTATCTCGCCGCGGGCGTGGGCCCCGGGGACGAGGTGATCGTCCCGTCGATGACGTTCGCCGCCACGGCCGCGGCCGTGATCCATTGCGGCGGAACTCCCGTCTTCGCCGACATCGTCGGCCAGCACGACCTCTCGATCGACCCGGACGACGTGGCCGCGAAGATCACCCCGCGCACGAAGGCGGTGGCGGCCGTTCACTTCGCGGGCTATGCCGCGCCCGTGGACCGGCTGCGGGCGCTGTGCGATGAGCACGGGCTCGCGCTGATCGAGGACGCCGCCCACGCGCCGAGCGCCCGCCTCGGCGAGCGCAAGCTCGGCACCTACGGCCTCGCGGGCTGCTTCTCGCTCTTCTCCAACAAGGTGATCTCGGTGGGCGAGGGCGGCATGGTGTCGACCGACGACGACACCGTCGCCGAGTTCGTGCGCCGGTACCGCTCGCACGCGATCGGTCCGATCGGCACCGACGCCACCGGCATCCCCGCGCCCGGCTACGACGTGACCGGACTCGGCTGCAACTACCGCTTCGACGAGCCGCGCGCGGCGCTCGCGCTGTCCCGGCTCGCGCGGCTCGAGCTCGAGATCGGCCGGCGGCGCGAGCTCACGCACATCTACCGCCAGCAACTCCGGGACCTCGACGGCATCACGCTCCCGTTCGACGATGAGGACGTGGACAGCTCGTCCTGTTACGTGATGCCGGTGATGCTCGACGACCCCGAGCGCCAGCTGCCGCTGCGGCAGGCGCTGCGCGAGCAGCACGGCGTGCAGACCTCGCTGCTGTACGAGTCGATCCACCTCTTCACCGCCTACCGCGAGCGTTGGCCCGGCGTGTCGCTGCCGCGCACAGAACTGGCGTCGCGCACCGAGGTCACGATCCCGCTCTTCCCCGACATGACCGAGGAGCAGCAGGGACGCGTCGTCGAGGCGCTTACCAAGGAGCTCACGCTGTGACGAGCGCGATCCCGCTGACGAGCATCGAGATGCCCGACCAGGACGTCGAGGCGGTGCTCGACACGCTGCGCTCCGGCTGGCTGACGCTCGGCCCGCGCACCCAGGAGCTCGAGGCCGGCCTGGCCGAGTGGTGCGAGACGCCGAACGCGATCGCGCTGTCGAGCTCGATGGCCGCGCTGCAGCTGGCCGTGGAAGCGGTCGGCGTGCGGCCGGGGGACGAGGTGATCATCCCGGCGCTCACGTTTGTTGAGGCCGCTGCGGCGGTGCGCTGGATGGGCGGCCGGCCGGTGGTCTGCGACATCCGCGGCGCGGCGGACCTCACGCTCGACCCCGAGGACGTTGCAGCCCACATCACGCCGCAGACCAAGGCGGTGGTGGCCACCCACCTGTTCGGTTACGCGGCCGACCTGTCGGCCCTCGAGCAGCTGTGCGAGGAGCATGGCCTGGCGCTGATAGAGAACGCCGCGGAGGCGATCGGCGCGCGCGACGCCGCCGGACGCCGCGTGGGGACGGTGGGCGCGGTCGGATGCTTCTCGATGGCCGCGGACGCGCAGATGCCCATCGGCGAGGGCGGCTTCGCCATCGCCGGCGACGAGGATGTTGCCGCCCGCATCCGCTCGCTGCGCTCGCACGCGATGACCTCGGGCACCTGGGACCGTCACCGTGGCCACGCCGCCACATACGACGTGGTGGACGTGGGCTTCAACTTCCGCATGGACGAGCCGCGCGCCGCACTCGCGCTGTCGCGACTGCCGCGCCTCAGCGACGACATCGAGCGTCGCCGCGCAGTCGCCCGCGCCTACCGCGAGCAACTCGCGGACACCCCCAATGCCGGCTTCCCCTGGGACGACGACGCCGTGGAGCGCGCCTCGCACAACCGCTTCGCCGTAGTGCTCTCCGACCAGGCCACGCGCGACCGCGTGCACGAGGCGCTCGCGGCCGACGGGATCGAGTCCACCTGGCTGCCCGCGATCACCTCGCTGCGCGACTACTGCCACCACGGCGCCTGCCCGCGCGCCGAGGATCTCGGCTCGCGCCACCTGCTGCTGCCGCTCGCGCCGTCCTACGGGGAGGCGGAGGTGGAGGCGGTCGTCACCCGCCTTCGGGCAGCAGCCGCGTCTGCAGCTCCTTGAAGTCGTCCTGCGCGCCCTCGTAGTCGCCGGGGCGGCCGATGTCCTTCCAGTAGGCGTCCGACGGCAGCTGGCGCACCGTCTCGCCAGCCTCGACCAGGCGCAGCATCAGCTCCGGGAAGTCGAGCCGCTTGCCGGCCTCGATGTAGTCGAGCACCTTGGGCGAGAAGCAGTAGACGCCCATGCTCACCACGTAGCTCAGCTCGGGCTTCTCGATGTAGTCGCGCAGCTTGGTCGGGTCGTCCTCGTGGAACTCCATGACGCCGAGTGACACCTGCAGAGGGTGCAGCCGCGAGGCCACGGTGGCGACCGCGTCGTTGCCGCTGTGGGCCTCGAGAGTCTCGCTGAAGTTCATGTCTGTGAGCACGTCCCCGTTCATCACGAGGAAGTCCTCGTCGAGCCCGTCGATCAGCGCCAGGGCTCCCACCGTGCCTAGCGGCTCGTGCTCGCGCACGTAGTCGATCGGGATGCCGTACGCCTCGCCGTCGCGGAAGAACGCCTCGATCAGCTCCGCGAGATGGCCGGTGGAGATCGTGATGCGGTCGAACCCCTGGTGCTTGAGCTGGCGCACGACGATATCGAGCACCGGGCGGTCGCCCACCGGCATGAGCGGCTTCGGCAGCACCACGGTGTAGGGCTGGAGCCGGGTGCCGAGGCCGCCGGCGAGGATGATCGCCCGTCGCATGAGCGCGCAGTCTAGGGCGGCGGGGCGACGGCTAGGAGCCGAGCGCCGAGTACGGCTTCGCGCCCTCCACGGCGGCGACCCAGTCAGCTGAGCGGAGCGTCTCGAACTCGTCGGGGAACGACGGGTGCACCATCACCTCCACCGGCACGCCGGCCGCCTCCGCCACGGCGTGCGCGATCGGCACCGCGCCTCCGCCCGGCGCGAGCTCCGCCGCGCGCCAGAAGCGCTTGGTGGTGACGAAGCGGCGTGCGAGCACGCCGTGCTTGGCGCGCTGCGCGAGCCGCACCGCCGGATTGCCGTCCTCGCCCGGCACGGGCGACAGTGTCTGCCGGACGCGGCGCCCGCGCTCGAGCGCCGGCGACAGGAACACGTCCGGGCAGACGTGCACGTGCTCGTGCGAGTCGAGATGCGTCGGCTCCCTGCCGGGGTAGAGGGCCGCGAACTCCTCGAGCTGGTCGCGCACCGCGTCCGCCACCAACCGCCGCACGCGCGGGTCCGGGCTCAGCGTCCAGCGCCGGCGGCCCAGGTTGGCGAAGTGCGCGCAGGCGCGGCGCTGGCGCTCGCGCACCGGCTCGGCGATCTCCGCCGCGTCGAACGGCTGCGTGAGGTTGAGGTGCAGCCCCACCGGCCGCTCGCGCTCGAGCGCCAGCTCCGCCGCGCGCCGCGAGTCGGCCATGTGGACCATCGCCGTGGTGGAGCTGATCGCGCCGGCGGCGAAGCACGCCTCGATCGCGTCGGTGCCCTCGCGGAAGCCGCCCCAGTCGTCCGCGTTGACGATCAGCACGCCGTGTGTGCTCATGCGCCCGCCGGCGGCGGCGGGGCCACGGCGCCGCCCCGCAGCAGCGCGCGGGTCTCCTGGATGTCGACCGCGCGCAGCGCGAACAGCAGCGCCGGATAGGCGACCAGCGCCACGCCGAGCAGCCCCGCGAGCGGGACGCCCACGCTGTCGAGCCCCCACAGCGCCAGGCCGAGCACCACCGCCGCCACAACGATCCGCGGGATCCGGCCAGGCCTGGGCCAGCCGAGATGCAGGGCGTGGCGCACGAAGTAGGTGGCGGCGAGCACCACCACCAGCTCCGTGATCAGCGTGAGCCAGGCAGCGGCCATGAAGCCGTAGATCGGGATGAAGATGAGGTTGCCGCCAATGTTCACCACGAGTGCGATCAGGCCGGTGATGATCAGGCGCTTCTGCAGGCCGATCACGAGCAGCAGGTTGCTGTTGAGATAGCCGTAACAGATGAACACGAACGCGGCGCTCAGCACCGGCAGCGCCGGAGCCGCGTCCTTGAAGCTCTCGCCGAAGAGGAAAACGGTGAGCGGCTCGGCCGCCACGATGGTCACCGCGAGCCCCCCGAGCGACGCGACCGTGAGCAGCTCGGCGATCAGCCGCGAGAGGCCCAGCATGTGCGCCCGGTCGCGGCCCCAGGACGCCGCGAGGATCGGCGCGGCCGTGGTCATCAGCGAGATCGGCACGAAATGCGCCTGCTCGATGATGCGGTAGACCGAGCCGTACAGACCGGCGTCGCTCGCGCCCGCGATGCCGTACACGAGCAGCTGATCGATGCGCGCGTAGATGATGATCAGGAGGCCCGCGGTGCCCACAGGGACGCCGATGCGGATGAGCTCCTTCATTGCCGCGCGGGTCGGCGGCAGGTGCGGCTTGACGAAGCGCAGCGCGATCGCCGCCTGCCAGAGAACCGTGAGGAGACCGGTGGCGGTCATCGCGATCGCGAGCGGCACGAGCCCGCCGTCGGCGAAGTAGATGACGACGACCGCCGCGCCCCAGAGCACGCTGTTGAGCGTGAGGAAGTACATCGGCAGGTCGTTGCGCACGCGCGACTGGTAGACGACGCGCAGCGAGGAGACGGTGTTGAACGGCACCTGCATCAGCAGGATCAGCCCGGCGGCGAGCATCGCGGTGCTGTTCTGGGCCACCAGCACCACGATCAGCCCGATGATGAAGGCGGGCACCGACAACACGAGCCGCACCATCAGCAGCGCGCCGATCCAGTCCGACTCGTGCTCCGGCTCCACCGCCACCTGCCGCACGGCCACGCTCTCCACGCCGAAGCTCGTGAAGTAGGCGGTCAGGTTGATGACCACGAGCAGGGTGGACCACTCGCCGAATCCCGCCTGGCCGAGCGTGCGCACCACGAGCGACGTGACGACGATCCCGAGCGCCAGATTGAGCACGCGCGCGACGATCTGAATCACGACGTCCCGCGTCATGCGGCGGTGGTCCGCGCCGGCGGAGGGATCCAGGACGGTCCCGGCTTCAGATGCCTGGGTCGCCATCGCCGATCCAGTCTGGCAGACGCTCCCGACCGCTCTTGTCCGCTTGCGGCCCCGCTAGGGTGCCGCCGAATGGCAGGAGAGCTCACCGCATGGATCCGCTTCACCCACCGCCTCAACGTGCTGCTCTGGGCGTCGCCGCTGCCGCGCCCGGCGAAGGTGAGGCTGGAGCCGTACATCTACCGCAACCCGCCGCTGCACGGCCGCCAGGTGCTCGAGGCCGTCAAGGCTGTCGAGGCCGCGGGAGTCGAGATCGCGTGCGCGGGCGGCTGGGGCGTCGACGCGCTCGCCGGCAAGCAGCTCCGCATCCACCGGGACCTCGACGCGATCATCCCGCCCGAGGGCCTGGACAAGGCCATGGCCGCCCTGGCCGAGCACGGCTACGAGGAGTGGTACCGGATCACCACCGCCGACACGCTCGGCGAGGGCGGGCCGGCGATCATCGCCTCCGTGGTGCTCCGCAACCACGCGCTGCGCGTGGTGGACCTGATCCTGATCGAGAACCCGCGCGAGGTGCTCAACTACGTTCAGGGTTCGATCGACGGGCAGCCGGTGGTCTGCCTGTCACCCGACGATCAGGTCCGCTCCAAGATGGGCCTGAGCCTCAAGCGCTACCGCAAGGACCGCCAGGTGGTCTACCGGATGCTCGAGCAGCCTGCTCAGTTGCAGGAAGCGGAGAAGAAGCCCGACTAGCGCTGCGACGTGGGCGTGACGAGCGGCGACAGCGGCCGCAGCTCCTTGGCCCGGCGGTAGGCGGCGAGCGCCGCGTCCGCGTTGCCAAGCTCCGCCTCGACGCGCGCGAGCAGCAGCGGGTGCTGGTAGTTCGTGGGCTCGCGCTTCTCGGCCCGGATCAGGTCGGAGCGAGCTGCGCCCAGATGACCCTGAGCCTCTTCGACGAGCGCGCGCTGCGCGTACGGGCTGGCGGCCCAGGGCTCCGCATTGATCGACTGGGTGGCCTTTGAGAGCGCCGCGGCGGTGTCACCGTGCTTGAAGGCGTCCTGGCTGGCGCGCAGATGGAGCGTGGACGCGAGGCCGGGAAGCTGGACGAGGAACGCCACGACGGCGAAGGCAGTCACGCCGATGCGCACCGGCAGGCGAGCCGGGGCCTCCGCCGGGCGGGAGGTGGCCGCCGCGGCGGTCGCGATCGCGAGCAGCGCGAGCACCGTGACGGTGGTGGACTCCCACATCCAGTCGACACCGGCGTGGAAGAGGAAGACGAAGAAGGCGGCGAGCAGCGCCGCGTGCGGGCCGATGTCGCCCGCGTCCGGCAGCTTGAAGCGCGCTCTCACAGCGGCCACCGTTAGTCCCACCAAGAACACGAGAATCAGCAGCCCGCCGAAGATCCCCTGCTCGGCGATCGACTCGAAGTAGAGCGAGTGGGCGTCCTTCAGGTACTCGTCGCCCCCGGTGCTCGACCACCAGAAGCCGAACGTGCCGGCACCGGTGCCGTCGAGCGGATGCTTCTTGAACGCGCGCACCGCGGAGCGCCAGATGAAGTAGCGGTTGCCGTTGAGGTTCGAGAGGCGCGCGGCGGGGTCGGCGCTCGGCGGCGCCGACGGCTGCGTCCTGAACTGGTTCCAGCCCTTCGAGATCTCGGAGTGGCCGACCGCCGGCACGAGCAGCACCGCCACCACCACGGCGATCCAGGCGGTGCGCCGGGCCACGCGCCAGCCGTCCGCTTTGAGGAACCACGTGGCGCAGGCACCCGCCGCGGCGATCGCGCAGCCGGCGATCAGCACGACGAGAACCACCCCGGCGCCGCCTCCGCCCGTGGCGTCGGCGATCTCCTTGTGGCTGCGTATGGCCAGGATCGGGAGCGCGGAACCGGCTGCCCCGGCGAGGATGTGACCTAACGCCACCCAGCGGTTGCGACTCAGCAGCAGCACGAGCACCATCGCGCCCGCGGCGCCGATCACGGCGGCGCGCGAGTAGGTGAGGTACGCGGTGGAGGCGCAGATCGGGATGCAGGCGAGCGCCGCCGCGCGGATCCAGAGCAACCTGCCGTGGGCGCTCCAGATCAGCGCCATCGCGATCGACATCACCGCGAACGCGCCGACCGCGTTCCAGTAGTTGAACGGGTAGCTGAGGCGGTTGACCTTGTAGTTGACGACGACATAGTCGGTGGGGAAGGCACTCGGCCACAGCCGGCTGGCGAGGCCGATCGCGCACAGCGCAACCGCGCCAACGAGCAGCCCCGCGGCCACCGACTTCCAGGTGGTCCGGTCGACCATCGCCCACACGAGCAGCAGGAGGCCGACGTAGTGCAGGTAGCGCGCGAGCTCCGCGAACGTGCGCTCGCCGCTCTGCGTGAAGCCGAGCCCGATGGCGGTCCAGAGCGCCAGCAGCGCGAGCGCGAGGAGCGGCACGAGCACGCCGCGCGGAGGCTTGGCGCGGGGGAGGAGCCCAAGGGCAAAGCCGAGCCCGAGGATCCACCAGACCACCATGGCCTCCTCCTGGCGCGGCACGATGTCGTACGAGCCGCCCCTCAGCCCGTAATAGAGCAAGAGGATTGCGGCAATCGCGAAAGCGGCTACGCTGGATGTGGAGGACGGGCGGAGCCGTCGATACGAGTTCCAGGGCAAGAGTGAAGACATTTAGGCATACACGGCTGATGACCTGCACCGGTCTGGTGCTGTTCGCGCTATTCGCACCATCGGCAGCGAGCGCCGAGACCTGCAACGCGCCTCCCGGCACTTCCGGGATCGATCAGTACTGCGAATCCCTGCCGAGCCCCGGCGGCAGCGGCGGCGGCTCCCACCACGGTGGCGGCGGCGGCAACGGACCCAAGCACGTCTCTCCCGACGCCGCCAAGACGCTCGAGCACAGCGGCTCCGCGGGTCAGGCGGTACTCAACTTGGCGAGCCAGAGCGACGCCCCGGCCGTGACCAGCACGCCCGCCCAGAGCACTCCTCCCGCCACGCAGAAGAAGACCCACCGCAAGCACCACCAGGCGGCTTCGCAGCAGGACAAGACGACTCCTGCCACCACCAGCACGCCCCAGCGGATCGACCCGGGCCCGCCGTCTTCCGCCCCGGCATCGAATCCGGCGGCCGCCGTGGGCAGCTCACTCGGCGGCTCGGCCGATGCCGGCTTCCTCGCGCTGCTGGCGGCGATCACGGCGGTCTTCGCGCTGATCGCCTGGCGCGGCCGCCGGCGTCCAGAGCCCGGCAGCTAGCCGGACCGGCTACTTACCCGGCGAGAAGACCTTCCAGGTCAGGCTGATCTTCGCGCCCTGAACGGCGCGCAGGTTCGTGCCCGGACGCAGCCTGCGGCTGCCGAGGAAGAGCCGGTCGCTACGCGCGGAGAGGCGCGTGAGGGTGCTCCACGTGCCGTTGGCCGCCTGGCGCTCGATCGTGACCGAGCCGGGCGTGGGGGCGAGCCCCCACAGCTGCGCCTTGCCCTTGTGGATGTATGCCGTGAACGGGAAGCTGAACGCGGTGAACGACGGCTTGGGCGTGTCCTGCGCGATCGTCGGCCCGCGGAGGTAGATGCCCGACTGGAGCGTGGTGTCGTAGGACGGGTCCGGCGCCTCGTCGCGCATCAGGTACCAGACCACCGCGCTCACGCCCTGGCTCCACATCGTCGAGAACGCGCCTTCCATGTAGGTGGCCTCGAGGCGGGCCGGCACGCCGGTCGGGTCCGGCGGGCTGCTGTCCCACGAGATCTCCGTAGCCCACAGCGGCTTGGCCTTGTGCGGCGCCACCGTGCGGTCCTTGAGCGCTACCTGCAGCGGGCGCTTGAGGCGGTCCCAGTCCGGCACGACAACGTCGTCGGGGTTTGGCGCGTGGCGGCGCGGCGGCCCGATCGGATACGGGTGGTGGGCGAGGATGTCGAAGTGCACGGGGGAGTCCGGGCAGCGCACCTTCTTGAGCGCGTGGCGGCCGCTCAGGCAGAACAGCGCGCGGACGAACTGTGCGGGCGGGACGCGGACGCCGCCGGGCGGATTTCCGAATGGCGAGGTGCCGGCCGTGATCACCAAGTTGCTGCTCGACACCGACTTGATGCCCTTGTACCAGGCGTTCAGCATCGCGCGGTAGAGGTCGGGGCTCGTGAGCTTGAGCTTGCCCTTGCTGCGCGTCCACTGCGGCGACAGATAGAGCGTCAGATTGGGCTCGTTCCAGCCCTGCCAGTAGCGCACGCGCGGCAGGTTGCGGCCGGGCTGCAGCGGGTCGGGCGTGTGCCCGGAGTAGCGCTTCGCGAGCGCGGTGGCCAGCGCCTGGAACGCGTTGGGCGACGGGCGCCAGCTGCCGAGCGGCGCCTGCGACAGCGACGGCCGGTTCGGCCCCTCGGCCCAGGTCGGTGCCTCGGTGACGATCACGAGCGGCGTGAAGCCGTTCGCCACCGCCTCGCGCACACCGGCGTCGACGAAGTCCCAGCTGTAGCCCGACCACGCCGGGTTGGCCGTAGTGGCGATGTTCGGCGGCTTGTTGGGCGCGAGCTTGTCCCAGTCGATGCTCACGCGGATGATCGAGGCGCCCGCGGCCTTGGCGTGCTGGAACGCGATCGCGCGGTCGGCCGGATCGGCGAACTGGAAGCTGGCGCTGTCGGTGAAGCCGAGCTTGAGCCCGTGCACCCTCGCGCTTGCGGCGCCGGGAAGGGCGAGTGCGAGCGCCGCCAGCACGACAGCGGCGGTCAGGGCAGCGCGGATCTCTGCGGGGGCCAGGGGTCGCAAGTTCTCCTCAAACACCTTTATCGGCGAAAGAGAGCGGAGCCGGACTAGCGCAGGTGCGCGACCGCTGCCTTGAATGCCGCGAGCGCCTGCTTGGCGGTGCCGTTGCGCCGGAGTAGGCCGGTGTGGAGGCCCCAGAAGTCCTTGTAGGCCGGGGCGTAGGGGGCGCCGTCGCGCCAGCTGAAGTAGACGAATCCACGCAATCCGAGACTAGAGCGCCGCTTGGCGAGCGCCGGGATGACGTGGCGGATCTGCCTCGCCTGGCCCGCCGAGCCGACCCGGAACGAGCTCCTCGGCCCCTTGTCCGACCAGCCGAACTCCGTCACCCAGATGCGAGCGCTGTGGGCGTGGCCGTGGTTGAGGATCCTGCGGAAGCGCTTCAGCTTGCGCACGACGTCGCCCGACGACGTGCCGTACGGGTTCACCGCCAGCGTGTTGAAGCTGCCGTGCGCCGCCCGGACCAAAGACTTGGCGTACGAGTACACGCTGCCCGGCTTCGACAGGTGGCTGTCCGGCAGCCCGGCCGTGACGATCTCCGCCGACGGGTCCACCGCTCGAATGCCCCTGGCGGCGGCCTTCAGCAGCTTCGCGTACTTCTTCGGGTTCGGGCCGGTCGGCCAGTAGGCGGGGATGTTCGGCTCGTTCCAGATCTGGAACGCCGTGATCGGCAGCTTCGGGATGGTGGGGTTCTGAGCCCAGAAGCTGCCGTTCGGCCCATAACGGGCGGCGACGGCCGCGCCGAAGCGCCCGAGGTACGCGTAGTGGCGCGGCGGGTAGGTGGCGCTCGTGGTCTTCGACACCTTGGCCCGGAAGCGCGGCGGGTCGAACAGGATCGGTAGCACCCGGATGCCGTGCGACGCCGTCGCTGCCATGTAGGCGTCGTAGTAGCCGAAGTTGTAGTGGCCGGGCGAAGTCTCGATCTGCTTCCAGTGGAACGTCTGCCGGATCAGCCCGACGCCGATCGACTGCTGCCGCGCGAGCGTCGCCTCACGGTAGGACGCGTTGCCGGCGAAGACGTCCTCGCTGACGAGGCCGAAGAAGTCGCTCGGAACTGCGGCATGGGCAGCCGACGCGCCCCCTGTCCCAGCGAGAAGCACGCAAGCCGCGATACCAAGTATCAGCTTACGAAGAGTCACCCCTGGCGGCGGAGTCTAGCCACGGTGTCGGCGAAGGCGCGCAGTGCCGGTTTGCCCCGTCCGTCCAAATTGACCAGACCCGTATGCAGTCCCCAGAAGTCCCTGAAGGTCGGCGCATAGGGCGCGCCGTCGCGCCAACCGAAGTAGACGATGCCGCGCAGGCGCGCCTGGTAGCGCAGCGCGACGAGCATCGAGAGTGCCGACGAGATGCGCCGTGCCTGGCCGCGCGCGCCGACCGTGAACGAGCTGCCCGGGCCCGCATCGGCCCAGCCCAGTTCGGTGACCCAGATGCGCGCCGAGTGGTCGCCGTGCAGGTTCATGATCCGGCGCGCGTCCTCCACCGCGGCGGTCACGCCCTCGGCGTCGCTGGCGTAGGGGTGGATGGCGAGCGTGTCGAAGTCGGCGCGTGCGCCTGCCCGGTACATGCCCTCCACGAAGGTGTCGAACGGGATGCCGAGGCGGCTCTGCGGAATGCCGGCGGTCACGATCTCGGCGTCGGGGTCGAGCTTGCGGATCGGCGCGGCGGTGGCCTTGAGGAGCTGTGCGTACTGCGCGGGGTCGGGGCCGCTCGGCCAGTAGGCGGGCAGGCTCGGCTCGTTCCAGATCTGCCATGCGTGGATCGGCACCTTGGGGATCTCGGGATGCTCTTGCCAGAAGCTGCCGTTCGGCCCGTAGCGGCGAACGAGCACCGAGGCGAAGGTGCCCAGGTCCGCGTAGTTGCGCGGGGGGTAGGTGCCCGGCTGGGCGCCCGTTGCGGGCGCGCTCGAGAGGAACTTGGGTGGGTCGAGCAGGACCGGCAGCACGGTCATGTGGCGCACCGCGAGGTCGCCAACGAACGAGTCGTATGCGGTCAGGTCGTAGCGGCCGGGCTTCGTCTCGATCGTCGCCCAGTCGAAGGTCTGGCGCACGATGCCGACCCCCAAGCGCGCGAGCTGGTTGAGCGTCGCCGTCCGGTAGGGGCCGGGGTGGGCGAACGCGTCCTCGCTGACCATGCCGAAGAAGTCGCGCCGCAGCCGACCGGCGGAGGGCGGCACGAGCGTGGCGGCGGTGGCCACCACAGGGCCGGGCGAGCTCGATCCGCCGGCTCCGATCGCGGCGAAGATCCCCACGCCGGCCGCGAACAGCACGAGCGCGACCAGCACGATCGCGAGCGGGGCGGGCTTCTTCACGCCCGGCGCACGATCACGAAGGCGGTTCCCGCAAGCGCGACCACCACGAGCCCGATCCCGAGCGGCCAACCGAATGACGGCGCGAAGCCAGACCCTGCGCTGGCGCGCGCGACCGGGGCGGTGCCGGTGGTGTACGAGGCCTTGGCACCCTTGCCGACGAGCACGCCGCGCTGGAGGTCGAGTCCCTGGAGATTGAGGAACCCGATCCCGCCGGGAAGCGCGTCGACGAAGTCATGCGCCAGCCCCTCAGAGGTTGGCGACGGGAACGGCTCGTACAATCCGTTTCCGGTTTCGGCGTATGCCGGCGCGGCGAGAAGGGCGCACGCGGCGAGGCTCGCCAGACAGATCCGCAGGAGCTTCACTTGGCCTTCCTGACGATACAAGCCGCTCCTGCGGCAACCGAAAGGCTGCGCGCCGCGGCGTCGTGGGGTCGTGGGCGGCCGCTGGCGCTGATCGGTATGGCGCTCGCGCTGCTCGAGTTCGTGATTGCGCTGTTCGGCGGGAGCTTTCCCGTGCTGTCGGGCGTGGTGCTGATCGTCTGTCCCGGGCTCGCGCTGGTGCCGCTGCTCCCGGCTCGCACCCGGCGGAGCTGGGCGGCCATCCTGGCCTCCGTGCCCGCGCTCGGGTTCGCCGCCTCGTGCGTCGTGCTCGTGAGCGTCACGGCGCTCGGCATCCATCTCACCGGGTTCTCGATCCGCTTCGCCCTGGGCGCGCTGCTCGCGGTCGGGACGCTGCTGCTCCCGGCGCGCGAGGCCGAGCGGCCGCTCAGCTACGAGGACGCGTGGGCGATCGCGGGGCTGCTCGCCGCGCTGCTCGTCGGGATCCTCTTTCAGTCGCTGGTCATAGGTCACACGCCCGTGCCGGGCAACGACTGGGGCCAGTACGTCCTCTACGCCGACCAGATCCGCCAGCACGGCACGCTGCTGATCCAGAACCAGTTCTGGATGGGCGGCACTCCGTTCCGCCAGGACCCGGGCGTGCCGGCGGTGTTCGCCTCGTATCTGGTGATGGGCGGCCAGCCGGCAAGCGTGCTGATGCACGGAATCTGGGTGTTCGCGCTGATGAGCATCGCCGCGGTGTTCGCGCTGGCCCGGACCCTGTGGGGAGCGCTGCCCGGCGTGATCGCGGCGGCCCTCTGGGCGGTGCTGCCGATCGCGCAGGACCTGCTCGGCTGGCACGGCCTCGCCAACGCCGCCGCGCTCGCGCTGATGCTGCTCGTGCTGATGTTCGTGGCCTGCCTCGTAAGCGACGGGCTCGGCTGGCTCGAGGCTTTCGGGCTCGGCTTCTCGCTGGTGGGTCTGTGCGCGGCGCACCGGCTGTCGTTCCTGGTCGGGCTGGCCGGGATCGCGCTGGCGCTCGCCGTCGCGTTCGTGCTGGGCGGCGACCGGCGGGAGCTGCTGCGCAGCACGGTGCGCGGCGCGGTGGCATCGCTCGTGCTCTGCGCCGGAGTGGCCTACACCGTGATCGAGGGCGACAAGAAGTTCGGCGGCACACAGGGCTACCGCGCCTACCTGTCGACCAAGGTGCACCTGCACCTCGTCGTCAACGACCTGAGCCTCGTCTTCTCGCTCGCGGGGGTCATCGCGTTCGTGCTGGCGCTCTGGTGGCTGCGGCGGGACCGGACGCTCCTGCCGTTCGTGGCGATGCTCGTCGTCGTGGTGGCGCTCGCGTACTCGTGGATCGCCCACTTCCCGCTCGCGTATGTGCGCATGGCGTACTACGTGCCGCTCGCACTTGTGCCGCTCGTGGCGGTGGCGATGACCAAGCTGCTGCGGCCCAAGCTCGCCGGCATCGTGGCGCTCGCTCTCACGCTGGCAATCGCCGTGCCGGCGTGGGGTTCGGCCAAAACGGTGCACCAGTTCTACGACTTCGCGGACGCCACCACGCTGTCGGGCATGCGAGCGATCTCGGCGCAGCTCAAGCCGGGCGACACCGTGGTGGCGGACCGCTGCTGGAGCTTCCTCAGCGCCTGGCTGCTCCAGGCCGACACGTACCCCGCGCTCGACCCCGCCGACATCCTGCCCAAGGCCGAGGTGGGCCCGGCGGCGGACGCCCGCGCGATCATCGCCGGCACCCCGCGCGGGCGCGCGGCGGCCAAGCGGCTGCACGTGCGCTTCATCCTCGTCAACCCGATGTGCGTGAGCCAGGACGGCCGGCGCGCGCGGCCGCCCAAGCTCGGGCGCCCGTTCTTCGTGAGTAACCGGCTCGTGGCCATGCGGCTCGACAGGTAGGCTCGCGCCTTCATGGCCCCCGCCCCTGGTCAGCGGATTCGTGTTGCCTGTTTCGGCGCCGGCTGGGTGACCACCCACCGGCACATTCCCACCATGCGTGAGCACGGCGGCTTCGACGTGGTGTGCCTGGCGGACCGCCGCGGCGAGCGGGCGCGCGAGGCGGCCGAGCAGCTCAAGCTGCCCCACCACGAGCAGGCGGAGGGCGTCGACCAGCTGTCGTTGCGCGACGAGATCGACGCGATCACCTGCGGCACCGCGCCGTTCGCCCACGAGCGCGTGATCCGGAGCGCCCTCGAGGCCGACAAGCACGTACTCACCGAGAAGCCGTTCACGATGACCCTGCAGGAGGGTGAGGATCTGGTGGCGCTTGCCGAACAGCGCGGGCGCACGCTCGCGATCGTCCACAACTTCCAGTTCGCGCCGTCCGTCAAGCGCGTGCGTCGCTGGATCGACAGCGGCAAGATCGGCCGCGTGCGCGCCGTGTTCGCGAACCAGTTCTCAAATCCGAAGCGGCGGCTGCCCACCTGGTTCGACGAGCTGCCCGCCGGGCTCTTCTACGACGAGTCCCCGCACCTCATCTACACGGCCCGCGCGATGGCCGGCGCGGAGCTCGAGCCGGTGAGCGTGACCGTCCACCCCAGTACCACAGGTCTGGTAAACACCCCGGCACAGATCGATGCTCAGATGAGAGCAGGGGATGTGCCGGTGTCGATCCAAATGAACTTCGAGGCGCCAGTGTCGGAGTGGCACGTGGCGGTGCTGGGCGAGCGCGGAATGGGCGTCGTCGATCTCTTCCGCGACATCGCCGTGTTCACGCCGAACGACGGCGACCACCGCGCGCCCGAGGTGATCCGCACCTCAGCGTCGGCCAGCTGGCACCACTGGATGGGATATCTGCGGAGTGGACCCCGTCATGTGCTTGGCAAATTGAGGTACGGGAACGATGAAGTTTTTAGACGTTTCCACGACTCAATTGGCTCTGGGAAGCCACCCCAGGGCATTTCTGGACAAGATGCGCTCGCAGTTTTGCGCGTCCAGCACTGGATTTTGGAGGCAAGAGGCCGCACTCTGGACTGAGCACCGATGCGCATCCTGTTCGTATCCCACTATGCGACACCGCACATCGGCGGTGTCGAGACCGTTATTCGCTCGCTGCGGCGCGAGCTGCGCCGCCGTGGCCATGAGGTGCGCCACGTGGCCTCCAACGCGAGCCATCTCTCGAGCGAGGCGCTGGGCTACGACGACCAGGGCGTGATTCGCGTCAAGGCGCTCAACGTGCTCGAGGACAAGATGGGCGTCCCGTATCCGATCTTCTCGCCGCGGCTGCGCAAAGTGCTCGCCCGCGAGATCGCGGCGGCCGACGTCGTGCACGTCCACGGCTTCCTTTACATGAGCTCGGTGCTCGCGCTGCTGATGGCCCAGCGGCGGCGGCGCCGGGGCATCGGG
Organism: Thermoleophilaceae bacterium; assembly: GCA_036555755.1. Taxonomy (GTDB): domain Bacteria; phylum Actinomycetota; class Thermoleophilia; order Solirubrobacterales; family Thermoleophilaceae; genus JAICJR01. The sequence continues at coordinate 30,507 of DATBKS010000126.1, forward strand.
CCGGCGCTCGTCCTCACGGAGCACGTCGGACACGTGCCGTACGAGTCGCAGCTGCTCGACCGCGTGGAGAGCATCGCGATCTCGACGGTGGGCAAGACAGCCGTCCGCGCTGCTGACGCCTGCGTGGTGCTCAACCGGCGGGTGGGCGCGGAGATCGAGGCGCTCGGTCCGCGCGAGCCCGTGATCGTGCTGCCGAACGGCGTCGACACCACCCTCTTCCGCCCGCCGCTCGACGGCGAGCGCGACGCGCTGCGGCGCGAGCTCGGTTGGGACGACACCCCGCGCGTCCTCTTCGTCGGACGGCTCGTGGCGAAGAAGGGCATCGAGGCGGCGCTCGACGCCACCGCCGCGGCCGACGGCCGCTTCCGCCTCGTGGTGGCTGGACCCGGTCCGCTTCAGCCCCAGGGCGTGCCCGGCGTCGACGTGCTCGGCCCGATCCCGTCCGAGCGGGTGGCCGAGCTCTACCGCGCGGCCGACGCTCTGCTCCTGCCGTCGCGCGGCGAGGGCTTCCCCGTGGCCGTGCAGGAGGCGATGACGAGCGGCCTGCCCGTGGTCATGAGTGACGACCCGGGCTACGCGCATCACCTCGACGGCGCCGGACTCGGGGTGCGCTTCGTGCCCACCGAGCCCGACGTGATCGCCGAGGAGCTGTACTCGCTCGTGTCAGACCGCGAGGCGTGGGGTGCGGCCGCGGAGGCCGTGCGCCGCTACGCGCGCCAGGCGTTCGCATGGGACCAGGCCGCCCAGCGCCACGAGCTGCTGTACGAGGAGCTGCTCGCCGGCCGCGGCGTTCCCGCCGAGCCGACGGAGATCGAGGTGCACAAGACCGCCTCGGCCAGCAGCTCGAACTCGAGTAGCGCCTCGCTTCAGCTCGACTCGGAGACGGCGGCGAGGAACTCGCCCCAGGAAGCCGCATAGGGCGCGACCTCGTCGGCGAAGGCCTGGAGCGCCTCGAGCCCGGCCTTGATCTCCCAGCCGGGGTGCAGCACGATTGGCACCCAGCCGCCGGCCTGGCGCTCGATCAGGCTCGCGACCATCGGCAGCGTCTCATCGGCCGTTCCGTACAGCGGCGGGTAGCTGGGGAGGTAGACGGCGGCGCCCCGCCACTGCGGTCCGCGCTGGAAGCCCATCAGCGGCACGCTCTCCGGGCCGCCGCACACCACGTCGAAGCGGGCGGCGAGCACGTCGTACTGGGCGGCGTCGAAGCGGTTGAAGGGCGGGACGAAGACCCGGGGGGCGACGTTCGCGGACGCGAGCTCCGCGAGCGCGCGGTCGAGCAGGTCGTTCAGCTCGGATGGCGACAGACCGCTGAGCTCCGAGTGCCGGCGCGGGTTCGCGTCGCGCGTGCGGTGGTTGTAGCCGTGCAGGCCGAAGGTCACGCCCTGGCCCGCCATCTCGCCGAGGAACTCGCGCTCGGCGTCTGAGAGAGGCCGGTCGCCCTCGGCGGACGGGTCGAGGTGGCTGGTGGGCACGCGCGGCAATACCGCCATCAGGTAGGGGACGCCCCGCTCGGCGAGCTTCGCGTGGAAGCTGCGCGAGGCCTCGAGCCCGTAGCGGTCGGGTTCGTCCTGCGCGAGCACGTTGGGGAACTCGTCGGCGCGGATCAGGAAGCGCGGCGGCCCCGGATTGCGCGGCTCGTATCTGAGGAGGCCCGCCTTCATCGCCGCGCGCTGGGCGAGCCTGACCGGAGCGGGAGGGACCGGCCGCGTCTTCGCCGGGGCGCCGAGCAGCTTCGCGTTGCGTTCGTCGTCGCGGCTCAAGCGTCAGGCCACCACGGCGAGCGACGCGGGCGCGACGCCGTACTCCACGCGCTCGAAGTTGCCGAGGAAGTCGCCGTCCGCCTCCATCGGGAACTCGCGGCCGTCCGCGCTCGTGATGGTCACGCTCTCGACCGGGTCGAAGCCGGTGATCCGGCGGTGCTTCGTCACGCTCTCGGGGCGCCCGGTGAAGAGGCGCGGGATCAGCGTGGGCACATCGATCAGCGTGGCGCGCTGGAGCACGGCGAAGCCGAGCGTGCCGGTCTGGAGGCCGGCGCCCTTGGCCACGCGGATCGGTCGCGTGCCGAAGAACGTGAACGGGTCCGAGTTCTGCACGATCGCCGTGACGGCCTCGATGGTCTCGCCGTTCACCTCCACGTTCATTCGCGGCGGCTTGACGAGGTAGGTCTTGTTGAAGCTCGAGATAGCGGCCCAGGTGAAGTAGTACTCCCCGAAGCGCGCCTTTCGGTACGGGTGCGCGTCCACGCGCTCGACCACGCTGGCGTCGAGCCCGACGCCCGACGCGAAGACGAAGTGGCGGCCGTTGACGATGCCGGTGTCGACGCGCATCGGGTTGAAGTCGTCCGCCATCAGCAGCAGGTGCTCGGTGGCGTCGACCACGTCGTTGGGGATCCCGAGCGTGCGGCCGAACACGTTGGTGGCGCCGCCGGGGAGACAGGTCAGGGGCGTGCCCGTGCCGACGAGCCCGTTGGCCACCTCGTTCACGGTGCCGTCGCCGCCGAAGGCCACCACCACGTCGTAGCCCGCTTCCGCGGCCTCGTGACACAGCTCGGTGGCGTGACCCTGGGCCTTGGTGTCGATGGCCTCCACGTCGTAGCGGCCCTGGAGCGCGTAGACGACGAGGTTCTTCAGCCGGTCCGAGACCGTCGTCGCGTACGGGTTGACGATCACGAGCATCTTCTTCTTCGCCCGCCGGTCGGGCAGGATGCGCTCGGCCAGCTCCTCGGCGCGCTTCAGCGCAGTCTCGGGAGCGCTCGTCATGCGGCTGCCTCGAAGCGCACCACGCCGTTCTCCTCCACCTCGCGCACGCGACCGTCGTTCAACAGGATGTCCATGTGTCCCAGCACCTCTGACAGGGTGAGATACGCCTGAGTCACCGCGACGTTTCCCCACATGGCCTGGGCGAGCTCGTAGGCGGTACGCGGGCGTTCGCCCACGAGGCCGTGCAGCTTCTCGGCGCGGCGGGCGTGGAGGGCGAAGCGCTGGTCGATCAGCTCGCGGTGGTCGCCGAAGGCGTCGCCATGCCCGGGCAGGACGAGGTCGACGTCCATCTCGCGCGTCTTACTAAGCGAGTCGAGGTAGACGACGAGTGACTGCGGGCGCTCGGTCTGGCCGGGCAGCCGCGAGATCAGCGGGTTCGAGGAGATGTGCTTGAGCAGGTGGTCGGCCGCCACCAGCATCTTGCGCTCGCGGTCGAGGAAGATCGTGTCGGTGGGGCTGTGGCCAGGCCGGTAGCTCACCTCGAGCTTGCGGTCGCGCAGCTCGATCGTGTCTCCGTCGTGGAGCACGTTCGACACCTTCGCCTTGGCGCCCCAGGCGCGAAACGCCGCCGACACGGCCTTGAGCGCGTCGACCACGTCGCCGGGGATGCCGTGGCGGAGCATGATCTGGGTGGAGAAGTCGTCGTCCGCCGAGGCCTCCTCGCTGTAGTGCTCGACGAAGCGCACGGCGGCGTCGATGGCCGCGACGTCGGCGCCGGACCGCGACGCGACGATCCCCACCAGCCCGAGGTGGTCGATGTGCTGGTGGGTGAGGATCACGAGCCCGATGTCTTCGATCTCGTGCCCGTGCGCGTTCAGCTGGCGCTGGAGCTCGTCGAGCGAGCTGCCCGAGTTCGGGCCGGCGTCCACCAGCGTGAGCGGGTCGTCCTCGATCAGGTAGACGTTCACGCGCCCCACGGCGAATGGGGTGGGAATCGCGAGCCGGTGGATTCCCACGGCCGTGGCGGGCGCGAACGAGTCCGTCGTCACTTGCCGGACCCTATATCTACGGAGTAGCCGACCGGTGTGAGCGGGCCCAGCGCTGGGTAGGGAATTTCTCATGTCAACTGCCCGAGCTACTCGGACAGTGGGCACAGCCACGCAGAGGGAAACTGGCCGCCGAGTGCGGCGTGGGGGGCCTGACAAAGCCAAACCGGGCCCTCAAGTGAAGATCAAAGATCGCGACGCCTGCTGGACGGTCACAGCAGTCGACCCCCTGGCTGTTCCCCTGTCCGCACGCATTGCGCGCTTCAAAGTGGTTACACCAAACAGGCTAACTTCCCTGTCCGTTTTCGTGGCCCTGTGCGCGGCCGCACTGTTCGCCACGCGCCATCTTGTGCTCGGCGCGCTCGTCTACCAGCTCGCCTTCCTCGTCGACTGCATGGACGGCAAGGTGGCCTCGATCCGCGGCCTCCAGAGCACTTGGGGTGGCTTCTTCGACGTGGCGGGCGACACGGTGCGCTTCGTCGTCTGCTTCGTCGCGCTTGCGCTCGTCAGCCTCGGCGGGCACTTCGACGCCCTCCACCTCCTGCCGGTGCTCCTCTACCCATGCGCCCGCTTCGGGCTGCTCGGCATGGCCGAGGCGCGGCCCGCCGGCGGTGAGCGCGGCGGAATGCTCGTCGCCCCGCGGCCGCTCGAGGTGCTGCGCCTCGCGCCGCGACGTGCCACCAAGCCCGGCACCACGGTGGACGCCGAGGCCGTGGCCCTCACGCTCGGGCCTCTGACCGGACTGACGCTCGAGGGCTTCGCCGTTGCTGCGGCGCTGCACCTGGTGCACGCCACGGTGCTGTTCGCGGGATCGCTGCGCGCGGCCGGGCTCGAGCGGCAAGGGAGAAATGCCTCGAGCGCATGACCCGGGTCCTGTATGTCAATCACACCGCCCGCGTCAGCGGCGCCGAGCGGACCCTGCTCGATCTGCTCCGGGCGCTGCCGCCTGACCTGACGCCCACCGTGGCCTCTCCCGAGGGGAGGCTGCGCGACGAGGTGACGGCGCTCGGGGTGGAGCATCTGCCGCTGCCGGAGTGCGACGTGAGCCTCAAGCTCGAGCCGCGGACCACCTCGAAGGGGATGGTGCAGCTCGTGCGGGCGGGCAGCGAGGCCGGGCGGCTCGCGCGCCGCGTGGGCGCGCGCTTCGTGCACGCGTTCTCGATCCGTGCTGGGCTCGGCTGCGGGCTGGCATCGGACGCGCCGCTCGTGGTGCACGCACACGATGCTCTCGGCTCGGGACCTGCGTCGCGCGGTGTCGCGGAGGTCATCAGCCGCCGCGCGCGCCTGATCCTCGCGGCGTCGCCGTTTGTGGCCGAGCGTCTGCCGCGCGGCCGCTGGCGCGCGCCTGTGACGGTGGTGGACAACCCGGTCGACCTCGAGACCTTCGACCCCGCACAGGCTTCCGCCACGGCCGTGCGCGCCGAGATCGGGATCCCCGAGGACGCGCACGTGGTCACGGTGGTCGGGCAGATCACGCCGTGGAAGGGACAGGACCTGGCGCTGCGAGTGCTCGCGGGGCTGCGCGAGCACGGGCTAGACGCCCACCTCCTCGTGGTCGGCGCACCGGTGTTCACGAGCAATCTCACGCGCCACGACAACATCGCCTACCAGCAGTCGCTGATGGAGCTCCAGCGGACGCTGGGGCTCGCGGATCTGGCGCACTTCCTCGGCGAGCGCGAGGACGTGCCGGCGGTGCTCGCGGGGAGCGACCTCACGCTCGTGCCCTCGTGGGAGGAGCCCTTTGGCCGCATCGTGGTCGAGTCGATGGCGATGGGCGTGCCGGTGCTCGCCACCGCCCGCGGCGGACCGGCTTCCATCCTCAGTGACGGCGGCGGGCTCACGCTGCCACCGGACGACGTCGCGGTCTGGGTCGAGGTGGCGCACAAGCTGCTGATGGATCCGGCGGGGCGGGCCGGGATGGGCGAACTCGGATCGGTGGTCGCTCGCCGCCGCTTCGGCCTCGACCGCTGGGTGGAGCGCGTGGCCGCCGCGTACGCGGAGGTGGCGGCATGACGAGCGTTGCGGTGCTCGTGCCCACCTGGAAGCGCCCGGAGGACCTGGCGCGCTGCCTCCACACGCTGCGGCTGCAGCGGCGCTCGCCGGACCGCGTGCTCGTGGTGCGGCGGCCGGAGGACGAGGCCAGCGGCCGCGTGCTCGCGGCCCAGGCTTCGCTGCCGCTCGAGGAGGTGCTGGTCCGGGAGCCGGGGCAGGTGGCCGCGCTCAACGCCGGTCTCGACGCCGTGACCGAGGACGTGGTGGCCATCACCGACGACGACGCCGCGCCGCGGCCGGACTGGATCGAGCAGATCGAGTGCTGGTTCGCGCGCGACCGGCAGCTCGGCGCGCTCGGCGGGCGCGACTGGGTCTACCACGGGCGCGAGCTTCAGGACGGCGCCGAGCGCCGAGTGGGGGAGGTGGCGTGGTACGGGCGCTTTCTCAGCTTTCATCACCTCGGCACCGGGACGGCGCGCGAGGTGGACTTCCTGAAGGGCGCGAACATGAGCTTCCGCCGCGAGGCGATCGGGCCGCTGCGCTTCAACAGCGAGCTGCGCGGCACGGGCGCCGAGTACCTGAACGACTGGGGCTTCACGCTGGCGGTCAAGCGGCGTGGCTGGAAGGTTGTGTACGACCCGGCCGTCGCGATTGACCACTACGAGGGATCGCGCAACGGGGTCGACTCGCGCTCGGCCGAAGGGCGCGACGCGGCTCGCGTGCGGGCGTTCAACGAGACGTACATAGCGGTGAGGTACCTGCCTGCTTCCCGGGCGCTGGCTCATCTTCTGTTTGCAATTACGGTGGGCTCCACGGTGGCCCCGGCGTTCGTGCTGGCCGCGACGCGCGTCCCGTCCCTCGGTGGCCCACGCGCCGCAGCCGTTGAGGTGGGGGCAACGCTGCGGGCGCGGCTCGGTGGCGCGCTCGCCGGACTCCGGGCGAGGCTGCGGGAGTCCTGATGCGCCCACCTGGACGGCTTCCCGGGATCCGGCGGATTCCACCGCGGCTCGCGCGCATCGAACCGAAGACGGTGCTCTTCGACTCCTGGCGCGGCAAGTACGCGGACAACCCGCGTGCCGTGTCCGAGGAGCTGCACCGGCGCGACCCCTCGTTCCGCCAGATCTGGGTGCTCGAGGAGGACGATCCGCTGCTGCCCAAGTACGTCGAGCCGGTGGTGCCGTGCACGTGGTCCCACCTCGCCTGGCTCGGGCGCGCGCAGTACGTCGTGTCGAACGGCGGCATGCCGATCTACTGGCGCAAGAAGCCCGGCCAGCGCTACCTCCAGACCTGGCACGGCTCGCCGCTCAAGAAGCTCGCGTTCGACATCGAGAACCCGCAGTGGGCGCGCGCCGAGCGCTATCTGCGCCACTTCAGCCGTGACGTCGAGAGCTGGGACATGCTGCTGTCGCAGTCGACCTTCGCCTCCGAGGTGCAGCGCGGCTGCTTCCGCTACGAGGGGCCGATCCTCGAGTCGGGCTACCCGCGCAACGACCTGCTGGTGGCCCCCGACTCGGCTGCCGCGCGCGCGGCCACGCGTGCGCGGCTCGGCATCGAGGGCGACGCCCGCGTCGTGCTGTGGGCGCCCACCTGGCGCGACAGCTACACGTTCGACCTCGACCTTGACCTGGGCGCCGTGGCCGACCAGCTGGGACCCGGCACCGTCTTTCTACTGCGCGCGCACAACCACGTCGCGAAGACCGTCGCGGCGCAGCCGCATCCGCGCGTGATCGACGTGTCGCGCATCCCGGACCCGCGCGAGATCCTGCTCGCCTCAGACGCGATGATCGCGGACTACTCGTCGATCATCTTCGACTTTGCGATCACCCGGAAGCCGATCATCCTCTTCATCCACGACATCGAGCACTACCGCGACGAGCTGCGCGGCATGTACGTGGACCTGGAGGCCGAGGCGCCCGGGCCGATGGTGCGGACCGTGCCGGAGCTGGTCTCCGCGCTGCGCGGTCTGGAGAACGGAGTGGTCTCCGAGTACCGGTCCGCGCACGAGCGCTTCGTGGCGCGGCATAC
>DATBKS010000127.1:0-1747 GCA_036555755.1 Thermoleophilaceae bacterium
CAGGAGGGGATCGTCGATCTGATCATTCCGCGTGGTGGCGAGGGCCTGAAAGCAGCGCTGAAGGAGCACGCCAAGGTGCCGGTCATCTACGCGGCGTCGGGCAACTGCCACGTGTACGTGGACGAGTCGGCCGACCTCGACGATGCGGTGGCGATCACCGTCAACGCCAAGGTGCAGCGGCCGAGCGTGTGCAACGCGGCGGAGACGCTGCTCGTGCACGCCGGGATCGCGCCGGAGTTCCTGCCGCGCGCGCTGGGCGAGCTGCGCGAGTCGGGCGTCGAGCTGCGGGTGGATTCGCGGGCGCGCTCGCTGGCGGGCGAGCTGGCGGGCTCCTTGAACGACGCCAGCGAGGAGGACTGGGCGACGGAGTACCACGCGCTGATCCTCGCGGTGAAGGTCGTCGACTCCGCCGACGAGGCGATCGAGCACGTCAACCGCTACACGAGCGGGCACTCGGACGCGGTGGTCACGCAGTCGAGCGACGTGGCGCGGGCGTTCACTTCCGGCGTCGACACGGCGTGCGTGTACGTGAACGCATCGACGCGCTTCACCGATGGCGGTGAGTTCGGCATGGGCGCCGAGATTGGGAATTCGACTCAGAAGCTTCATGCGCGCGGGCCGATCGGCCTGCGCGAGCTGTGCACCTACAAGTACGTGGTGGAAGGCTCCGGGCAGGTGAGGGAGTAGCGGCCGCGAGAGTGGGAATCCTGGGCGGTACGTTCAACCCGCCCCACATCGGACATCTGATCTGTGCGCAGGAGGCGCTGGTCCAGTTGGCGCTGGACACGGTCGTCTGGGTGCCGGCGGGCGTGCCGCCGCACCGAGAAGTCGAGGACGACCCCGGGGCCGAGGCGCGGTTTGCGATGTGCGAGCTGGCCGTGTCCGGCGACGAGCGGTTTTCGTTGTCGCGCGTGGAGCTCGAGCGCGAGGGACCGTCCTACACGGTGGACACGCTGCGCGGGATGCGGTCGTCGGCGGGTGATGGCGACGAGCTGTTCCTGATCCTCGGCGGCGACCAGGCCGCTTCGTTGCGGGCGTGGCGCGAGCCGGAGGAGGTGCTGACTTTGGCGACGATCGCCGTCGTGGAGCGCACCGGCTGGCCGCGGCCGGCGATCGGGGTGACGCTGTCCGGGTTGCGCGGTGCCGAGCGGCTCGTGTTCTTCGACATGCCGCGGGTGGACGTGTCGTCGTCGATGGTGCGGCGGCGCGCGCGCGAGGGGAAGCCGATCAGATACCTGGTGGCTGACCGAGTGGCCGACTACATCGGAGCGCAGAGCCTGTACGGGGCGTCGACGCCGGTGGCGGCTTCGAAATGACGGGATCCTCGAACGACCGGTCGCTCGAGCTGGCGGAGCGGATCGCCGAGATCGCCTCGGACAAGAAGGCGATCGACGTCCGGCTGCTCGATCTGCGTGGGGTGGTGGGGTACACGGACTACTTCGTGATCTGCAGCGGCAACACCGAGCGCCAGACGAAGGCGATCCACGACGCGATTCACAAGGAGCTGAAGGACGAGTCGGGGGTGTTGCCGCGGCGGACCGAGGGCGACCGGCAGGCGCGCTGGATCCTGATGGACTACCTCGACTGCGTCGTGCACATCTTCACGCCCGAGGCGCGCTCGTTCTACCGCCTCGAGCAGCTGTGGGGCGAAGTGCCCGCACGGTCAGTCGGCTGACCTGATTTAGCCGATTCCAGAGCGGTTTGTCCGTCCGACACACGAACTAGTGTTCGCGTCGATGGAATGGAC
>DATBKS010000128.1:0-12430 GCA_036555755.1 Thermoleophilaceae bacterium
CTCAGCCGTTGATGCGGATGAGCTTCTTGTTGACGAACTCGTCCATGCCGAAGCTGCCGAGTTCGCGGCCGAAGCCCGAGCGCTTGACCCCGCCGAACGGCAGCTCCGCGCCCTCGATCCCCACTCCGTTCACGAAGACCATGCCCGCGTCGATCTTGTCGGCCACGCGCTTGGCCTGGTCGGGATCGTTGGTCATCACGTAGGAGCCCAGTCCGTAGGGCGTGTCGTTCGCCAGGCGGACGGCGTCGTCCTCATCGCTCACCCGATATACCGACGCCACCGGGCCGAAGAGCTCCTCGGTGTAGGCGTCGTTCTCGGGCGTGATGTCGGTCAGCACCGTCGGCTCGTAGAAGTTGCCGTCGCGCTTGCCGCCGGCCACGAGCGTCGCTCCTTGATCGATGGCGCGCTTGACCTGACCCTCGAGCCGCTCTGTGGCAGTGGTCGAAGACAGCGGCCCGATCGTCGTGTCCGGTGAGGTCGGGTCGCCGGGCTTGACCGCGGTCAGGGCCGCGGTGAACTTCTCGAGGAACGGCTCGTAGAGCTCATCGACGACGATGAAGCGCTTGCCTGCGTTGCAGGCCTGGCCGGTGTTCTCGAGCCGTGCGTCGACCGCCGCCTGGACAGCCGCGTCCAGGTCGTCGGTCTGCAGAAGGACGAACGGGTCAGAGCCGCCGAGCTCGAGCACCACCTTCTTGAGGTTCTTCCCCGCGATCGCCGCGACGGCTGAGCCGGCACGCTCCGAACCCGTGAGCGACACGCCGCGCACGCGCGGGTCCGCGATGACCCACTCGATCTGCTCGTTGGTTGCGTAGATGTTGATGTAGGCGTCCTTGGGAACGCCCGCCTCGTGGAAGATCTCCTCCATCGCCGCGGCCGACTCCGGGCACTGAGGCGCGTGCTTCAGCAGGATCGTGTTGCCGATGACCAGGTTCGGACCGGCGAACCGGGCGACCTGGTAGTACGGGTAGTTCCACGGCATGATCCCGAGCAGCGGTCCGTAAGAGCTGCGGCGTACAACCGCCGAGCCGTCGCCGTCGAGCAAATCGATAGGCGTATCGCCCATCAGCTTCGCGCCGTTGTCCGCGTAGAACTGGTAGATGGCGGCGGAGAACTCCACCTCGCCGCGGGCAGCCTCGATCGGCTTGCCCATCTCGCGGGTGATGATCTCGGCGAGCCGGTCCTGCTGCTCGGTGTGCAGCTCCGCGACCCGGCCCATGAGGGCGGCGCGCTCCTCCGGCGTCGTCGTGGCCGACCACTCGTGCCAAGCCTTGTCAACTCGTCCGATCGCACCCCGCAGGTCGTCGTCCGAGATCGTCGGGTACTCCTTGATCGTCTCGCCGCTAGCCGGATCGATCACCGCGTAATCAGCCATTTGTCTCCTCACTCTTCCCGAGCAACCCACACCCGAGGTGCAGTCCAATAGGCGGAAGCCTAGCTTCGATCAGCTAGGGCTCTCGCGCACGACGTCCTTCGCAGGCTTGTCGTCACGCAACCCGAGGAAGCGGGCCTGCCGCAGGCGGCCATCGGTCGTCCACTCTGCGAAGCCGATCTGCGCCACGAGCTTGGGCCGCGTCCAGTGCGTGCCGCGGGGCACGGGTCGGGCATCGGCGAACGGCGAGTCCTCGATCTCGAGCTTGCGCAGCCTGCCGCCGAGCTCGCGCAGCGTCTGCGCCGTGTAGCCCGTGCCGACCTTCCCGGCGTAGCGCAGCTGGTCGCCCTCGTAGTAGCCGACGAGCAGGGCACCGAAGTCGGTCCGGCTGCCAGTCGGCTCCGTGTAGCCGCCGACGACGAGCTCCTGCTCCCAGACGCATTTCAGCTTGAGCCAGTCGCGCGAGCGGCCGGTGACGTAGGGCGCGTCGGCGCGCTTCGCGATCAGTCCCTCCCAGCCGGACCGGCAGGCGTCTCCAAAGCGGCGCTCGGAGTCGCCAGTCCAGGCCTGGCTCACCTGCAGCGCCGGCCGCTCGCGGATCGCCTTCGTCAGGCGCTTGCGGCGCTCTCGCAGTGGCTGCGGCCTGAGGTCATCCGCATCGAGCTCGAGCAGGTCGAACACGCAGAACACCACCGGAAACCGCTGCACGAGCCCGTCCGAGGGATTTGTCACGCCGAGTCGCTGCTGCAGGCGGCCGAATGACGTCGACTCTCCGTCGAACGCCACAACTTCGCCGTCGAGTAGGAGCTCGCCGGCGCGCTGTCCCGCAATTGCCTCAGTTACCTCCGGGTACCTGCCGGTCAGGTCCTTGCCGGTGCGTGACGCGAGCGTCACGTCGCCGTCGCGCTTGACCGCCACGCAGCGCTCGCCGTCGAACTTCCGCTCGAGGAACCAGTCGTCACCGAAATCCCGGCGATCGGTGAGGGTGGCGAGCATCAGCGGGATCGCCATCGGGCAATTCTCCAACACGCCGCACCGACCCCGCCCTGCGGGCTTATCATCGCCCCATGCACGAGTTCTCCGCGTTTGTCGCCGAGGTTGCCAACGAGCTCGAGACATGGCCGGGCGTGCGAATCGAGCGTCGTTCCGATGGGGCGTCCGTCGTGAGCCACGACAACTCCGAGCTCGGCGTCCTCTATCCCGAACGGGGCGTCGCCGAACTGCCCGTGCTCGAGCGCGACCATGACGTGCTCATAGAGCATGGAGACGCCGAGCCGGCGGAGCAAACCGCCGACTCGGTCGGTGTGAGCCACTCCATCCACGGGCCGTCGGACATCACGGCCGTGCTCGAGCTGTTCGATCGCCGCTACCGCGACCTCCGGGGGGAGGACGAGCCATACACCTCAGAGGATCCGGACTACCCCCACGGCAAGCTCGACCAGCGTTAGCCGGCGGTCGCTGCCTGCTTGGCCCAGTCCTCGAAGCGCGTCTCCGCGATCCGGGCGTCGTCCCCCGGGAGCAGGGTGCGCTCGCCGGGATTGATGCCGTAGTAGGTGGCCTCCGGGTCGGTGACGACCTCGCGGGGATCGTTGCGCGTCGCCAGCACGTCGCGGATCAGCTCGTCGAGGCGAAACTGCTCGGGTCCCGCGACCTCGACGATGTCGTTCACCGGCGACCCGACGGCAACCCGGCCGACCGCGCTCGCGACGTCCTCGGCGGCCATCGGCTGGAAGAGCGCCGGCGGGAGCCGAACCGTGTTCCCGTCTGTCGCGGAGTCGGCGATGCTGTTCACGAACTCGAAGAACTGCGTCGCGTGGACGATCGAGTAGGGGATCGACGACTCCCGGATCAGCTGCTCCTGGGCCAGCTTCGCCCGGAAGTAGCCGCTCTCGGTCAGGCGGTCGGTGCCGACGACAGACAGCGCGACGTGATGCCCCACGCCGGCGTCCGCCTCTGCGGCGAGGAGGTTGCGCGATGACGTCTGGAAGAAGTTCATCACCGCGTCGTCCTCCCATACCGGCGCGTTGGAGACATCAACGACGACGTGCGCGCCCTCGAGGGCTTCGGCAAGCCCCTCGCCGGTGAGCGTGTTCACGCCCGTGTTGGGTGCCGCCGGGACCGCATCGTGTCCCTGCTTGTCAAGCCCCGCGACGAGCTTCGACCCGATCAGGCCGGTTCCGCCGATTACCACGATCTTCATGTCGTTCCTTTCTGTTCTGTTTCGGACGAAGATTTAGCTCCGCGCGGCGAGCCAACCCGGGCGGTGCACGAAGGCGAACCGGCGGCGGCGGACCGGCTGCTGCTCATGCAGCTCGTGCCGCGCCTGCAGGTGGCGCACCAGCAGGTAAGGCGACGCGATGAGCGCGCCGATCAGTGCGAGCGTCCCTGCCGCGACGGCGACCAGGAGCGCGAGGGTGATCAGGAAGGCGGCCGGCGGGATGAGCAGCAGCACCAGGACCAGCCAGGGCCCCAGCAGCAGGAACACCGGCGGACCCGCCAACGGGATGAAGAAGATCCCCGGCGTGACGCGCTGGACCAGCTCGCGAACGGTGGGACGCTCGGGAGCGGCGAGATGATCGTGCGGGAGCGCCTCGCGCCTCGACTCGTCAGCTGCCTGCTCGATCAGGACGTGTGCGCGTGTGTTCTGGACGGACATTTTCGACTCCTCCTCCGGTGACGGCTGTTGTGCTTGTGCCACGCGCTGGAGGTTCCCGCGCCGGGAACGCTGTCGCATCAGCCAGGTAGCCAGCCTGGCTAGCCAGTCACGGCCCACAGGCCAGTGGCCGGCCGGTCGCTAAGCGTGATCGAGCTGGCTGGCCGGAACGCGGCTGAGCTGGTTGCGCGAGGTGATGTCCAGCTTCAGGAAGACCTTGCGCAGGTGGTACTGCACCGTGCGCGGGCTGATGAACAGCTGGGCGCCGATCTCCGGGTTGGAGAGACCATCCTTTGCGAGCCGGGCGATATGCGCCTCCTGCGGTGTGAGCACGCCGCGCGCGTCTTCGGTGCGCTTGCGCGCGGTCTCACCGGTGGCCAGGAGCTCGTGGCGGGCGCGCTCGGCAAACCCATCGCCCCCGATGGCGCTGAATACCTCGTGGGCGGCTCGGAGTTGCTCACGAGCGTCGACGCGGCGGTTCTCGCGTCGCAGCCATTCGCCGTATAGGAGCCGTGCGCGGGCGAGATGAACCACGCCGTGGCTGCGGGCAAGCCGCTCCACCGCCTCTAGGTAGAGGGACTCCGCAGCGTCTCCCTCGCTCAGCAGTGCGCGTGAGTAGGCCTCGATGCCGAGCCCCCAATCGGTGCCGCTCGCGCGCGTACGTTCGCTCAGGCGGTCGAGTGCGACCGCCGCCTCGTCAAGCCGCCCGACATGGACGGCGGCCTCGATCAGCTCGACAAGGGCCCAGCCGTAGGCGATCACGTCCTCGTACTCGCATGCCTCCCCGGCATCGGCGAGCGCCTCGGCATAGCGGCCGTGGCCGTTGTGCATCAGGGCGGTGAGCCACTTCCAGATGCCGAGCGTGTAGCCCTCGCCGCGCGCCCTCGCGCCAGGCAGCACCTTCTCGACGATCGGCTCCATCTGCGCCTGATCGCCGCGCCACGCCGCCAGCATCAAGCCCGCGTAGTTGAGCGGTGGGATCTCCGTCGCCTGGGCAATCGCGGAGACCTCGTCGATCAGGCCGGCGGCGCGATCGACGGCGCCGGAATGGACATAGAACGCGGCAAGGAAGTTGGCCATGCCCGCGAGCAGGGTGAGCGCGCCTGTGTCGCGCGCGACACGGAGCCCGCGGCTTGCGAGCTCGTGCCAGAGCTCGTCGTCCCAGAGATCCTGGGCCAAGCGACAGGCCAGCCACAGCCAGCGCACGTCCGTCGCGGTCAATCCCTCGACCTCGCCGAACGCGCTCAGCGCCTTCCGGAGCGGCGGCACACCGGCCGCGTAGCCCTCGGTGAACCTCGTCCCGAGTCCGTCGAGGAGGAGGTCGATTGCGCGTGCCGGCTGCTGTGGCGGGGGCGCTGCCTGCACCGCCCCGGCAAGCTCGCGCACGTCCGGTTTGCCGGCGAGGCGACCGGCGAACAGCGCGGCCGCCATCGCCTCGAGATGCGTCTCGCGCGCCATCGCGGCATCGAGCGGTTCGAGGCGCCGGGCCGCATCCAGCAACAGGGCCGGGGCGTCGCTGCCGCGCGTGCGCTCGAACGCGATCTCCGCGCGCAATCGCTCCACCCGGGCGCGCTGAAGCTCGTTGAGTCGGGCAAGCTCGGCCGTCGCCAGCAACTCGAGTGCCGCGTCCGACGCCCCCGCATCGAACTTGGCCTGCGCGGCGGCCAGGGCCCGCCTGCCCCTCTCCGCCGGGTCAGGGCTCAGTTCCGTCGCGTATGCGAGGAACGCCGCCGTTGCCGCCGCTCCGCCGCGCGCCTGTGCCCGGTCGGCCGAGCGCTCCAGCTCGGCGGCCACCTCCTCGTCCACGCCCAAAGCCGCGTGGGCCCGATGCCAGGCGCGCCGATCGGGATCGCTGTCGGAATCGGTTGCTTCGGCCAACGCCTGGTGCGCGGCTCGCCGCTCGGTGACGGCTCCCGCGCGGTATACGGCGGATCGCACGAGTGGATGCCGGAAGCGAACGCGGACCCCGACCTCGACCAGCTGCGCGTCTTCGGCCGGTGCGAGCGCGCTCCGCTCGATGCCGAGCTGGCTGGCCGCGCGCCAGACGAGCGTCGCGTCCCCCACCGGTTCGGCCGCGGCGAGCAGCAGCAATTGCTGTGTTGCCGCGGGTAGCTCCGCGGCGCGCCGGAGGTAATGCTCCTCGAGGTGGCGCGGAAGGTCCGTGACGGCGGGAAGCTCGAACCCGCCCGCCAGCTCCGCCGGGCTCAAGCTCCCCGGCAGATCGAGCAAGGCGAGCGGGTTCCCGCGGGTCTCCGCGACGATGCGGTCGCGGACATGGTCATCGAGCGGACCCGGAACGGCTCTGCCCAGCAGGGTGCGCGCATCCTCCTCAGGCAGTCCGCGGAGCACCAGCTCGGGCAGGCCGTCGAAGTCATGCCCGGTGTTCGGTTCGCGGACGGTGACCACGATCGTCACCGATTCCGCCAGCAGACGTCGCGCCACGAACCCGAGGATCTGTCCCGAGGCGGCGTCCAGCCACTGGGCGTCCTCGACGAGACAGAGCAGCGGCCGCTCCTCCGCCGTGGCGGACAGCAGGCCGAGCACGGCGAGCCCGACCAGGAACCGCTCCGGCACGTCACCGGATGCGAGGCCCAAGGCGACATTCAGCGCGTCCTGCTGGGGCTGCGGAAGCGCGTCGAGCTGGTCGAGCATCGGTACGCAGAGCTGGTGGATGCCTGCGAACGGCAGTTCCATCTCCCCCTGCGCGCCGGTGACCTGCGCAACTCGGAGCCCTGCGGCCTGACGAGCCGTGTAACGCAGCAGCGCCGTCTTGCCGATGCCGGCCTCGCCGCGGATGACCAGGACGGCACTCTCGCCCTCGCGTCCCTGTGCCAGGAGCCGGTCGAGCACTTCGCGCTCACCGGTCCGATCGAGGAACTCGGACGCAACGGTGGAGGCCATGTCGCGCGGAACGGTAACCGACCCGCGGCGAAGCTCCTTGGCGCGTTCCAATCCGGCACAATCCGGCGGGACGGCAACGATGCGACTGCTGATCACTGGAGGAACCGGAGTGCTCGGCCGGGCGCTAGGACCACTTGCAGACGCCGAGGGCCACGAGCTCTCGATGCCCGGGCGCGAGGAGCTCGACCTGTTCGACCCTTCCGCGGTCGCTGCTGCCGTCCGCGACGTCGATGGCGTGCTGCACCTGGCGACGCGCATCCGGACGCTCGACCGGATCTCGGATCTCGAAGCGTGGCGCGAGAACGACCGGCTTCGGGCCGACGCCTCGAAGATCCTTGTCGACGCGGCGATCGCGGCCGACGCGGAGGTCTACGTCCAGCCCACCGTCACGTTCGTCTACCCGCAAAACGGCCAGGTGTCAGAGGACACGCCGATCGGCAAGGTCCTGCCGATCCTGCGCTCCTCGCTCGCCGCCGAGGAGCAGACCGAGCGCTTTGCCGCCGCCGGTGGACGCGGCGTGGTGCTCCGGATGGGGCTGCTCGACGGCCCGGGCACCTGGTACGACGAGCCGATGGGCGACTTCGGCGCCACGCTGCACATCAGCGATGCCGGGCGGGCGCTCCTCGCGGCGCTGTCGCTGCCGAGCGGCACCTACAACGTGTGCCGTGATGGGGAGCGCGTCTCGGCCGCGCGCTTCGCCGAGGCCGCCGGCTGGAGTCCGACGCAATGACGGCTGACCTCCACAGCCACTGCGACCTGCTGCGCTCGCTCCACCGTCCCGGCGACCCGCTCCTGCTTCCGAATGCCTGGGACGTGGCGACGGCGAGAGCCGTGGTGGCGGCCGGGTACCCGGTGGTCGCGACCACTTCCGCGGGCGTGGCCGAGACGCTCGGGTATGAAGACCACGAGGGTGCGCCGGGCGACGAGATGCTCGCCGCAGCCGGGCGCATCGCAAAGGGTGTCGATGTGCCCGTGACGGTCGACGCCGAAGCCGGCTACGGCATGGAGCCGGCCGAGCTGGTGTCCGCGCTGCGGCAGCTGGGGGCCGCGGGCTGCAACCTCGAGGACACCGACCACGCTTCCGGCGGCCTCCGCGATCCCGACGCGCAGGCGGAGTGGTTCAGGGCGGTTCGGCAGGCCGCGGCGGACGACGGTTATCCGCTCGTGATCAACGCCCGGGTGGACGTCTTCCTCGGCGCCTTCCTCGCCGGTGGTGGCGGCGCCGGTACCCAGGAGGCACTCGTCCCGGATGCGGTGCTGCGCGCGAACGCTTACCTCGAGGCCGGCGTCGACTGCGTGTACCCGATCACCCTGTGGGAGGCGGACGCGGTCCGCCAGTTCGTGTCGGAGGCGGGGGGGCCCGTCAACATCGTGCGTCTGCCGCCCGCGCCGTCGCTCGCCGAGCTCGCCGAACTGGGCGTCGCTCGAGTGAGCTGGGGCCTTCTCCTCTACCGCGAAGCGATGAGTCGCTTCGAGGACCAGCTGCGCTCGCTTCAGGCGACTAGCGACTAGCGACTGGCCAGCCAGGCTGGCCACCTGGCCGATGCGACAGAACCGGGCTTCCGGGACGCTCGTTGCATGGCAAATGCAACGACGTCGCTAGGAGGCACATCGATGAACGAGATCAAGGTGTTCGTGGTCAGCGCCGAGGAGGCCGATCGCGGAGTGGCCGAGTTCTGGTGCGGCAACGAGATGATGGCTCAGACCTGCGTCACCGACGGCGAGCTCCGGTTGCGCATCGACTCGCGTGCCGATGGCCGTCCATGGGAAGTCGACCCCGCCAGCCTCGCAGCAGGCCTTTCCAAGGCGGGGCTGCTCATCGCGGCGTACTGACGGGAAGGACATCGAATGAACTTCTCAGCAGACAGCGAAAGCCCCCTGGCGCTCGATCCCTACGGGCCAGTCGTGTCTAGGCCCGACCGTGCGGATTCGGCGGCGGACCCCCTGGGACTCGATCCCTATAGCCCAATCGTCGGCCACCCCCATCGCGCAGACGGGGACGGCGGTGAGCTGGGGGGCGAGCGGACGCGATGAAGCTCGTTGTCATCGGCGGAAGCGGGCTGATCGGATCGAAGCTCGTGAGCAAGCTCCGCGAGGGCGGCCATGACCCGCTGGCAGCGTCACCCAGCTCGGGCGTCAACACCATCACCGGCGAGGGCCTGGCCGAAGCGCTGGAGGGCGCCCGGGTCGTCGTCGACGTTGCGAACGCGCCCGCGTGGGAGGACGCGGCGGTGCTCGACTTCTTCCAGACCTCATCGCGCAATCTGCTTTCCGCGGAGGCGACCGCCGGCGTGGCACACCATGTGACGCTGTCGGTCGTCGGGACCGACCGGCTTCCGGACAGCGGCTACTTCCGCGCGAAGGTCGCTCAGGAGGAGGCGGTGAAGACCGGGCCCCTCCCCTACACAATCGTTCGGGCGACGCAGTTCTTCGAGTTCATCGGCCGCATCGCCGATTCGAGCACCGACGGCAACACCGTTCGCCTGTCGCCTGCCCTCGTCCAGCCCGAGGCAGCCGATGACGTGGCCAGCACGTTGGCCGATGTCGCGGTCGGCGCAGCGCTGGACGACACGGTCGAGCTGGCCGGCCCGGAGACCTTCCCCCTGGTCGAGCTGGCCCGTCGCGTCCTGAGCGCAAGGAATGACCCGCGAGAGGTGACTGCCGACGTTCACGCCCGCTACTTCGGCGCGGAGCTTGACGACCACTCCCTGACCCCCGGCGACGCCGCGCGCATCGCCCCGACGCACTTCGAGGACTGGCTCAGCCAGTCGACCAACCACCGCTGACCCTCCCTAACCGAAAGGACCAGACCCATGTCCGCACAGCCCAACATCGTCCTCGTCCACGGCGCCTGGGCCGACGGCTCCTGCTGGAGCGAAGTGATCCAGCGCCTGCAGGCCGACGGCTACAAGGTCACCGCCGTTCAGCTTCCGGAGACCTCGCTCGCGGATGACGCGGCGAGGGTCCGCCACGTGCTCACCCGCCAGGACGGCCCGACCATCCTCGCGGCCCACTCCTACGGCGGCCAGGTGATCACCTCGCTCGGCACCGACGCACCGAACGTCGTCGGTCTCGTCTATATCGCGGGGTTCGGGCTTGACGAGGGCGAGTCGATCGGCGCGCTGCTGCAGCAGGCTCCTCCGACCCCGGCATTGGGTGACATCGAGGTCGACTCGGAGGGCTTCGCCTGGATTCCCGAGGAGGGCTTCCTCGCGCACTTCGCCCCCGACATCGACCCGGTCAAGGCGAAGGTCATGTGCTCGGTGCAGCAGCCTCTGCACACGTCCACGTTCGACGACGTGATGGGCACGCCCACGTGGAAGGCACTTCCCTCGTGGTACCTCGTCGCCAAGAACGACCAGGTGATTCCACCCGACGCCGAAAGGCAGTTCGCACAGCGGATGGGCGCCGACACAATCGAGGTCGACAGCGGACACTGCGCGATGATCTCCCACCCAGAGGAGACGCTCGAGCGGATAGTGACCGCTGCGAACGCCGCCCTGGTGGCCGCGTAACGGCGGGCCGTCGCTACACGCGCTCAGTGTCGCGCCGGTAGGCGAAGACGGCGAGTACCGTGAGCGCTGCGGTCCAGCCGAGGACGACGGACCAGCCCAGCGCGCTCCAGCTGTGCCCCTGCTCGGCGACGCGGCCGGCCTGGACGAGCCAGTAGGACGGGAAGAACTGGCCGATGTCGTGCAGGAACCCCTGGACCGGGAACCAGGTTCCGCTCACCAGGGCGAGCAGCGAGATGAGTCCGCCGTTCAGCGGTCCGACGGCGTCGACGCTCAACAAGTGGCCGAGGAAGATGCCGAGCGCGGCGAACGGCAGGAGCGCGATGAGGATCAGCACTGTCATCTCGAGCCACGTGTGGGCGGGCAGGCTGACGCCGAGCGCGATCCCAGAGACATAGAGCAGCCCCATGCTCAGGAGCGCCATCGTGTAGGCGGTGAGGAGCTTGGCCAGGAAGTACGAGCTCGGGCGCAGCGGGCTGATGCGCAGTTGGCGGGTCCATCCCACCTGACGCTCGCCCGCGATGCGACCGCCGGTCGAGATCATGGACGCCATCGTCCCGAACGAGGCGAGCGCGGCCATGTAGTACACCGGCGCGGTGACCCCGGTGTCGGCGAAGTTGTGCTCGTGCCGGTTCGTTCCGGCGATCAGGAAGTACAGGGCGAGCGGAAAGCCGAACGAGAAGATGAAGAACGCCCGGTTGCGGAAGGCGCGGGTGATCTCGTAGCGCGTGTAGAGGCGTGAGTTCATTCGGAACCCTCCGATGAGTCGACGGTCAGCTCGAGGAACGCGTCCTCGAGAGCCGCTCCCGTGATCTCGATGTCGCGCGCGAGCGGGTGCTCGTCGAGCAGGGCCCGGATGGCGCGGTCGGAGTCGGAGCAGCGCAAGCGAATCGCATCCCCGTGACGCTCGGAGGTCAAGACGCCGGGCAGCTCGGTCAGACGCTCGGCGTCCACGTCCGGCAGCGTCGCGCGGATCGTGCGGGTGCCGGTGCGCGCCTTGATCTCCGTGGTGGGACCGTCGGCGACCACCCTGCCACGCGACATTAGGACCGCGCGGTCGGCGTTGGCGTCGGCCTCGTCGAGATAGTGGGTGGCGAAGACGATGGTCTTGCCGCGCTCGGCGAAAGCGCGCATCGCTCGCCAGAACGCGCGGCGTGCTTCCACGTCCATCGCGACCGTCGGCTCGTCGAGCACGAGCAGGTCCGGGTCGCTCACCACGGCGAGCGCGAAGCGCGCCCGCTGCGTCTGGCCGCCCGACAGCTTCTGGGTCCGCTGGTCGGCGGCGTCAGTGAGGCCTGCGAGCTCGAGTACCTCGTCGACGTCCATCGGGTCGGGGTACAGGGACGCCATCATCGCGATCAGCTCGCGCGGTGTGAGGTCGCGGATCAGGTCGCCGACCTGGAGCATCGCTCCGACGCGCCCGGCCTGCACGGCCGTGCTCGGCGCACCGGCGAATAGGGACACCTGGCCGGTGTCCGGCTGCGTGAGTCCGAGCAGCAGGTCGATGGTGGTGGACTTGCCAGCGCCGTTCGGGCCGAGCAGGGCGACGGTCTCGCCGACCGCGATCGAGACGTCGATCCCACGGACCGCGTGTACCGGAGTGACGCCGCGATGCCAGGTCTTCTCGATCCCCTCGAGGGAGACCGCTGTTTCGTGCGCTGCGGGGAGGCGGCGGACTGAGGCTTCTTCAGTGACAAGCATGCTCAATCAGCTTGTCAGCGGCCCATCGGAGCGTCAGGCCGGATATCCAGCGAACGGCGGTCGGGATAGCCGCATCGCCGGTTTGGGGGAAAAGGTCAGCGGCCGGACAACCGCCGCCAGAGGGCCCCGAAGTTGATCGTGTATCCCCAGCCGAAGGACTTGGGCTTCAGGATCGCCCGGTCTTCGGGATCCCACTTCTGCTGCTGCGCGCGCCCGGCGTTCGGGCGCCGCCAGTCGTACGGGATTCCGAGGAATCGTCCCTGTCGATCACGAGGCATCGACTTATCGTAAGGA
>DATBKS010000129.1:0-5270 GCA_036555755.1 Thermoleophilaceae bacterium
CACCGGACCGAAGATCTCCTCGCGCATGATGCGCATGTCGTGCGTCACGCCGGTGAGCACGGCCGGCGCGTAGAACTTGCCGCCCATGCCCTCCACCTCGGTGGGCCCGCCGCAGTGGAGCGTCGCGCCGTTCGCCACGGCATCGTCCACGAGCTCGACCACCAGGTCGAACTGATCCACCGACACCATCGGCCCGATCTCGGTGTCGAACGACAGCGGGTCGCCCACGCGCAGCGCCTTCGCCCCCTCCACCACGCCTTCGGTGAAGCGCTCCGCCACCTCGCGGATCACATACACACGCTCGATGCCCGAGCAGGTCTGGCCCGCGTTGGCGAAACCGCCCCAGAGGCAGCCGGAGATCGCGTTGGCGAGGTTGGCGTCCGCCAGCACGATCTGCGGATCCTTGCCGCCCAGCTCGAGCACGCTGCCCTTGAGCCGCTCAGCGCAGGCCATGCCCACGCCGCGGCCGACCTCAACCGAGCCCGTGAAGAAGATCTTGGCCGTGCTCGACTCGACCAGCGCATTGCCCACGGCGCCGCCGCCGTGCACGGTGCGGACGAGGCCCTCGGGCACGCCCGCACGCTCGAAGATTGTCTGGATCTGCTGGCCGATCAGCGGCGTGAGCGACGCGGGCTTGAGCACCACGCCGTTGCCGCACATCAGCGCGATGGCCACCTCGCCGAACGGGATCGACCACGGGTAGTTCCACGGCGCGATTACGCCGACCACGCCCAGCGGCTCGTAGGAGAACCAGGCCTTCTTCTGCTTGAAGAAGATCTGCGGCTGCTTGATGCCCTCGTCGCCGAGGATGTCCTCGCCGTTGTCGGCGATCCAGTGGAGGGCGTCGATGGTGGGCAGCAGCTCCATCACGTACGCCTCGTTGACGGGCTTGCCCTGCTCGCGGCTCAGCAGCGTGGCGATGCCGTCGAGGTCGTCGATGATCGCCTGGGCGGCGCGGCGCATGTAGCGGGCGCGGTCCGACAGCGGGAGTTGCGCCCAGAAGGGCTGAACGCTCGCCACGTCGTCGACGATCGCCTGCACCTCGCCGGGCGTGACGGTGGGCACGGCGCCGATGAGCTCGCCCGTGGCGGGGCTGAACGACTCGAGCTGGTCGCGCGTAGCTGTAGAGGCCTCCACGCCCGGCATTCTGCCGAGCCGGCTCAGGCGGCGCGGCGCTCGGCGCGGAGAGGCAGGCGCGTGTAGGCCTGAATGTGCCCCTCCTCCATCGTCTTCACGGTGCGGCCGAGGCGCTCGAGCAGGCGGACCATTGGGCGGTTGTGGTCGAGCATCTCGGCCTTGAGGTGGGTGGCGCCGTTGGCCGCCGCTAGGGAGGACACGGCCTCGATCAGCGCGCCGCCGACGCCCGCGTTCTGGTGCTCGTCGTCAACCACGATGCCGAGCTCGGCCACGCCCGTGTCCACCAGCGCGATGTCCGCCAGGCCGATGATCTCCTCCACCCCGGCCAGCGGCGCCGTGGCGGCGAGCACGATGCGCTCGCGCGGGTTATAGAAGGTGAAGTGGCTGACGGTGCGCTCGTCGATGTCCGGCATCGCCATGAAGAAGCGCTTGACGCGCGTCTCACGCGACAGACGCTCGAGGAAGGCGCGGACGCGCGGGGCGTCGCTCGGGCGGCTCAGGCGCAGCCCGATGCGCAGGCCGCTGTCCAACTCGTGGATCGTGCCCAGCATCGCCCCTGGGTCGAGTAGCTCTTTTCGAAGCCTTCTGCGCACCGACCGAGGGTGGCAGAAAGGGCCGCCGTATTCCAGACCTTTGCAGCAAGTGGTGCATGCCACTAGCACCTATCCTCCAAAGGAGGATGCGCATCGGTCCGCGCACTCATCACAGCCCCTGGCGACCGCTTCTGCTTGCGGTGCTGGCGGCGGTGGGTCTCGGGCTCGCGGGCAGGGTGGCTGTGCACGCGGGTGCGTCCCTCCCCCACGGCAGAGCGATTGCCAACGTCGGGCACACGGCGGTGGCGCTCGGGGCTCCCTGGCTGGCCGTGGCCTGGGCGGTGGGCGCGTTCGCCGGCTCACGGATGCGTGGCGCGGCAGGAGGAGCGGCTGCGCTCGTGCTCGGAACCGGCGCCTGGTACCTGCTCACGGTGGTGGCCGCGGCGAGCGGCTGGGCAGCCGCCCACTACGCGGTGCCGGTGGCGGCAGCATGGGGAGTTGTGTCGCTCGGCGCGGGCGCGCTCTTCGGCTTCGCGGGCGCGGCGTGGCGCGACGGCACCCTGCTTGCGCGCGGCGCGTCGATCGCTCTCCTCGGTGGCGCGCTCGCCGGTGAGGCGCTGCTGTTGATGCAGGAGTGGTCGGGACGCGCGGCCAACGCCGTTCTCTCTCTGGAGATGGCCGCGGGAGTCGCGGTGGTGCTGCTTGCGCGCCGGCGCGTGCCGCTCGGCGTCACGCTCGGACTGTTCGCGATCACGACGGTCGGCGTCGCGCAGATCGAGGGCGTCGTGCGCGAGGCGCTGCGCCTTGCCGGCTGGGGCGGTCCCTAGCTAGCGGCCGCGAGCGCGGCGGATCTTCTCGAGGCGCTCCTTGAGCGCCGGCTCCTCGCCGTGGTCGGTGAGCTCCACGAAGGTCTCGCCAACGGCCTCCGGCGGCATCAGCTCCTGCGGCGACACGCCGGCCGGGCGACCGTGCGGCGAGTCGTAGCCCTCACCGCGCCCGAGCGCCTTTGCCCCCGGGTAAGACGCGCTTCGCAGGTAGCCGGGCGGCGCGGGCGCCCCGTTCTCGGCGATCCACTCGCCTGCCGCCCTGAGTGCGCGCTTGACGGTGTCCGACTTGGGCGCGAGCGCGAGGTAGATCGCCGCCTGCGCCAGGTTGAAGGCGCATTCCGGCATGCCAACGTTGTCGACCGCGTGCGCGGCGGCCACCGCCACCTGGAGCGCGCGCGGGTCGGCGTTGCCGATGTCCTCGCTCGCGAAGATCACCATTCGGCGCGCGATGAAGCGCGGGTCCTCGCCGCCCTCGAGCATCTCCACGAGGTAGAGCATCGATGCGTCCGGGTCCGAGCCGCGCGCGGACTTGATCCAGGCGGAGATCGTGTCGTAGTGGCGATCGCCGCCCTTGTCGTAGAGCAGCGCCTTGCGCTGGAGGGCGTCCTCGGCATGGCGGAGCGTGACGACGTCGCCGCCGGCCGTGTCGCATGCGACCTCGAGCGCGGCGAGCGCGGTGCGGGCGTCGCCGCCGGCGCGCGCGGCCAGGAACTCGAGCCCCTCGTCATCCACCTGAGGCGCGTCCGGCAGGCCGCGCTCGTCGGTGAGCGCGCGGCGGAGCAGGGCGAGCACGTGCGCGTCCTCGAGCTGGCGGAACTCGTAGACCGTGCAGCGTGAGAGCAGGGCCGAGTTGACCTCGAAGTACGGGTTCTCGGTGGTGGCGCCCACGAGCGTGACGAGCCCCTCCTCCACCGCCGGGAGCAGCGCGTCCTGCTGCGCCTTGTTGAAGCGGTGGATCTCGTCGAGGAAGAAGATCGTGCCCTCGCCACTCGTGCGCCGGCGATGGTCCGCGCGCTCGAGGACGTCGCGCACCTCCTGGCGGCCGGCGTTGACGGCCGAGGCCTCCTCGAACGCCGAGCGCGAGTTCAGGGCGAGCAGCCGCGCGAGCGTCGTCTTGCCGGTGCCCGGCGGCCCGTAGAGCACCATCGAGTGCGGGCGCCCCTCCTCGAGCGCGCTGCGCAGAGCCGAGCCCTCGCCGAGCAGGTGCTCCTGCCCGATGAACTCGGCGAGCGCACCGGGGCGCATGCGAACGGCCAGCGGCTGGTCCGCGGGTGGCACGGACGTGCGGCCGCGCGCAGCCTCTTCGGTCTCGAAAAGTCGCTCCACACCCAGAGTCTCGCAGCCCGTTCGGCGGGCTTCCAGCCGTCCATATACTCAGCCTCCGTGCCAGATTCTGCGCAACTGGAGCGGCGCACGACCGAGCTCCTCCAGTCGCTCATCCGCTTCAACACGGTCAATCCCCCGGGGAACGAGCAGGCAGCCCAGGAATGGCTGCGGGATCTGCTCGAGGACGCGGGCTTCGAGTGCGAGCTCCTGTCCGCGGTCGAGGGGCGGCCGAACCTCGTGGCGCGGCTGCGCGGTCGCTCCGACGGGCCGGTGCTGTCGCTGTCCGGCCACGTGGACACCGTGCTCGCGACGCCGTCGGAGTGGAGCGTCGATCCCTGGTCCGGCGAGCTGCGCGACGACTACGTGTGGGGCCGCGGCGCGCTCGACATGAAGAGCCAGGTTGCGGCCGAGCTGGCCGCCGCGCTCGTGCTCGTCGAGGAAGGCTGGCGGCCCGAGTCCGGCGACCTGCTTCTCGTCTTCGTGGCCGACGAGGAGGCCGGCTCGCAGCACGGCGCCAAGTGGCTGTGCGCGAACCACCGGGACAAGGTGCGCTGTGACTTCAGCATCAACGAGGGCGCCGGCGAGGTGTTCGAGTTCGACGGCCGGCGTTACTACAGCGTCTGCGTCGCCGAGAAGGGCGTGTTCCGCTTCAAGCTGACGACGAGCGGGCGCGCGGGCCACGCGTCGATCCCGCGCATCGGCGACAACGCGCTGCTCAAGCTCGGCCCGCTGCTCACGGCGCTGGCCGGCGCGCCGATGCCGCTCGAGCTGGGCCCGGAGCCCGAGGCGCTCCTGCGCGGCCTTGGCGTGCTGAACGGCGGCGACCCCGCGGAGGCACTGCGCGAGCTGGACGAGAGGGACCCGCGCCTCGCCGTGCTGATCGAGCCGATGCTCGGCATCACGCTCTCGCCGACGATGGTGCGGGCCTCGGAGAAGATCAACGTGATCCCATCGCGCGCCGAGCTGGAGGTGGACTGCCGCGTGCCGCCGGGCTCCGGCGAGGAGCAGGCGCGCGACCGCATCGCGGGCGCGCTCGGCACGGTCGACGGCTACGAGCTTTCTTTCTTCGAGGACGAGCAGGTGATCGGCAACCGCTCGCCGCTCGACACGCCGCTGATGGAGCGCATCCGCGCGTTCGTCGAGCGCATCGATCCGGGCGCCGTCGTGGTGCCCACAGTGCTGCCGGGCTTCACCGACTCACGCTGGTGGCGCGACGCGTTCCCCGAGTGCGTCGCGTACGGCTTCTTCCCGCAGAAGTCGATGGATATGTTCGAGACCGCGCCGCTTGTGCACAGTGCCGACGAGCGCATCGCCGTGCAGGACCTCGGGCTGGCTGCAACGTTCTACGCCGAACTCGCACAGGAGGTGCTGGGATGAGCAAAAAGGAAGAAAAGCTTCGGTTGGGCGGCATGGCGTTGCGCAACGGCCTGCTCGTGCACGGGCCGAC
>DATBKS010000130.1:0-10299 GCA_036555755.1 Thermoleophilaceae bacterium
TGGCCCGGTAGCCCTCGTGCTGGCCGCGGACGTAGTGGGCCGGATCGGCGGGCGGCATCGCGCGGAAGACGGAGAAGAGCGCGTTCTTGAGCGTGTCCGCGTCGCCGGAGGCGGGCGGCTCCATCGCCGTCGCAGCGACCACCTGCATCAGGTGGTTGACGACGACGTCGCGCAGCGCGCCGACCGGGTCGTAGAAGTGGCCGCGATCGTCGACGCCGAAGCTCTCGGCCATCGTGATCTGCACCGACTCGACGTGCTTGCGGTTCCACACCGGCTCGAACATCGAGTTGGCGAAGCGCAGGTAGAGGATCTCTCCCAGGCCCATCTTCCCCAGGAAGTGGTCGATCCGGAAGATCTGCGACTCGTCGAGGTACTGGTGCACCTCCTCGTTCAGCTCGCGGGCCGACGCGAGGTCGTGACCGAACGGCTTCTCGACCACCACGCGCGCTTTCTTCGTCAGTCCGGCGCCCGACAGGCCCTTGATCACCGTGCCGAACAAAAACGGCGGGATCTCCAGGTAGAAGACCGGGTTCTGGGCGTCGGAGATCGCGCCCGCGACGCGCTTGTATGTGGCGTCGTCGCCGAAGTCCCCGCTGACATAAGACAGGCGCGCGGCCAGGCGCGCGAAGACCTCCTCGTCAAGCGTCTCGCCGCAGTCGATGATCGCCTGGCGGGCGTGGTCGCGCAGCTCGTCGGCGGTCCAGTCGTCCACCGCCACGCCCACGATCGGGCAGTCCAGCAGCTTGCGCCGCTCCAGCCGGTAGAGCGAGCGGAAGGTCATTACCTTCGCGAGGTCACCTGTGATGCCGAACGCGACGAAGACGTCGGCGGGGACTTGGCGGCGAGCCTCCGCTCGCCCAGCCGGCGGGTGGGCCGCCGGTTTGACTGCGGTGGTCATCGTCCTTCTTCCTAGCCGGGGGCGGGTACGACGATGAGATGCTCCGCGCCCCGCGCGCGAGAGTCGTCACCTGATCCGGGTGAACTGCGCGAGAATCACCCGATCCGGACGATGGCCGCCCACGAACCCGCTGATCGACTGCCGTGTCCGTGAGTGATTCTGTGGCCAGCCTGCCCGACCTGCGGGTCGAGGCGAGCGAGGTGGCCGGGCTGCCGGCCTACGTCCTGCACGACACCGCATCCGACCTGCATTCCACCTGGGTGCCGGCGGCAGGCATGCTCGGCGCGTCCCTGGTCCATGCCGGCGAGGAGCTCCTGTGGCAGGGCGAGGGGGTTGGCGCTTACGCCCGCGCGCGCACGTTCATGGGGATTCCGTTCCTTCACCCCTGGGCCAATCGGCTGGCCGGCTTCGGCTATCGAGTAGCCGGGCGGAGTGTGTCGCTCGATCCGGCATCGCCCTTGCTGCTGCAAGACGACCACGGCTTGCCGATCCACGGCGTGCTGACCGGCCGCGCGTGGTCGGTCGCCGAGCTCGGCGCCGACGCGAATCGCGCCCGGCTCGTGGCCACGCTGGACTTCGACGGGCCGGAGCTCCTCACGGCGTTTCCCTTTCCCCACCGCTTGCGGATGGAGATCCAGCTGGGCGGCGGGATGTTGGAGGTCGGGGTGACGGTCACGCCCACCGGAGAGGATCCCGTGCCGATTTCCTTCGGCTTCCATCCCTACCTCCAGATCCCGCGGGTGCCGCGCAGCCAGTGGGAGGTCGACTTCCCGGTCGAGCGCCATCTGCTCATGGACTCGCAGCAGATACCGACCGGGGAGACCGAGACGGTGGCGGCGATCTCCGGCGCGATCGGGGACCGTCACTGGGACGACGGTTACGACCGTCTTCGAGGCCGGCGCTTCGCGCTGCGCGGGGGCGGGAGAACGATCGCGGTCGAGTTCACCGAGGGCTATCGCGTGGCGCAGATCTTCGTGCCACCAGGACAGGAATACATCTGTGTCGAGCCGATGACAGCGGCTCCCAACGCGCTGGACGGACCGGACGACGCGCTGCGGTGGGCAACTCCCGGCCGTCCCTACAGCGCGAGCTTCCGAATCGTCACCTGATCCGGGTGATGCTCGGTGCTGATCCCGGCCGTAGCGTCAATGCCGACGAAAGGAGGGGGCGATGACCGCTCCGCTCGCTGACAAGTGGGGGGCCGGCGGACCGTCCGGCCGAGACCTTCAACAGACCTACGGAAGCTACGGCGATCACACTGCCTGGGAGGGATGGATGGCGTTCGCCGGCACGGTGATCGCGCTCGCCGGGGTCATGAACATCATCCACGGGATCGCGGCAATCGGCGATTCCAAGGTGTTCGTCCACGACGCGAAGCTCGTGGTGAGCAGCCTTCACACGTGGGGCTGGATCGTCCTGTTCCTCGGCATCGCGCAGCTGTTCGCGGCCGCCGGGATCTTCGCCAAGAACCAGTTTGCGCGGTGGTTCGGAGTGCTCGTCGCCTTCGCCAATGCGATCGGCCAGCTGATGTTCGTCGGCGCCTACCCGATCTGGTCGCTGACGATCTTCGGGCTCGACCTGCTCGTGCTCTACGGACTCCTGGCGCACGGCGCCCGCGGGCCGGCCATGCCGGCTTCGGAATAGGAGAAGACCGCCGCCTAACCCGAAACGAACCTGCGCCGGTCCTGGCGCGGCGGCAGCGCGTACGACAAAAGCGCGAACAGAACGAGTGCGTCGATCGCGAGCGCGACGATTGACCATCCGGGTTTGTCGCCGAAGCCCAGGATATGGCTGACGATGCTGCCCAGCACTGCGACGATCGCGAGCACCACACCCACCGGGTTGCGCATCAGCACGAGCGGCAGGATCAGCAGCAGGACGACCCCGATCGTGATGTACAGCCAGCCCCACAGCGAGTGGTTGCCGGCGAGCACGGTGTCGCCGGTGAAGTAGTAGTCGTTCAGCACCTCGACGAAGCCGAAGAGCAGGTTGAGGAG
The DNA here is from genome assembly GCA_036555755.1 of Thermoleophilaceae bacterium. GTDB lineage: Bacteria > Actinomycetota > Thermoleophilia > Solirubrobacterales > Thermoleophilaceae > JAICJR01. Next base: position 2,896 of record DATBKS010000130.1, read on the forward strand.
CGCGACGAGGAGGAGCCACGTCCCCACGAACGCGATCCAGGCGAAGTGCGACGGCTCGCGCGGGGGAGGCGACGTGATGAGCAGGATCCCGTCGCCTCGCGGCGGATCGAGAAGTCGAACGGTCTCAGTCATCTGGTGCCTGGTTAGCCCCGGCCGGGCCGCCTTCTCAGCGTCCCGCGGCCCGGCCGGTTCGAGGAGGGATCGCTACGCGGAGACTGGAGATCCGTGTAGCGCCTCTTGAAGCTCGTGCTCCGCTTCCTTCGAGAGCGACGACTTGATCACGGTGCCGCCGTACTTGCTCATGGCCTCGACGGCCTTGTCCGGCGTGACCTTCTCGACCACGAGGAACAGCGCGGACGTGCCGGGCTGGAGCTTGTCGCGGATCTGCTGCTGGAACTCCTTGTCGATACCGCTCTTCTCGATCTTCCCGAACAGCGCGCCGAGTCCGGCGCCGACTGCCATTCCGAAGATCGGCACGAAGAACAGGAGGCCGAACAGCAGGCCCCAGAACATGCCCCAGGTCGCGCCGCCACCCACTGGGTTGTGGCTGGTGTTGACGTGGAACTTCCCTTCCTGGTCGCGCGTGATTGTCGCTATTGCGTCAGGTTCGATGATCAGCTCGCTGGCGAGACGACGGGCCTCGTCGGCCGCTTGGGCTGCGGTGCCCTCGTCGTCGTAGGCGATGGCAATCAGGTCCGCCATGCGTTCTCCTTCGGGTCGATGGCCTGGCGGCGAAACTACGGGCGACCCGGCGCGGTGGCCTCATCCGAACGGGGTGAATTAAGGTTCAGAGGGGACCCCGTTTTGGCGATGGTTGCTGACAACCCGACGGACGGCGAGCCCCAGGAGCAGCGCATTCGGGTGATCGTGGCCGAGGACGCCTTCCTGGTGCGCGAAGCGCTCACGGAGATCGTGGGCAGCGTTCCGACGCTCGAGCTGGTGTGCGCGTGCGAGGACCGGGACTCGCTCATCGCCGCCATCGACGAGGAGGAGCCCGACGTAGTGCTCACCGACATCCGCATGCCGCCTACGGGCACCGACGAGGGGATCGAGGTGGCGCACCGGTTGCGCGAGACGCATCCGCAGATCGGCGTGGTGGTGCTCAGCCAGTTCGTCGAGCCGAGCTACCCGCTCGCGCTGCTCGAGTCCGGCTCGGCCCGGCGGGCCTACCTGCTCAAGGAGCGCGTGCACGACACGGCGCAGCTCGTGACGGCGATCGAGGCGGTCGTCGCGGGCGAGTCGATGATCGACCCCGAGGTGGTCGAGGTGCTCGTGCAAGCACAGACGCGGGCGGCCCAGTCGCCGCTCTCGGAGCTCACCGCGCGTGAGCGCGAGGTGCTTGCGGAGATCGCGCAGGGCAAGAGCAACGCGGCGATCGCCGAGTCGCTCTTCCTCACCAAGCGCGCCGTGGAGAAGCACATCAACTCGATCTTCATGAAGCTGAACCTGGCGAACGCGGAGGACGTGAGCCGGCGCGTCAAGGCCGCGCTGATGTTCCTCGCGGGCGACTACGAGTAGGGATCACCCGATCTGGGCGACGATCGAGCTCGCTCGCGGTGGTCGACTGCGTGTCGCGTGAACGCGCAATCGGAGATCAGGCTCGAGCTTGGGAAATCCGTCGAGTGCACCGACGGGGCCGCGGGCGTGCTCGAGGACTTCGTGGTGGATCCCACGACGAAGCACATCACGCACATCGTCGTCCAGCCCCCGCACAGGCACGACGAGGCCCGGCTCGTCCCGATCGCGCTGGTGGAGCTCGGGGGTGGCGATGAGCATCAGATCGCCCTCGCGTGCACGCGCGCGGAACTGTGCGAGCTCGCGCAGGCGCAACGCTTCGCCTACCTGCAGATCGGCGATTTCCTTGTTGAGGATCCCGACTGGGATGTGGGGGTTCAGGACGTGCTCGCGCTGCCCTACTACGAGGCGGCCGGTCCCGATGGCTACGCCGGCGTGCTCAACCCGGAGACCGGCGTGATCTACGACCGCGTCCCCAAGGGAGAGGTGGAGATCAGGCGCGCGAGCGCGGTCGTCGCCGCAGATGGGCACGACCTCGGCCACGTCGATGGCTTTCTCGTCGAGGGCGACCACATCACGCACCTCGTTCTCGAACGCGGTCACCTATGGGGCAAACGGGAGGTGACCATCCCCATCACGTCAGTGGAAAAGGTGGAGACGGACCTCGTGACGCTGACCCTGTCGAAGGACGAGGTGGGGGACCTGCCCGCGCATCACGTCCGCCGGTAGCCGACGGACTACCGGCGGCGGCTAGAGCTTGCCCGTCAGGTAGCGCTGCAGTGTTGGGGAGACCCACTCGACCACCCGGGCCGGTCGCGCCGAGGCGAGCGGATCCGTGGCCAGCACGTACCGCACGAGGGCCAGCCCCACGAGCTGCGACTGGACGAGCTCCGCGCGCAGCTCGGGCTGGTCCACATCCAGTCGGCTCATCAGCGGGGCGAGCAATCGCTGCCGGAGGAAATCGCTCAGCAGCGACGCCGCCCGTGGCTCGGTGCCGGCGGCGCGCAGCATGATCAGGATCGGGTGGCGGGTGCCCTGCTCGTCCCAGGTCTTGACGAACAGCTCGGCGAGCTGCCGCCCTACCCGGCGCCGGCCGCCGGCCAGCAGCTTGGGTATCTCGACTTCGGGGTCGAATGGCCAGTCCACCGCTTCGGCCAGCAGCGCCGGTTTGTTGCCGAAGAAGTGCACGACGAGCGCGGCGTCGACGCCCGCCTCGGCCCCAATGGCGCGCAGCGAAGCGCCGTCGTAGCCGCGCTCCGCGAACAGCTTGCGCGCCGCCCGCAGGATGTCGTCGCGCGACGAGCTTTCTCCGGGGCGGCGTCCGCTGCGCGGGCTCATGTCTGTGAGGTTGACAGATTTATTCAACGGTGTAAAGTCAACAGCGTTGAATAACGAAGGAGAAGCCGCCATGGAGAAGCCCACCGCACGGTTCGAACACGAAGCTTGGAATGTCGTCCGGATTGCGGCGGGCGCGCTGGTGCTGCTGTTCGCGTTCACGGCGCTGTACGTGACCGCGTTCCACTCGCCGAGCCCGAAGGGCTTTGACGTGGGGATCGTGGGCACGCAGGCCGACGCAAGCCGCCTGCAGGCCCACCTCGACGGCAAGGCGCCGGGCTCCTTCGACGTGCGCGCGTACGACAACGAGGCCCGCGCACGTGCCGCCCTGCTCGACACCGACGTCCATGGCGTGCTCGTGCCGCGCGCAACGCAGGACGAGTTGCTGGTCGCGCAGGCCTTCGGCGCCGCTCCCACCGAGACGCTCACCACGGCCCTCCAGCACGCCGCCGCGGCGCAGAAGGTTCCGCTCGCAGTCGAGGACCTCAAGCCGCTGCCGGCGAGCGACAGGCGCGGGCTCTCCTCGCTCTTCACCGTGATCGGCACGCTGATCCCGAGCCTGGTGTTCGGCGTGCTGCTATCGGTCGCCGGGCGCCGCCACCCGTGGCACCTGCGCTGGGCGGCTGTCCTCGCCTACGCGCTGGTGGCGGGACTCGTCGTGGCGTTCAACGTCGATGTCCTGGTCGGCGCCCTCAAGGGGCATTTCGTGGGCATCGCGCTGGTGGCCGGCCTGCTCGCGCTGGCGGTGGCCTCCGGGGCGCACGGGCTCGGGCACCTGGGCGGACCGGTCGGCATCGTCACCGCGATCGTGATGCTGATGCTGCTCGGGATGAGCTCGATGGGCGGCGCGGTGACCTACCAGCTCGAGCCCGGCTTCTACGGCGCGATTTCTCAGCTTCTGCCGCCGGGCGCCGCGCTCACCGCGGTGCGCAACATCCAGTACTTCGACTGGGCGGCCACGCTCTGGCCGCTGGTGATCCTCGGCGCGTGGGCCACCGGCGGGTTGGCGCTGGGGCTGCTAGGCGAGCGCTTTGGGCCGCATGTTCGGCGCAGAAGGGCTAAAGCGGCGCAGTTCAACGGTCGATCACTCGTGGGTGGAACCGCTTGAGCGGAGACTGTCCAGCTTCAGCAAATGGGCGCTGATCGTCCTTGCCTTCGCGCTCGCGGTCCTGACCGCCCATAACGGGCTTCGGATGCCCTGGCCGGCGGTGCCGCCGGCGTCCTGGTGGGAGTGGCTCTACGACGCGATCGAATTCGGCGCCGTCGCGGTCTGCGTCGCCCGCGCGGTGGCGCGGCGCAGCGAGCGGTTCGCGTGGCTGAGCATCGCGCTCGGCCTGCTCTCGTTCTCGGTCGCGGACGTCTACTGGACGCTCGTGTACCAGAACGCCGACAACGTCCCGTACCCGTCGATCAACGACGCGATGTACCTCGCCACCTACCCCTTCCTCTACATCGGGGTCGGCCTGCTCCTACGCGCGCGCGTGAAGTCTCTGCCCGCGGGGATGTGGCTGGACGGCCTGATCGGCGGCCTTGCGGTTGCGGCAGTGGGAGCGGCGCTCATCTTCGGCAAGGTGGTGGCGAGCACGGGCGGCGCGCCGCTCACGGTCGCGACGAACCTCGCCTATCCGCTCTTCGACATCCTCCTGCTCGGCATCGTCGTCGGCGTGCTCACGGCCACCGGGTGGACGCTCCGCGGCGGCTGGGTGCTGATCGGCGTCGGCCTCGCGGTGTTCGCCGTCGTCGACTCGATCTACCTGTACCAGGTCGCGCTCGGCACCTATGTCGAGGACAAGCTTTTGGACGTCGGCTGGCCGGCGACGATGGTCCTGATCGCTGTGGCGGCATGGCAGCGTCCGGCCCGTGCCGCGCGCGTCCAGCTCGAGGGCTGGGCGACCTTCGCCGTGCCCGTGATCGCGGCCATCACCTGCCTCGGGCTCGAGTTCCGCGACCACTACAAGCACATCAACGTGGCCGCGCTCTGGCTCGCCACCGCGTGTCTCCTGGCGGTGGTCGCGCGCCTCGCGATGAGCTTCAGGCAGAACCTGCGCATGCTGCGCAAGAGCCAGGAGGAGGCGGTCACCGACTCGCTCACGGGCCTGTCGAACCGCCGCGGCCTGGTGGCGGAGATCGAGGAGCGGCTCGCCGAGGAGCGGCCGTTCACGCTCGCGATCTACGACTTGGACGGCTTCAAGGGGTACAACGACAGCTTCGGCCACGCGGCCGGCGACGCGCTGCTGGCCCGAATGGGACGGCGCCTGCGCGCGAGCCTGCCCACCGGAGCTACCGGGTTCCGGATGGGCGGCGACGAGTTCTGCGTCGTCGCCAGCGGAGGGGGAAGGAGCGCGCGCGAGGCGGTCGGTCTCGGCGCCAACTGCCTCACCGAGGTGGGCGAGGGCTTCTCGATCGGCTGCTCCCACGGTTCGGTGACGGTGCCGGACGAGGCGCCCGACGGTCAGCAGGCGCTCGTGATCGCCGACCAGCGCATGTACGACCACAAGGGCCAGGGGCGGCCGACGCCGGCGGTGGAGAGCAAGCGCGTGCTGCTCCACGCGCTCGCGGAGCGCAGCGGGGACCTCAGCGTCCACGTGAGCGACGTCGGCGATCTCGTCGAGGCGCTGGGCCGCGAGCTGCAGCTAGACCACGCACAGCTCGTCGTGCTGCGCCAGGCGGCGGAGCTGCACGACGTCGGCAAGCTCGCGATCCCGGACAGCATCCTCGACAAGCCGGGACCGCTGGACGCGGACGAGTGGGCATTCATGCGCCGCCACACGCTGATCGGCGAGCGGATCGTCGCCTCCGCCGTGTCACTGCGCGACGCGGCGCCGATCGTGCGCGCGACCCACGAGCGCTGGGACGGCGCCGGCTACCCCGACGGCACGAGTGGCGAGCAGATCCCGCTGGCCGCGCGCATCATCGCCGTCTGCGACGCCTACGACGCGATCACCACCACGCGGCCCTACCGCGCGGCATCGGGCCACGAGGACGCGCTCGCGGAGCTGCGCCGGTGCGCCGGCAGTCAGTTCGATCCGCGCGTCGTGGCCGCGTTCGAGCGGATCATGAGCTCGCCGCCCGCCGAGCGAGCAGACTCTGCGCTCGGTCTTTCGATGCCGCAGGCACAAGTCGGCTGAGCCACGCGCGCCGGCTCGCCACCGCTTCGTAGCCGAGCTCGACGCTGCGCGGGAAGCGCTCGGCGAGCCTCGCGAGCCGCTTGCCGCGGGGAAGCAGCCCGAGCAGCGGCGCGAATGCCGCGCCGGCCGAGTAGCGCCGTCCGTCTCCGTCCACGAGGTGCCAGGAGCGCATCCGCTCGTCGGTGGTCAGGCCCTCGAGTAGACCGTCCGCCTCCGGCTCCTGAAGCGCGACGGGCCGCAGCAGCCCACGCCGATCCCAGCGCAGCACCGTCGCGGCGGACCAGCGGCAGAAGCCGCAGTCGGCGTCGTAGAGCAGAAGCGCTCCCACAACCCGAGGCTAGTCAGGGGCTGTACGGTGCCTCGTTAGTGCGGGAGCGTGAAGCGGAAGGAGCTGCCGCCGCCCTCGGCGGGCTCCACCCAGATGCGGCCGCCGTGGGCCTCCACCACACGGCGACAGACGGCTAGGCCGATTCCAATCCCGTCGGCGCCGTTGCTGCCGCGTGAGAAGAGCCCGAAGATGCGCCCGGCCTGCGACGGGTCGACGCCGATGCCGTTATCGCTCACGCTCACGATCCATTCGCGGGGGCCGCGCTCCGCCGACAGCTCGACGCGCGGCGGCGCCTCGCTGCGGAACTTGAGCGCGTTGGCCACGAGGTTCTGCAGCACGCGGCGGAGCTGCTGAGGATCGCCGTCGACCTGGGGGAGCTCGCCCACCTCGAGCGTTGCGTCCGCCTCGGCGAGGCGCGCCCGCAGATCCTGCTCAACCTCGGACGCGAGCTGCCCGAGGTCCACGCGCTCCGTTCCCAGGACCCCGGCGCGCGCGTACGAGAGCACGCAGTCGATCAGCTCACGGGCGCGCTCATTGCTCGCGCGTAGCTGCTCGAGCACCTCCACCGGCGGCGGCTCCGTGGCGTGCCGCTCGAGCAGCGTCACGAGCAGAGCCATCGCCATGATCGGCTCGCGCAGGTCGTGCGCCACCAGCTCGGCGTAGCTGCGCAGCTCGGCCTCCATCCGGCGCTGCTCGGTCACGTCGGTGAGGAAGTTCACGACGCCGTCGCCGAGCCGCGCGCTGCGCTCGACGAACGTGCCGAGCATGTAGCCGTCGCCGAACGGCGTGTCGTAGGTCGTCTCGTGGACCCACGGCTCGCCGGTCTCGCACACGTGCACGTACGCGCGGAACGAGCGGCCGCCGCGCATCCGCGGCAGCGCCTCCAGCAGCGTGTAGCGCTCGGCCTGCTCCGGCGGCACGCGGAACGCGCTCAGCATCGACGGGTTGCCGTAGCCGAAGCTGAAGTCGACGATCCTCCCCTGCTCGTCGCGGATCGCCCAGAGCACGCCGACGAGGTCCGGGAAGCCGTCGAACAGCGAGCGGAACCCGGCCGCGCCGCGCTCGCCGAGCAGCTCGTCGAGCCGCGGATCGTCTCCC
>DATBKS010000131.1:0-3442 GCA_036555755.1 Thermoleophilaceae bacterium
GGCGAGGACCTCCAGCGCCGCCTCACCGAGATCATGGCCGAGGTGGCGCGCGCGGGCGAGCTCACGATCGACCTGCGTCCCGATCCGACGGTGATCCTGATGGTGGGCGTCAACGGCACGGGCAAGACCACGACGATCGGGAAGATCGCCTGGCACCTCCAGAAGGAGCTCGGCAAGTCGGTGATGCTCGGCGCGGGCGACACCTACCGCGCCGCGGCCGTGGAGCAGCTCGCGGAGTGGGCTCAGCGCGCGGGCTGCGACATCGTGCGCGCGGCTCAGGGCTCGGACCCCGGCGCCGTGGCGTTCGATGCGATCGAGGCGGCACAGGCCCGCGGCCACGACGTGGTGATCTGCGACACCGCCGGGCGCCTGCACACCCAGTCGCACCTGATGGACGAGCTTGCAAAGGTCCGTCGCGTGATCCAGAAGCAGCTGCCCGACGCGCCGCACGAGACGCTGCTCACGATCGACGCCACCACGGGCCAGAACGGACTGCGGCAGGCGATGCTCTTCCGCGAGGCGGTGGACGTGACCGGCATCGTGCTCACGAAGCTCGACGGCACCGCGAAGGGCGGCATCGCGCTCGCCATCGCGCAGGAGCTGGGCGTGCCCGTGAAGCTGATCGGCATCGGCGAGAGCCTCGAGGACCTGCGCCCGTTCGACCCAGACGACTTCGCACGGGCGATCATCGGGGCCTGAGCCGCGCTAATTTGGCTCGGATGCCGGACGAGAACAAGCGAGAGGGCACACGCGTCGTACGCGCCGGTCTGCCGGAGGCCGAGCAGGGCGCACCGTTTCTGCCGGGCCCGACGTTCGCCGCACCGTTCCACCTCAGGGGCGACCCGCACGAGGCCGAGTTCGCCTACGGCCGCTACACGAACCCGTCGTGGTCGGCGTACGAGTCGGCACTCGGTGAGCTGGAGGGCGGCAGCGTCACCCTGTTTGCGTCGGGGATGGCGGCCGCCAATGCCGTGCTGCTGCCGCGTCTCAAGCCTGGCGATGTGCTGGTCGCGCCCGCCGACTGCTACATGGGCGTGCGCACCCTCATTCGCACGTATCTAGCCGAGCGTGGGGTGGAGGCGCGGCTCGTCCCGACCGCGGACCCCGCCTTCGCCGATGCGATCGACGGCGCCACGCTCGTGTGGCTCGAGAGCCCGTCGAACCCCGGCCTCGACGTCTGCGACCTTCCCCTCCTGATCGAGCGCGCTCACGCGACGGGCGCGCCGGTAGCGGTGGACAACACGTTCGCCACGCCGCTCGGGCAGCGCCCGCTGGAGCTGGGTGCCGACTTCGTGATGGCGAGCGCGTCGAAATACCTGAGCGGCCACGCCGACATCATCATGGGCTACGTCGCCGCGCGCGATCCGGCCGAGAAAGAGGAGCTCCTCCACTGGCGCATCCACACGGGCGCAATCCCGGGGCCGTTCGAGGCTTGGCTCGCGCACCGCTCGCTCCCGACCCTCGACGTGCGCCTCGAGCGCGCATGCAGCACGGCGCAGGCGCTGGCCGAGCGGCTCGCCGGCCGCGAGGACCTCGAGGCGATCCGCTATCCCGGCCTCCTGAGCGATCCAGCGCACGAGATCGCGTCGCGCCAGATGAGCCGCTTCGGCACGATCGTCTGCTTCACGCTCCCGAGCGGGCAGCAGGCCGAGGACTTCCTCGCTGCCTGCCGGCTCGTCAACGAGTCGACGAGCTTCGGCGGCGTGCACACCTCGGCCGAGCGCCGCGCCCGCTGGGGCGGCGACGACATCGCCGAAGGCTTCATCCGCCTGAGCGTGGGCTGCGAGGATGCGCATGACGTGATCGCCGACGTCGAGCAGGCGCTCGACTCGGTCGCCTCCCGCTAGCCTCCGGAACGCATGTTCGACACGCTCTCCGAACGCCTTCAGTCGGCCCTCTCGGACGTCCGCTCGCGCGGCACGCTGACCGAGGACGACATCAACAAGGCCATGCGCCAGATCCGCCTCGCGCTGCTCGAGGCCGACGTGAACTTCCAGGTGGTCAAGAACTTCACGAATGCGGTCAAGGAGCGTGCGCTGGGCGCTGACGTGCTCGAGTCGCTCAACCCCGGGCAGCAGGTCGTGAAGATCGTCGACGAGGAGCTCACCGCGCTGATGGGCGGCGCGGGCCGCGACCTCGTGTTCGGGTCCTCGAAGCCCACCGTGATCCTGATGGCGGGCCTTCAGGGTTCCGGCAAGACGACCGCCTGCGCGAAGCTCGCTCGCCACCTCAAGCAGGAGCACAAGAAGGACGTGGCACTCGCGGCCTGCGACGTCTACCGGCCGGCTGCGGTCGACCAGCTCGTGAAGGTGGGGGAGCAGGTGGGCGCGACCGTCTACGAGCAGGGGACGGGCCGCAATCCGGTCGACATCGCTGAGTGGGCGCTTGGCCAGGCCAAGGCGGAGGGCAAGGACGTGCTGATCGTCGACACTTCAGGCCGCCTCCACATCGACGAGGAGCTCATGAAGGAGCTCGCCGACATCAAGAAGCGCACGAAGCCGCACAACGTGCTGCTCGTGGTCGACGCGATGACCGGCCAGGACGCGGTGAACGTCGCCGAGCAGTTCGCCGACGTCGCGAACTTCGACGGCGTCGTGATGACGAAGCTCGACGGCGACGCTCGCGGCGGCGCCGCGCTGTCCGTGAAGGCGGTCACCGGCAAGCCGATCCTTTACGCCTCCACCGGCGAGAAGCTCGACGCCTTCGAGCGTTTCCACCCGGACCGCATGGCCCAGCGCATCCTCGGCATGGGCGACGTCATGACCCTTGTCGAGAAGGCGGAGAAGGAGTTCGACGAGAAGAAGGCGGAGGAGCTCGAGCGGAAGATCCGCAAGCAGGAGTTCACCTTCGACGACTTCCTCGACCAGCTGCATCAGATCCGCCGCATGGGGCCGGTGAGCGGGCTGCTCAAGATGATCCCCGGCATGGGCGCCCAGCTCGGCGGGCTGAAGATCGACGACCGCGAGCTCGACCGGGTCCAGGCGATCATCACGTCGATGACGCCTGAGGAGCGGGCGAACCCCTCGATCCTCAACGGATCGCGCCGCCGCCGCATCGCGCAGGGCTCGGGCACGAACGTGAGCGCGGTGAACCAGCTCGTCAAGCAGTTCGGCCAGATGCAGAAGATGATGCGCTCGATGGCGCAGGGCAAGATGCCGAATCTGTCGCAACTCGCACGGGGCCGCTAACGTTCTGCGCCGCCGTATCCATCTAGAGAGGTGAACTGAAACTTGGCAGTACGTGTAAGGCTGACGCGCGTCGGGGGTCGCAAGAACCCGATCTGGCGCGTCGTAGTGGCCGACCAGCGCTCTCCGCGCGACGGTCGCGTGATCGAGACGATCGGGCGCTACAACGCCCAGGTCGAGCCGTCCGAGATCGTGCTCAACCAGCAGCGGCTCGAGCACTGGCTGGCGCGTGGCGCGCAGCCCACCAACACCGTGAA
>DATBKS010000132.1:0-4100 GCA_036555755.1 Thermoleophilaceae bacterium
GGCGGCATCGCGCGGCGTGCGTTCTGGCAGCAAGTCTCCTCCGAGTGCAGTCAGCGCAAGTCCCATCCCCGCGCCCGCGAGCAGCTGCGGTGGGACGGTCCACCACAGGTTGGCCGTCGGCAGCCAGGCCAGCGCGAGCACGCCTCCGCCCACCAGCGCGCAGCCCGCGACCGCGCGGGTGCGGGGATCGCCGCCGATGCGCGCGCCTCCGAGCGCGGCGATGGGGATGATCGTGACCGCGCCGGCTGCACCCAACGGGCTCACGTTCCAACCCGCGACCAGGAGCAGAACGAGCAGGAACAGCACGGCGCTGAGAGAGGCCGAGACGAGTCCGAGCGAGGCCGCGGGACGCCACTCGAAGCGCGGGCTCTCGGCTTCCGGGAGGGGGACCGGCGCCCGCGCGGGCCCCACGAGCACCGCGATCGCGCCGGCCGCCGCGATCGGTATCTGGAACACGAAGATCGCCCGCCAGCTGAATCCCTGGGTGAGCGCGCCGCCGATCGCCGGGCCGACGGCGGTTCCGAACACCGCCGTCCACACCCACAGGCTGCGACCCCGTCCCCGGGCACCGCCCAGCAGCTCGAACACGGTCGCCAGCCCGGCCGCGCCGCCGAGCGCCTGCGCGCCTCGCGCCAGGAGCAGGACGGGCAGGCTTCCCGCCACTGCGCACGCCCCACTCGCGATGGCCATGAGCGCAAACCCGGCGGCGCCGGTGCCGCGCACCGACCAGCTCGACGCCAGGCGCTCGAATGGAAGCAGGACGACGGCGATCACGAGCGTGTACAGACCGATCACCGCGGCCACGCCCTCGATCGTCGTGTCGAGGTCTCGCAGGATGTCCGGCAGCGCCAGGGTCACGATCGACGCGTCGGCCAGTGCGAGCCCAGCCGCGACGGCGAGCGCTATGCGACGCACGCTCATGGCTGAAGTATCGACCGATGAGTTCGGGGCGGCGCGCCGGTCTCTTACCCTGAGTGACAACCGTCCGAAGGAGGCGAACGATGTCCGAGCACACGATCGGAAGCCGAGAGCAATGGCAGGCCGCCCGCGACGAGGTCGCGAAGCTCGAAGCCGAGTACGAGGAACTCGGCCGCAAGGTCACCGAGCAGCGGCGGCAGCTTCCCTGGGTCCTCGTCGAGAAGGAGTACGAGTTCGACACCCAGGACGGGAAGAAGACGCTGGCCGAGCTCTTCGACGGACGCTCCCAGCTGCTCGCGTACAACATCATGTTCGGGCCCGACTACGAGAACGGAGCCTGCCCCGGCTGCTCGAACCTGGGCGACGAGCTCAGCGCCACGGCCGTGCACCTGAGCCACCGCGACGTGACGCTGATCTGCTTCTCGCGCGCACCCATCGAGCGCCTGAACGCGTACAAGGAGCGGATGGGCTGGGAGTTCCCCTACGTGTCAACGAATGGGACCGACTTCCCCTTCGACTTCAGGCTCGCCCTCAAGCCCGAGCAGGCGAAGGAGGTTCCCGAGATCCAGGGGATCCTCGCCGACCCGCCCGAGTGGCTCGAGGAGTGGGGTCGCCAAGTGGGAGCAAAGCTCGAGGACGGGCTGCGCGAGGCCCCGAGCTTCATCGCCTTCGCGCGCGAGAACGGAAGCGTCTACCACACCTACACGGTGTCGGCGCCCGACTCGTTCGTCGCGCCGTACCACTCGTTCCTGCTCGCGCGCACTCCCAAGGAACAGCCCGACGAGCCCCGAGCTTGGCGCAAGGATGAATACCCGTCGGGTTAGAGTGCGCTTTCGACCCCAGCACGATCGGTGGCTTTGCGCCATCAGAGGAGGAAGGTCAAATGGCTGGTGTCGAATCCAGGGCTTTCGATTCCCCCGACGAGAGCCGGACTCCCGATAAGACCCGTGTCGATGTGGTGCGGCTGGGCAACGCGACCGCCGCGCGCATGACGTTCGAGCCGGGCTGGAGATGGTCCGAGTGCGTGAAGCCGGTGGCGGGCACGGACACTTGCCAGGCGCGCCACGTGGGCGTGGCTCAGTCTGGCCGCATACACGTGGCGCACGACGATGGGACCGAGCTGGAGATCGGACCCGGAGACGCCTATGTCATCGAGCCCGGCCATGACGCGTGGGTGGTCGGGGACGAGCAGTTCGTGGGGTTCGAGTTCGAGTCACGGGCGGCCGAGGAGTACGCGCGCGAGTAAGCGCAAGCCGGGCGGTCGATAGTCAGGTCAGATTGCTTACCTTGCGTTTCCTGATCGGTCAGCCTAAGTTTTCTCTTACGCCGACGCTCGACTGGTCGAGCCGAGGCGGAACCAACACGCGAAGCACACAGCGGCAGGGTCAATGACGGATCACGCGGCGGCCGGGAGCCGCCGCGGTCGTTGCTGTGCGCAACACCAACAACAGGCAGGGGAGACTTGGCCGATCCAATCACCACCAGGACGACGCGCCACCGCGTGCTCGTCATGCTTTTCGTCTGCACGCGCAGGGGACACACTCCGTGGCAGCCGGAGGAGCCCCAGACCGCGCTCGAGCAATTCCCCCGCTGCATCAACTGCTGCTTCCCCCTGCGCGAGGGGCACGACGGCAAGCTGCATGTCCTCTAGGCCTTACGGCCCGAAGCAAGTGCCGAGCGCGTCAGCGAGCCCATCGACCGCGCCCTCTCCCACCCAGGCGACGTAGCCGTCGGGGCGAATGAGCACGGCGGTGGGAGCGGGCACCTCGCCGACCACCGGGAGCTCCCAAGTGGCGACCGGTTCGGCGTTGACCCGCTGAACCCGATCTGCCCACGGCGTGATGGCCAGGCCGCCGGGCTCCCCGAAGTCGAGGAGCACCGGCCTGGCGTCGCGCAGCAGGGCGAATACGCGCTGCGGGCCGTCGGGTGTGACGAGGTCGAGATCGGGCATGCGGCGCCCGAGCAGCAGGTGTCCCTCACCGAGGTCGTAGTGGATGTCGAGACCAGACTGCATCGCGGCGAACCGCCTGCGACCCTCATCCACGGTCAGGAGCTCGGAGATGGTCTCGCGCAGGGCGTCGATGCGCGCATCGGAGCGAGTGAGCGCGGTCTGCGCCATCGTCGTCCGCAGCACACGGGCGGCGACCGGGTGCCGCTCGGCCTGGTAGGTGTCAAGCAGGCTTTCCGGCGACGTCCCCTTCACCACCTGGGCCAGCTTCCATCCCAGGTTCACCGCATCCTGCACACCGAGATTGAGGCCCTGCCCACCCACCGGGTAGTGCACGTGCGCGGCGTCGCCCCCAAGCAGCACCCGCCCCTCCCGGTAGGAGGCTGCCTGCCTGGTCATGTCCGTGAAGCGCGAGAGCCGGGTGGGGCTGTGCACCCCGTAGTCGGTTCCCCAGACCGCGACCAGCGCCTCGCTGAGTTCACGCAGGGTCGGCTCGCCGGTTTGCCCCGCATACCGCTGACTCACAACCACCGCTACCAGCCCGTCTTCCAGCTTGCCCAGGGCTTGGGTGCCGTTCTCGTCGTGCCGCATGCCGAACTCCGGCTCCTCGCTCATCTCGACCTCGGCGAGCAGGGAGCTGACCGACGGATCCCAGCCGGCGAACTCGATGCCGGCTGCCTTGCGGATCAGGCTGCGACCGCCGTCGCACCCGACGAGAAATTCCGCCCGCAGCGACTGACCGTCGGACAGCTCGACGTTGACGCCGGCGTCGTCCTGCGCGAAACCCGTCACCTCACGTTCGCGAGCGATCCGCACCCCCAACTCGCTGACCCACGCCGCCAGAAGGCGCTCGGAGTGCTTCTGCGACAGGGCGAGGCCGTAGTTGTGCCGGGTGGGAAAGTCGCTGATGTCCAGCCGGGTGCCGGCGAAGCTCTGGATCTGCATCGCCTTCCCCTCCGCGAGGAAGCGATCCGCTATCCCCCGCTGATCGAGGACCTCGATCGTGCGTGAGTGCAGGCCGCCGGCGCGCGCGACGTCGCGCTCCTCGTCGGCGCGCCGCTCGACAATGGCGACGTCGACACCGGCCAACGCCAGCTCGGCCGCGAGCATCATGCCCGTGGGGCCTGCCCCGGCGATCGCCACGGCGTGCTCGGTGGCGTCCGTATTGAAATTCACGGAATCCATTTGCAACCGACGAGACATGACAGCAGCCCCGGCTGTGACACCCCCGCGA
>DATBKS010000133.1:0-9618 GCA_036555755.1 Thermoleophilaceae bacterium
CGCAGGGCAATTGTGAACAAATCGTTGCCGAGATTTTCACAATCGGCGGGTCCCGCAGAGGGAGGATGGCGCCGATGAATTGCGGGGTTTGCGGCAGCGTGCTCGCGCACGACCAGCGTTATTGCCTCGAATGCGGGGCCCGGCGCGGTCCGCTTCCACCTGTCGCCGCGGGGGTCATTGCCTCCCTGAAGGGCGAGACGGTGGCGTCGGCGGTCGTTCAGCCGACACGGCAGGGCTGGCTGAGCGGGCTCGCGATGCCCACCCCGCGCGCGGCCGCCGTGGCGGTGATGGCCCTGCTCGCGTTCGGCGTGGTGCTCGGCACCACCGTCAGCCCAGCGGCGGAGAATGCCGCGGCGCCCGTGATCCTCGCGGAGGAGGCACCGCCGCCCGCGCCGGTGGCCGCGCCCACGCCCGCCCCGGCGCCCGCTGACACCAGCGCGCCGGCTCCGGCGGACACCTCGGCGCCCGCTCCCGCGCCCGCGGCTCCCGCGCCGCAGCAGGAGCAGCAGTCGAGCGACAACAGTGCGCCGCCGCCCAGCGGGCCGACGCTCCCGCCGATCAAGCACGTGTTCCTGATCGTGCTGAACGACCAGGGCTACGACCAGACCTTCGGCGACAACTCGCAGGCGCCGTACCTGTCGAAGACGCTGCGGCCTGAGGGCGAGCTGCTGACCAACTACTACGGAGTGACGAGCGGCTCGCTGGCGAACCAGATCGCGCTGATCAGCGGCCAGGGGCCGAACCCGCAGACCGCCGCGAACTGCCCGCAGTTCACCGACGTGACTCCCGGCACGGTGGACAAGGACGGCCAGGTGACGGGCGCCGGCTGCCTCTATCCCGCGCAAGCGCAGACGATCGCCGATCAGCTCAACGGCAGCGCGAAGACCTGGAAGGCCTACGTTGAGGACCAGGGCAACGGCCAGCCACCCGAGCCGAAGACCTGCCGCCACCCGGCCGTGGGCGCCGCCGACGCGCTGCAGGCGCCGCGCCCCGGCGACGCGTACGTGACCTGGCGCAATCCGTTCGTCTACTTCCACTCGCTGATCGACGGCACGGCGTGCACGCAGAGCGACGTCGGGCTCGACCAGTTGACCCCGGACCTCAAGGACGCAAAGACCGCGCCGGCGTTCGCGTACATCGTGCCAAACCGCTGCCACGACGGCTCGGATCCGCCGTGCACCCAGGCCGCGCCTGGCGCGCCGCCTACGCCGTCAGGCCTGCCGGCGGCGGACGAGTGGCTCAAGACGATTGTGCCGGAGATCGAGAAGTCGGCCGCGTACAAGGACGACGGCGCGATCTTCATCACCTTCGACGAGGCGCCGCAGACCGGCCCAAACGCCGACCACAGCGCCTGTTGCGACACGCCCGAGCAGTACCCGAACCTCCCGGCCGCGCCGACGGGGACGACCGGACCCACCGGCACCACCGCCCCGACGGCACCGACAGGCACGACGCCGCCCACCGGCACGACAACGCCTACGGGCACCACAGCCCCGACGGGAACCACCGCGCCCACCGGCACCACGGGACCGACGGGCACCACCTCGCCGGACCTCACTGGTGGCAGCGTGACCCCCACGGGCGGCGGCGGCCGCGTCGGCCTGCTGCTCATCTCGAGCTACGTGACGCCCGGCAGCGACAACACGATCAGCTACTACAACCACTTCTCGCTGCTCCACAGCATCGAGGACCTGTTCTCGCTCGAGCACCTCGGCTACGCGACCGACCCGGCGCTGCCCGTGTTCGACAACACGGTGTGGAACAACTTCCCGAAGAAGTCGGAGAAGAAGAAGTAGCGCGCTACCTGACGACGCGCTCGGGGGAGAAGCGGTAGCCGATCCCGAAATGGGTGTGGATGTAGGTCCACCCCGGGGACACCGCGGCCAGCTTGCGCCGCACCTTGCGCACGAAGACGTCAACGGAGCGATCGCGATGAGGCATCTCGCCACCCCACACCGCGGCGTACAGCTCGCTGCGCGAGACGACGCGGTCGCAGCGCTCTGCGAGTGCGTAGAAGGTCTCGAACTCGCGCACCGTGAAGTTCACCCGGGCGCCGTGAACGAAGGCCTGGAGCTCGGCGGGGCGGATCTCGAGACTGCCGAGCGTGAACACCGGGCCCGTCGAATCAATCGTTTGAAGCGCACTCTCCATTCCCGCTAGCGACGCTAAGCTCGCTCGCGCGAACGGCGGTGAAGGACTTGTATCGCACCGGAGAAGATTTTGTTAACGGGGGGTGCCCGAACGGGAAAACCCGCAAAGTCCGGGGAGATCGGTTAGTTTCACGGTCCGCGAACTGGTCCGCGCTGACAGAATCGCTGGATTCGACGTGGCTAGCCATGGTCCGACACCTGCGCCGCAATCCTCCTTTGAGTGGACCACGCGCGAGAGGATCCTCGGCGAGCTGATTTCGCACGGGGTCGCGGTCCCAGATCTGCAGCCGAGCACCCGCTTCGTGGCAATTGCGCGGCTGACCGCGGACTACCGCCCGCTGGCGCGCGCCTTCCAGGGCCTCGATGCCGCTCTGCGCTGGCTGCAGCAGACGGAAAGCGAGCACGCAGTGGTCGACGTGATCGTGGATCTCGGCGCGCCGTCGGTCGAAACCGCGGTGATACGGCCCTTCCACGTGCTCACCGCCGACGGTGCCCGCGAGCCGCTCGACCTCGGCTCGGACTCCGCCGGCAACCCCATCGCGATCGCCGTCGCGCGCCCGCCCGGGCAGCACGGTCGCCCAGCGGCTCGCCGCCGCGCGGGCTCGCCACGGGCCGTCGACTAGGCGCCATTTCCGTTCACAGGTAGGCAACAACGCCGCCAACTTCGCGGCGTACTGTCGCGGCATGTGGCCACTCGCCGAGTGCCTTGTCGGTCTGATCGGTCTGGTCGCACTCGACGATGTGATCGAACACCGCTCGGTACGTCACACCTGGGTCACGAGCTTCGCCCTGATCGGCGGCATCGGCCTGCTGATCGTGGCCGCCGTCGGCATCGGCCGCCTGATCGCCTAGCCGCCGCCCCGGTGTGGCTTACCGGTGTGACTATGACCGGCAGTGCTCCCCGGCGTCTACGCCGGCAATTAAGGGTGGCGGCCCAAAGCAATCCCATCTAGCTGTTGTCCAGCAACAGCTAGATGGGATAGCTCGCCACCGGCGACCGTCTTATCGCTGCTGTAGACGCTGGAGCGCGGCCGCGGTCCAAGGACGCCTGATCACCCGGATAGGCGACATTAGCCGCCGCTAGTGCAGTGCGGCGTCGATTTGCGCCTTGATCTGCGCGTACGGCAGGGCGCCGCTCACGCGCGCGCCGTTGATGAAGAAGGTGGGCGTGCCGGTGACGCCATCCTTGCGCCCCTCCGCGACGTCGCGTGCCACGAGCGCACGCGTCGCGCTCGAATCCATGCACGTCGCTAGCCGCGCGGGGTTGAGTCCCGCCTGCTTGCCGAGCCGTAGCAGGCCCTTGCGCCCGAGCGAGTTCTGGTTGTCGAAGAGCTCCGAGTGGTAGCGCCAGTAGCCGCCCTGCTCCTGCGCGCACTCGGCCGCCTGCGCGGCCTCCTGCGCATGCGGGTGGATCGAGAGCGGAAAGTTGCGGGACACGTAGCGGATGCGGTTGCCGTACGCGACCTCGAGGCGAGGCAACGTGTCGCGCGCGTACTCGCCGCAGTAGGGGCATTGGAAGTCCACGAACTCGACCATCGTCACCTTGGCGTTCGCCGGCCCGCGCGCCGGCTGCCCAGCGGTGTCGACCTTCACGGGCGCCGCGCTCGACTCGGCCGCGCTCGTGGTCGCACCCGCCGGCGCCACGCCGTAGAGCAGCGGGCGCGGCGACTTGGCAAACGAGTGGCCGATCAGGACGCCCGCAACGAGCCCGACCGCGAGCCCTGCCAGCGCCCACGCGTGGGAACGGCGGAGGCGGATGGTGATCGTGCCGTCCTGGTCGTCGGCGGGCGCGCCCATGTCAGGGGCTGTACTGACAGTCGTTGTTGCAACCGTCGCCGTTGACGCTGTTCCCGTCGTCGCACTGCTCGCCGGCGGTCCTGTTGACCTTGCCGTCGCCGCAGGTCGCGGCGCTGCAGTCGGCGTTGCACAGAGCGGACTCGCCGCTGCCGTCGCACTGCTCGCCCGCTGCCGCGTTGATATGGCCGTCACCGCACCTCGAAACCGTGCACGTCGCGCCGTTGCAGATCGAGGAGTCGTTGCCATCGCTGTCGCACTGCTCCGAGCCCGTGTGGATCACGCCATCGCCGCAGGTGGCCACTGTGCAGGTGTTGGTGCAGCCGTCCGTCGGATTGTCGTTGCCGTCGTCGCACTGCTCGCTGCCCTCGGTCACGCCGTCGCCGCACACCGGGCCGTCGCCGGCGAGGCGGCAGCGCGGCCGGACGAGCCCGCCGGCGCCGAAGGACAGGTCGATCGTGCCGTGTTGCGCATCGCGCGTGCATGGCATTCCCTGAAGGTCGTTGAAGTCCGCGATTCCGGCCGGCCCGGTCGCGCCGGTGGCTCCCTTCGGCCCGGTGTCGCCCTTTGCCCCCGCGGCCCCGTTGGCGCCCGGTGCGCCGATCTGACCGACCTTCTGCCATCTCACCGCACGCTCGCCGCGCATGCACCGCTTGCCGGAGCTCACGATCCGCGCCGAGCCGGACTTCGTCTTCACGCACGCCTGAATCGTGCTCGGCGCACTGCCAGCGCTGAGGGCGTTGCTGACGAACACGACGCCCACCGCGGCCGCCGCGGCGGCCAGGAGAATCACTATCGAGCGGCGTTTCAGCACGTCAAGCTCGCGTAGCCGTTCGAGTCATAGGTCACGGTGATCGTCCCGGTGTGGGAAGGACGGACGCAGGCCATTCCGTCAAGGCTGTCCCAGCCGAACGAGCCCTGGTCGCCCCGGTCGCCGCGCGGCCCTTTATCGCCGCGGGGACCATTCGTGCCCGCAACGCCGGCGGGCCCGGTCGGACCGACGAGGTTCCAGGTCATGCGCCGCTCCCCGTGCCGGCAGCGTGCGCTCGACTTCACGACGCGGAACTTGCCGCCGTGACTCTTCACGCAGGCGGTGACCGGGCTGCTGCTCGAGGAGCTCTTGCCAAACGTGAGCGATGCGCCGACCAAGAGGCCGCCTGCCAGCAAGCCCACTGCCACGATCCAGACCAGTTTGGGTCGCTTGAGCCAGATGAATCCGACCCTAAACGAGGTACTTCGCTACCGCAAGTGGGGTGTCAGACCGCGAAGATGATCGTGCAGATCAGCCCGGCGGCTATGCAGTAGACGCCGAACCAGGTGAGCCGGTTGGTCTCGAAGTAGCGGAGCAGGAACTTCACCGCGAGGTAGGTCGTGCCCGCCGCGCAGAGGGCAGCGACGAAGGCCGGCCCGCGCACGCCGTCGCCATCGTGCCCGAACAGCTCCGGCAGCTTGAGCACGGCCGCCGCGCCGATGATCGGGGTGGCGAGGAGGAACGCATAGCGGGCCGCATCCTCGTTCGAGAGGCCCACCAGCAGGCCGCCGCCCATGGTCACGCCCGAGCGCGAGATACCGGGGATGAGCGCCGCCGCCTGCGAGGTGCCGACCGCGATCGCCTGCTTCCAGCTCAGCTCGGAAATGCGCTCGTCGGTGTCGCCGAGATAGTCACCCGGCGCGGGCGCCCGCTTGCGCAGGCGCTCGAACAGCAGCAGCAGGATGCCGTTGACGATCAGGAACGCCGCCGCCGCCTCGGCCGAGGCGAACAGAGTGCGCAGCTTGTGCTCGAGCGCGAGCCCGAGAATGCCGGCCGGCACCGTGCCGACGACGAGCAGCCAGGCGAGCCGCTCGTCGGGATCCTCGATCCGGCGGCGCACGATCGAGCGCCAGAGCCCGGCGAGGATCCGCTTCCAGTCGCTCCAGAACATGAAGAAGAGGACGATCGCAGTCGCCAGGTGGGTGGCGACCAGGAAGCTGAGGAAGAACTTGTCGTTCTGGTGGATGTCCCAGCCCACGAGCTTGGGAAAGATCACCGCGTGCCCGAGGCTCGAGATCGGGAACGGCTCCGCGATGCCCTGAAGCAACCCGAGCACGATGCCCTGGAAGTAGGAGATCGGATGGTGCATTAAGAGGCGTCAGCCTCTTTCGCCAGCGTTGCGCTGAGCGCGCGCTCCATGAGTTCGTCCTGTGCCGAGCTGGTTCTGCCCGTGCGGCGCGACCAGCGACCGTCGGAACCGAGCTCCCAGGCGAAGGTGTCATCCGCGAGGCAGCGATCGAGGGTGTCATCGAGCTCGGCGCGCAGGCCCTCGTCCTCCACCGGCACGAGCAGCTCCACGCGGTTGTCGAGGTTGCGCGGCATCAGGTCCGCGGAGCCCATGAAGTAGCGACGCTCGCCGTTGCGGCGGAAGGCGTAGACGCGCGAGTGCTCGAGGAAGCGGCCGACGATCGACACGACGCGGATGTTGTCAAGCTCCGGCACGAGGCAGCAGATTCCCCTGACGATCAGGTCCACCTGCACCCCGGCGGCGGCCGCAGCATGGAGCGCGTCGATGCACGGCCGGTCCACCAGCGAGTTCATCTTCATGACGATGCGCGTGTCGTGCCCCTCGCGGGCAGCATCGGCGGTGGCGACGATCTGGGCGAGCAGCTGCTCACGCATGTGGCCGGGCGCCACGAGCACCTTGCGGTGGTGGCGCGGGCGCGCGTAGCCGGTGAGCGAGTTGAACAGGTCCGCCACGTCGGCTGTGATCGCCGGCTCGGTGGTAAAGAGGCCGAAGTCCTCGTAGATGCGCGCGGTGACGCCGTTGTAGTTGCCCGTGCCGATGTGCACGTAGTGGCGCACGCCGCCCGCTTCGCGGCGCACTACGAGCAGCGCCTTTGCGTGCGTCTTCAGGCCGGGCAGTCCGTGCACCACGTGCGCACCCGCCTCTTCCAGCGCGCGCGCCCAGCTGATGTTGCGCCGCTCGTCGAAGCGCGCCTTCAGCTCAACGAGGCACACGGCCTGCTTGCCGCGCTCGGCCGCCTCGATCAGTGCCGGGACGAGGCCGGAGTCGTCGGACGTCCGGTACACGGTGAGCTTGATGGCGAGCACGTCCGGGTCGGTGACCGCCTGTGTCACGAGCCGCTCCACGGTGCCGGCGAAGGAGTGGTAGGGGTGATGGGCGAGCATGTCGCCCGCGCGGATCGCGGCGAACATGTCGGGCTCGTTGTGATCGTCGTCCACCAGGGCGGGGTGGGGCATCGGCACCCACGGCGGGTCGTGCAGGTCCGGGTGGCCGTCGAGCCCGTGGATCTGCCAGAGGTCGCTCATGTCGGGCAGGCTGCCGACGTCGTAGACCTGCCGCTCCTCCACGTCGAGCCAGGCGATCAGGCGCTCGCGCAGGTCGGGGTCCATGTCCGAGCCGAGCTCGAGCCGCACCACCTCGCCGAAGCGGCGGCGACGCAGCTCGTCCTCCACCGCGCGCAGCAGGTCGTCGGCCTCATCGGACACGGTGAAGTCGGCGTCGCGGGCAACGCGGAAGGTGCTGTGGCGCAGGATCTCCATGCCCGGGAAGAGGTCGCCCAGGTGGCGCGCGATCAGGTCCTCCAGCGGGACGAACGTGGAGTCGCCCACGGCGATGAAGCGCGGCAGCACCTCCTTCGGCACCTTCACGCGCGCGAACGTCTCCGTCGCGGTCACCGGGTCGCGCAGCCACACCGCCAGGCTCAGCGAGAGGTTGGAGATGTAGGGGAACGGGCGCCCGGGGCCGACCGCGAGCGGCGTGAGCACCGGGAAGATCTCCGCGTGGAAGATGCGGTCGAGCTCCTCGAGCTCCTGCTCATTGCACGCCTCGCAGGTGCGGATGTGGATGCCGTTGTCGGAGAGCGCGGGCAGGATCTGCTCCTCGAAGCAGCGGACGCGCCGGGCCTCCAGATCCCTCACCCGCGAGGCGATCTCGTCGATCACCTGGCCGGGCCGCAACCCGTCCTTGCCGCGGGCGTCCACGCCGGCGTCGACCTGATCGTGGAGGCCGGCCACGCGGATCATGAAGAAGTCGTCGAGGTTGACCGTGTAGATCGCTAGGAACTTGACGCGTTCCAGCAACGGCACGCGCTCGTCCTCGGCAAGCTGCAGCACGCGCTCGTTGAAGTCAATCCACGAGAGTTCGCGATTGGCATAGCGAACTTGCGGCACAGTTGCCGCAACGTCAAGCCAGTCTGTTGTGTCGGCAGCCTGTTCCATCAAGCTCTATAACGAGGTCCCTCCTCGAGCTGCCGCGTCGAACCATCCTAACGCCATCCCTATATCCCCTCTAGCAAGCGCTCGCGGAAGCCGGCGCGCTCGAGTCGCTCCCACTTGCGGATGAAGCGGCGGTGGAGCAGCTCGCGCCGCGCGCTGAAGTAGGCGGCGAGCGTTTCGAGCCCGCGGTAGTGAAGGCGATTCGGGAGCGACTTGACGGTGCTGGCCGGCAGGTCGTTGGCCGTCCGCGGCGCGAGCGCCAGCGCGGCCTCCGCGTCGGCCGCTCGGAGTGCGGCCGAGTGCTCGTCGATCAGCAGGAGCATCTCGTCGCAGTCGTGCAGCTCGCCGAGGAGCGTCTGGATCTCCTTCGCCTCGCGGGCGCCCTTGGCCGCGACCTGCCCGAGTGCCGGAGAGGTGAGCTCGAGCACGTAGCGCAGGCGCTTGGCCGCGATGCGCATGTTGTGGAGGGTGGCGGCGTCGCCGTGCGGGTCGAACGAGTAGAGCTCGTCCACGCGCGTGGCCACGATGCGGCGCGCGTTGTCCGCGAGCGGCGCGGCGGGGTCGAGGCCCTTGACCTTGCGCGCCTTCACGGGCTTCCCGCCTCGGTGGCGAGTGCGAGCAGCCGCTCCTCGAGACCCTGCTCCTGCACTCTCGCGAGCGCTGCCTCGACGATCTCGTTGCCGTGTGCCTGGCGCGCGCGGATCTCTGCCACGAGCCCGTTCACACCCGTTCGCTCGCCCTGCCCGAGCTGAGCCTTGAGGTTCTCGAGGGCGTCGATCTGCACGTCGGGATCGCGCCGCTCGCCGAGCGCGTCGGCGAGCTTCTTCACTTCCTTCAGCAGCGCCTTGTGCTCCGCCTTCGGGAAGCACGGGGCGAAGATCTCGAGCGCGGCACGCAGCCGGCGCGTGGCCACGCGCATGTCGTGCACGCGCTCCGGGTTGCTCGTGTCGAGCACGCCGTCGGAGAAGGAGAAGATCTCGCGCGTCCGCACCTCGACGGTCCGCGAGGCGGCTTCGGCGAAGCTGACCTCGCCCTCGATGCCGGGAATCTTGCGGGGCCGTGCCATCAGCCGCTCGCCGCGAGGTCGGGGCTCAGCAGGTCGATAATCACGCCCTCGCGCACACCGCCCTTGCCCACCGACAGCGGCAGGCCGAGCGTGGCGGACAGCTCCTCGAAGATCAGCACGCCGGCGGGCAGGACGCGCACGCGCTCGGGATCGAGCTCGAAGCGCTTGGCCACCTCGGCGATGGGCGAGGATGCGAGGATGCGGATCGCGCGCTCGAGCGTCTCATAGACGAGCTCCGCGCCCACCAGCCGGCGGAGTGCGTTGGCGCTGCCGCCGGTGGCTACCGCGTGGAGCGCGGGCGGCACCTGGAGGCCCTCGAACATCCCGGCCACGTGCGAGCGCACGGCCTCGAGCTCCGCCACGCTCGGCGGGTTCCCGCGGAAGTAGGAGTCGGC
>DATBKS010000134.1:0-4052 GCA_036555755.1 Thermoleophilaceae bacterium
AAGCTGGCTTGTCTCAGGTGTCCCTGCTCTCGGCGACGGACTGCGTTGGACTTCGACCCCCGCTCATGTCGAGTGTCTGAAATGTGTCCGAGGTCGTTATCCCGCGGTCCCGCGAAGGGACCGTTTCCCGTCACAGCGCGAAAGAGCTCGAGATCCCGACCCCCGCTCCAGGTGGGCTCAGCTCAGGGCCTGCGCGACCGGCGGATTTTGCGTCACAGAGCGGAATCGCGGATCTGACCCCCGCTTGATCGTGAGCGCACGTCAGCGGGCGCCAAAAAGAGACCGCCTTGCAGGCACTTCAGCCAAGCCGACGGAGGGATTCGAACCCTCGACCCCCGCTTTACGAGAGCGGTGCTCTGGCCAACTGAGCTACGTCGGCGCGACCGGGTCAGTCTAGCTAGGCACTCACCGCAGCCGGAACGAGGTCCTGGAACGCGAAGCCGTCCCGCATCACGGGCTCGCCCAGCGCGATCTCGATAGGCCGCGCGAAGATCGGGCCCGCATGCACGAAGGTGTGGAACTCGCCGTTTTCGCCGCAGGGATCGACGGAATCCGGTAGGTCCGCGAGGAGCTCCGAGTCGAACGCCCGGCCCACGAACGACGGATCGAGCTGCGCCGGATCCACACACACCAGCACCGCCTCGAACCCGCTCTCTATGAACTCGAGGGCGAGCTCGCGGGTGTCCCGGCCCCACACCGGAAACGCAGCCGCCCACCCTGCGCCGGCCAGCCGGGACTCGCGGTACGCGCGGATGTCTTCGAGGAAGAGGTCGGCAAACGCCATCGTGCGCACGCCGGCGAGCGGCGGCGAGGCGAGCGCCGCCGCCATCCGTTCCTCGTAGACGGAGTTGGGGCAGGACGCCGGAATGTCCACCTCCACGAGCGGCACGCCGGCCGCGCAGGCCTGCGCGCGCAACAGCTCCCGCCGCACGCCGTGCATGCTCACGCGGCCGTAGTCCTCGGTCACCGTCGTGAGCAGGGCCACCGGCTCCTCGCAGCCAGCACGCAAGGCGGCCAGCGCGAGCGCCGAGTCCTTCCCGCCGCTCCAGGAAAGCGCCAGCGCTCCCAGCGCTAGTCCAGCCCCTCGGTCATCTCGGTGTCGGCGTCGGAATACGCCGGGGCGCAGCAGCAGAGGAGCACGAGCTCCGCGTCGGCGGAGGCCCACAGCTTGTGGCGCACGCCGGGCGGGATCACGACGCAGTCGCCGGCAGCCACCTCGGTCTCCTCGTCACCGAGCCGCATGCGGCCCGAACCGGACACGAAGTAGTAGATCTCCTCGCTCTCGCGGTGGAAGTGCTCCACGGTCGCGCCGCCGGCGGGAACGCGCGCCTCGGCGAGGCTCTGGTTGCGTGCGTCGGTCCAGGCCGGACCGGCCAGCTCGCGGATCGAGGACCCGTCGAGAGTGATGAACGATTCGAGCCGGTCGAGGTTCGAGACCTGCACCGGCGGGAGTCTAGGCGGCGGCTTCGGCTCCAGCCGGAGGCGCCTCGGGCGCGCCACCCGCGCGGTGCGCGTTCAGCCACTCCGCCAGCTGCTCGGGCGGCACTGGTCGGCTCAGGAAGTAGCCCTGGGCGGTGCTGCAGCCGAGCTCGCGCAGCTTGTTCCAGATCTCCTCGGTCTCGACTCCCTCGGCCACCACGTCGAGCCCGAGGTTGCGGCCGAGGTCGATCGTGGACTGGACGATTGCCACGTCGTCGGCCTCGTCGTTCATGCCCATCACGAACGAGCGGTCGATCTTGATCTCGTCGATCGGCAGCCGGCGCAGGTAGGCGAGCGACGAGTAGCCCGTGCCGAAGTCGTCGATCGAAAGTCGGATGCCGAGCGCATGCAGCTGGCTCAGCACGGCCTTCGTGCGCGCGGGGTTGGCGAGCATGGTCGACTCGGTGATCTCGAGCTCGAGCAGCTCGGCGTCGATCTCCCAGTGCCGCAAGAGACCTTCGACCTGCTGGGGGAACTCGAGGTCGAGCAGGTTGCGCATCGAGAGGTTCACCGACACGGACAGCCCGAGTCCCTCGTCGCGCCAAGCACGGCACTGGCGCAGGGCCTCATCCACCACGTACAGCGTCAGCGGACGGATCAGCCCGGTCTCCTGCGCGAGCGGGATGAACGAGTCCGGGTAGATCAGGCCCTGGTGGGGATGCTGCCAGCGCAGGAGCGCCTCGACGGACCGCACCGCGCCGTCCTCCATCACCGCCTTGGGCTGGTAGTGGAGAACGAGCTCCTTCTGCTCCATCGCGCGCCGCAGCTCGGCGACGAGCGTGAGCCGCGTCGGGTCGTACTCGTCGGCGTCGGCGTCGTAGAAGGAGAACGGCGCGCTCTCGGTCTTGGCCGCGTACATCGCGACGTCGGCGCGCTGGATCAGCACCTCGGCTTCGCGGCCGTGGCAGGGGAAGATCGAGACGCCGATCGAGGCCTCGACGGCCAGCGGCAGGTCCTGCACGATGATCGGCTTCTGGAGCTTCTGGCGGATGCGGTCGATCACGCCGATCACGTCCTCGGTCTCCGACGGATCGGGCAGCAGCAGGCCGAACTCGTCGCCGCCGAGGCGGGCAACCGTGTCCGACGCGCGCAGGGCGCCGCGCAGCCGCTCGCCCACCTCCTTGAGGAGCTCGTCGCCGGCCTGGTGACCGAGCGAGTCGTTGACCTCCTTGAAGCGGTTGAGGTCCATCATCAGGATCGCGAGGCGCGTGTCGCGGCGCTCGGCGTGGGTGATCGCGTGCTCGATGCGCTCGCCGAAGAGCACGCGATTGGGCAGCCCGGTCAGCGGATCGTGCAGCGCCTGGTGCTGGTTCAGCTCGGACTGGCGGATCAGCTCCGCCTCGGCCTGCTTGCGCTTCGTGATGTTCTCGATCATCGTGACCGCGTAGGCGGGCTGGCCGTCCTGGTCGCGCTCGAGCGCGGCGCGCACGTGCGCCCACACCAGCTCGCCGTCCTTGCGCGAGTAGCGCGCCTCGAGCTGGAACGACTCGCGCTGGCCGCGGATCAGGTCGCGGAAGAGGACGTCGGCGCGGTCGAGGTCCTCCCTGTGCATGTACTCGCGGTAGTTCATCGCGGCGAGCTCGTCGGCCGTGTAGCCGAGCATCTGCTCGACCGCCGGGTTCACCTCGACGGCACGCCCGTCGGGACCGAGCCGCAGGATGCCGATCGAGGCTCCGTCAAAGAGGGTGCGGAAGCGGTTGAACGCCTCGGCCTGGCCGCGCCGTGCCTCGTACTCGGCCGCGTGGCTCACTGCCGCGGAGAGCACGACAGAGAGCATCTCCATGGTCTCGCGGTCGTACTCGTTGAGGCGGTCGACCTCGTCGCGGCTGAGGACGTTCAGTGTCCCAATCACGCTGCTGCCGGAGAAGAGCGGCACGCAGATCAGCGAGTTGTCGCCCACCTTCGCGCGCAGCTCCTGGTTGATGCGCGGGTCGGAGATCGTGTCCTCGATCAGGATCGGCTCGCCACTCTCGATCGCGTAGCGCGCGACAGAGCCCGACAGCGGCCGGCGGGCGTCGAACGCGGTGGCGGCGATGCCCGTGGCGGCGCGCGTGTGAAGGGTGTCGCCGTCCTCGATCAGGTTGACCATCGCGCCGTCGGCGCCGGTGATGGCCACCGAGCGGTCGGCTACGAGCTGCATGACCGACTGCAGGTCGTTGCCCGCGGAGGCGATCTCGCGCTGCGTCTCGACTAGGAGCGACAGGCGCTCGGCACTATTCCCGTTCTGCCCCGGCATGCGCGATCACGCAGGTAAGCCCGCTCCTGAACGCGCGAAAGTCGAGATTCCCCTCTTCCCCATAGTCAGGCTGATCGGCACGAACGCAGGCGCTCTTGAGCGTTTCTGCGCCGAATAAATGAGACCGGCGCTAGCGCTGCCTGTGGTCCGCACCCTTTTCGCGCACGCGCGCGCGAGGGGTGAGGACGTGCGCGGCGCTGCGAAGCCGCTCCGTCACGGAGCGCGGACCCTGCGCTCGGCGGGGATCCAGCTCGGCGCCGCAGAGCGCACAGCCGGCGGCGAACTGAGACACGGGCTCGCCGCATGAGGGGCAACGGTGTGGGGTTCGCATGAGCCG
>DATBKS010000135.1:0-12820 GCA_036555755.1 Thermoleophilaceae bacterium
TGGGCGCCGAGCCGGTGGTCTCGCTCACCCACACCGACACGACCGCCGGAGCGGTGGCGCTGCTGCGATGACGCTGCCGGACTGGCTCGATCCCGTCTACGAGGCGGCGGAGATGCGTGCTGTCGATCAGTGGGCGATCGACCAGCAGGGCGTGCCCGGCGTCGATCTCATGGAGCGGGCGGGGATCGGCCTGGCGCGCGCGACGGCGGAGGTGGCGCGGCCGGGCCCGATCCGGATCGTGGTCGGCAAGGGGAACAACGGCGGCGACGGTCTCGTGGCGGCGCGCATCCTGCGCGAGGACGGCCAGCAGGTGGATGTGCTGAGCGTTGCGCCGCTCGACGAGCTTGGCGGGGATGCGCGCACGAACCTCGAGCGGCTGCCGGGCGACGCCCCGCAGCCGTTCGAACCAGCCGCGCTCGAGGGCTCGGGCGCTGTGGTGGACGCGCTCCTCGGCACGGGCTTCTCGGGCGAGCCGCGCGAGCCGCTTGCGGGTGCCATCCGCGCGATCAACGAGCAGGACGCCCCCGTGGTGGCCTGCGACGTGCCGTCGGGCGTCGACGCCTCGACCGGCGAGGTGCACGGGGACGCTGTGCGCGCACAGGTCACCGTCTCCTTCCACGGCTCGAAGATCGGGCTGCAGGTGAACCCGGGGAAGGGTCTCGCGGGCGAAGTGCGCGTCGTCGAGATCGGCGTTCCGCGCGGGGCGCCGGAGCCGCAGCTCGCGGGAGTGATCTCGGAGCGGGTGATCGACCTGGTGCCGCGACGGGCTCGCGACGGGTCCAAGTTCACGTCCGGGACCGTCGTGGTGGTGGGCGGCGCTCGCGGCCTCACCGGCGCGCCGACGATGGCCGCCCTGTCGGCGCAGCGCACCGGTGCCGGCTACGTGCAGGTGGCGGTGCCCGAGTCGGCAGAGGCGGTGCTCCAGCTCAAGCTGCTCGAGGGAATGACGCGCGCGCTGCCCGAACAGGACGGCGGGCACACGCCGCAGGGCGTGAACGAGGTGAGGGCGCTGGCCGAGCGCGCCGACGCGCTCGTGCTCGGACCTGGACTCGGACGCAGCGACGGCGCGGTGGACTTCGCGCGAGTGGTGGCGCGCGACATCGCGAGGCCGATGCTGATCGACGCCGACGGGCTCAACTCGCATGCCGGCCACATCGACCTGCTGAAGGGGCGACCTGGCCCGACGGTGCTCACGCCGCATGCCGGCGAGCTCGCGCGGCTGCTTCGCTCCGACTCCCAGGATGTCGAGACGCACCGCCTGGAGCGCGTGCAGAGCGCCGCGGCACGCAGCGGCTGCGTGGTGGTGCTCAAGGGCGACGACTCACTCGTGGCCGCGCCCGGCGGGCCGGTGGCGATCAGCCCGGGTGCGTCCCCTGCACTCGCCACGGCCGGCACGGGCGACGTGTTGTCGGGCGTCATCGGCACCTTCCTCGCCAAGGGGCTCGGCGCCCTCGAGGCCGCGGCGGCGGGCGTGCTCGCTCACGCACACGCGGGGATCGTGGCCGCCGAGCGCCACGGCGCCGACCACGTGATCGCGGGCGACGTGATCGAGGCGATCCCGGAGGCCATGCGCCGGCTGCGCGGGGAGGGCGTGCCGGGTGCCTGAGCGGGCGCTCGCTCACATCGACCTGGGGGCCGTGGAGCGCAACTGCGCCCACTTGCGGTCGCTGCTCACGGGCGGGGCCAAGCTCTGCGCGGTGGTAAAGGCAGACGCATACGGCCACGGCGACGCCTGGTGCGCCAAGGCGGCGCTGAAGGGCGGCGCCGACTGGCTGGCGGTGGCCACGGCCGGGGAGGCGGCCGAGCTGCGCCGCCATGGGATCGACTCGCGCATCCTCGTTATGGGCGCGCTGACACACGAGGACGCCAAGGTCGCGATCGAGGCCGCGGCCGACGTCGTGGTGTGGGACGAGGCGTTTGCGCGCGCACTAGCCGAGCTTCACTCCGAGGGCACGATGCCCGTGAACGTGCACGTCAAGCTCGACACCGGCATGGGCCGACTCGGCACCAAGGACGTGTCCGCGGCGCGTGCCGTCGCCGACATCGCGTCGAGCGACGAACGGCTGGCGCTCGCCGGCGCGATGACGCACTTCGCCACCGCCGACGAGGAGGGCGACGAACATTTCCCCGCCCAGCTCGACGCGTTCGCGCCATTCGCACGGGGCCTCAAGCAGGAGCATCCAGAGATCGTGCTGCACGCGTCCAACAGCGCCGCCACATACCGCGACCCGGCAGCGCACTTCGACATGGTCCGCTGCGGAGTGGCGGTTTACGGGCTCGATCCCTTCCAGCGCGACGCGGGGGAGCGCGGGCTCGAGCCGGTGCTGTCGCTCGAGTCGTATGTGGCGGCTGTCAAGCACTTCGAGCGCGGCGAGACCGCGGGCTACGGCCGCCGCTGGCGCGCCGGCGAGCCCACCTGGGTCGGCACCGTGCCGATTGGCTACGGCGACGGCTGGCGCCGCGCGCTGTCGAACAACGGCGAGGCGCTCGTCAAGGGCAGGCGCCATCCGGTGATCGGCACGATCAGCATGGACAACCTCACGATCGAGCTGGGCGCTGAGACGGACGTGGAGGTCGGGGAGCCGGTGATGCTGATCGGATCGCAGGGCGATGAGCGCATCGCCTGCGAGGAGGTTGCGGAGCGGCTCGCCACCATCAACTACGAGGTCACCTGCGGGCTCAGCCAGCGGGTTCGGAGGCAATGGCACGGGTCGACCTGAGCGAGCGTCTGGGCGCCGAACCGGTCGTTCGCATCGCGCGCGAGGCGCTCGGCGGGAGCGGGGTGGAGGAGGTCTGGGTCGTCGGCGGCGCCGTTCGCGACGCCCTGCTCGGCGCGCCGGTGCTCGACCTCGACCTGACCGTGCGCGG
Source organism: Thermoleophilaceae bacterium (assembly GCA_036555755.1). Classification (GTDB taxonomy): domain Bacteria; phylum Actinomycetota; class Thermoleophilia; order Solirubrobacterales; family Thermoleophilaceae; genus JAICJR01. The sequence continues at coordinate 2,869 of DATBKS010000135.1, forward strand.
GGACTCCGAGCAGGTGGCGCGCAAGCTGGCCGGCGCCGTGGGCGGACCGGTGTTCCCGCTGTCCGAGGAGTTCGGCGCCTGGCGCGCGATGGACAGGGAGCGCGTGTGGACCTGCGACGTGACCGAGATGCACGGCGAGGGGATCGATGCCGACCTCGCCCGGCGCGACTTCTCCGTGAACGCGATCGCCGTGCCGCTCGACGGCGGCGAGGCGCACGATCCGCAGGGCGGCATCACGGACCTCGATGCGGGTGTCCTGCGGGTGCTCGGCGGGCCCGACGTGGAGCACTCGGCCTATGCCGACGACCCGCTCAGGCCGCTGCGGCTCGCCCGCTTCGCTACCGAGCTCAACCTGCGGCCGGAGCCGGAGACCGAGCGCCTCACCCGCGAGGCCGCGCCGCTCGTGGCGGGCGCGGCTGCGGAGCGCGTGTTCGCCGAGCTGCGCCGGATCGTGAGCGCCGAGCGCGTGCTCGATGGTCTCGACCTGTGCGATCACCTGGGTCTGACCGCGGTCGTGCTTCCGGAGCTGTACGCACTGCATGGGGTCGAGCAGAGCCACTTCCACCACCTCGACGTGTACGACCACTCGATCGAGGTGCTGCGCTGCTACCTCGCGATAGAGCACGACCCGGAGGGCGTGTTCGGCGAGCTGGCGGAACCGCTCGACGCGCTGATGCGCGAGACGTTCGCGGACGAGCTGAGCGGCTGGCACGCGCTGCGCTTCGCCGCGCTGCTGCACGACTCGGGCAAGCCCGCCACCCGCGGCGTCCGGCCCGACGGGCGAGTGACGTTCATCGGCCACGACAAGACGGGCGCGGACATGATCCGCGCGCTCTGCCGGCGGCTGAAGACGAGCGAGCGGCTGCGCGAGCTGCTGGCGGGGGTCACCCGCCACCACCTCGTGCTCGGCTTCCTGGTGCACGAGATGCCGCTCGGCCGCGGGCGGATCTACCAGTACATGGAGCGCTGCCAGCCCGTGGAGGTGGAGGTGACGCTGCTCACCTGCGCCGACCGCCTCGCCACCCGCGGCAAGAACGCCGAGGATGCGATCAAGAAGCACCTCGAGCTCGCGCGCGTGCTGATGGGGGAGGCGCTCGCGTGGCGCAACCGACCGCCGGAGCCGCCGTTGCGCGGCGGCGAGCTGGCCGAGGAGCTGGGCATCGAGCCCGGCCCCGAGCTGGGAGAGCTGCTGTCACGCCTGCGCGAGGCGCGCTTCACCGGCGAGGCGGAGACCCGCGAGGAGGCAGTGGCGCTTGCCCGCCGCCTGAGGGAGGACAATCCCGCGCGATGATCGTCGACTGCGCCGTTTATGAGGACGGCTGCCGGCGCGACGGCAAGCTCGACCTGCATCACGCGCTCGAGGCCGCGAAGGCGGAGAACTCGTTCGTGTGGATCGGCCTCTACGAGCCGTCGGAGGAGGAGTTCGAGGCCGTCGCCCGCGAGTTCCAGCTGCATCCGCTCGCGGTGGAGGACGCCATCCACGCGCATCAGCGCCCGAAGATCGAGACCTACGGCGAGACGCTCTTCATGGTTCTCAAGACCGCGCGCTACGTGGACCCGACCGAGGTGATCACGCTCGGGGACATCATGGTGTTCGTCGGCGAGGACTTCATCGTCACCGTCCGCCACGGCGAGGGCAGCGGCCTCAAGGAGACGCGCTCGCGGATCGAGCACGACCAGGAGATGCTCCGCTGCGGCACCGGCTCGATCCTGCACGCGATCCTCGACCACATCGTCGACGACTACATCCCCGCGCTCGAGGGCGTGCAGAACGACATCGACGAGATCGAGGTGCAGGTGTTCTCGGAGTCGCGCGAGAACCCCGCCGAGCGCATCTACAAGCTGAAGGGTGAGGTGCTCGACTTCTACCGGGCCACGGCGCCGCTCACCGAGCCGCTCCAGCGCCTCGCGCGCGGGGACTACGACTCGATCATCCACCCCAAGGTGCAGTCCTACTTCCGCGACGTGCACGACCACCTGCTGAAGGTCGTTTCGACGCTCGATGGCTTCCGCGACATGCTCACGAGCGTGCTCGAGGCCAACCTCACGCAGATCAGCGTTCGCCAGAACGACGACATGCGGAAGATCTCCGCGTGGGTCGCCATCGCGGTGGTACCGACGATGATCGCCGGGATCTACGGCATGAACTTCGATCACATGCCGGAGCTGCGCTGGCGCTTCGGCTACCCAGCGGTGATCCTGCTGATCCTCGTGATCTGCGCGACGCTGTACAGGTACTTCAAGAAAGTCGGCTGGCTCTGAGCCAGTTCCCAGTTCCCAGTTGCCAGTCTGGGAACTAGGAACTGGGGGCTCGATCCTGAGCTAACGTTCCGCGCCCTATGAGCGACCCAAACTGCATCTTCTGCAAGGTCCTGGCGCACGAGATACCCGCGGAGTTCCTCTGGGAGGAGGACGAGACCGCCGCGTTCATGGACATCAACCCCTGGACGCGCGGGCATGCGCTGGTGATCCCGCGCAACCACTCGACCGACCTGCTCGAGATTCCCGCGGACGATCTCGCCGCCACCGCAGCCGGCGCGCAGCGGCTCGCCCGCCTGCAGAAGGACCACTTGGGCTGCGACGGCGTCAACCTGCTCAACTCGTGCGGCGCCGCCGCCTGGCAGACGGTTTTCCACTTTCACATCCACGCCATTCCCCGCTACGCGAACGATCCGCTGCAGCTTCCGACGCGGCCGGAGCCGGCCTCGCCCGAGGAACTCGCGACCGTGGCCGCAGAGCTGCGCGGTTGAGGGCAGCTAACTGCTGGAAAAACGCATTTGCGCCAGCGGCTGTCACAGCCGCAACGGTGGTACGTTTCGCTCGGCACCACCGTGGACGAAGGAGGAAGGTGCAAGATGGCGACCGGTACCGTGAAGTGGTTCAACGACGAGAAGGGCTTCGGCTTCATCACTCCCGATGAAGGCGATCGCGACCTCTTCGTCCACTACACCGGCATTGAGGGGAATGGCTTCAAGTCGCTCGAGGAGAACACCAAGGTCTCCTATGACGAAGAGGCCGGGGACAAGGGCCCTAAGGCGGTGAACGTCAGAAAGATCTAGCCCGCGCCCCTGGGCGATGTCTCCGGGGCACGGACTAGCATGACGAGCGGTTTGCCGAAGGAAGAAAAGATTGAGATGGAGGGCGAGGTCGTGGAGGCCCTGCCCAACACGATGTTCAAGGTGAAGCTCGACAATGGCCACGAAGTGCTCGGCCATATCTCGGGCAAGATGCGCCGGCACTACATCCGCATCCTTCCGGGCGACCGGATCAAGATCGAGCTGTCGCCGTACGACCTCGACCGCGGCCGGATTACCTATCGGTACAAGTAGGCAGTTGGCAGTAGGCACCTGCGACCTACGGCCTGCGACCTCCCACAAACGGACTACTTTGGCGCAGGGAACTGACTTTGCGCGTGGAAGCAGCGCACCAACGGCCGCTCGGTCGTGTTCAATGCCCTGACCCATGAAGCGGTTTGTGACAATCGTTACGGCTTTGGGTGCCCTGGTGGGCGCTCTGGTGGTTGCGGGCATCGCGTCCGCCGATCACCCGATCGAGCTCGGGCAGACAAGCACGCCTCCGGCCGTGAGCTGCCCGGACAACTGCCAGGCAGTTGGCCAGGTGACTGGCTTCGAGGTGCAGCAGGGCACGACCAAGCAGCCCTTCAAGCGCACCCGCCGCGGCAAGGTCGTCGCGTTCAGCGTCACGCTCGGCAAGCCGAAGAAGAGCGACGTCGACTTCTTCAACAAGCTGTTCGGCTCCCCGCCGGAGGCGCAGATCGCGGTCCTCAAGCCGGGCACGAAGAACCGCTACCGGGTCTCCGGGATCAGCCCGCCGTTCGACCTCACCAAGTACTTCGGGTCGACGCCCACCTTCGCGCTGCCGCGCCCGCTCACGGTCAAGCCCGGGTACGTCGTCGCCCTGACGGTCCCCACGTGGGCTCCGGCCTTCGCGGTCAACCTCGGCAACGACGAGGCCTGGCGCTCCTCGCGCGACCCCGCGCACTGCGATGACGTGCAGCAGAAGGCTGCCCAGGTCACCCGCGGACAGCTCGCCAACTACCGCTGCATCTACCGCACGGCGCGACTGATGTACACGGCGACGTTCATCCCGGACCCCCGGGTCACGAACCCCGCAACGACGCCAAAGAAGAAGAAGTCCACCTAGAGGACTGGCGCGCCTTCCCTGTAGCGGTACCATCGGCCTGATGGCCGCCACCGTCATCGAGGGGAAGGGATGAGCACCGAAGGCTGGATCTTCATGATCGGTTTCCGGGTCCTCGACGTTGGTCTGCTCGTCATCTGGCTCGTGTGGTTCTTCCGCCTGCGGGATGACGACGACTCGGACGGCGGTGGAGGCGGTCCCGGCGGCGGCGGGCCGGAGCCCGAAACGCCCGGTGGACCTGATGGCGGAGGCGGGTTGGCGCTGCCGTTAGGCCGCGTACGCGCAGGCGGTCGCCGGCTACGCGACCATGCCAGGCCGAAGCACCGCGTGCCGCGCAGAGGCGCAGAGCCGATGCCCGCGCCTTCTCCGGCGCGCATCAGGCGCCCAGCGACACCGTCGCCCGTGCACCGCCGCAGCTGAGGTGCCGCTGGGCGCCTTAGCAAGCGCCCGGATTCTCTTGGCAGAACTGGTTGAACTGCCCGGGCGCAGTTCCGCCGGACGAGGGCGTCGTGGTGGTTCCGCCTCCGCCGCCACCGCCGGTGCCACCGCTCGGCGGCTGTGCGCCGCCTGAGGGCGCCGTGCTGGGCGCTTGGGGCGTCACGGTTCCACTGCCGCCTGTGCCGCCGCTCGAGGGCGTGCCGCCGCCGGCGAGGCCGGTGTCCGGCGTCGTCGTGGTGGGCACCGTGGGAGTGGTGGCGTCTGGGATCGAGGGCGCTGTCTCGCCGCCGGGCACCGTCAAAGGCGGCGGGGCGGGCGTGGTGTCGGCGCTCTGGTCGCTTCCGCCGCCGCAGCCGGCAACGGCGAAGCCGAGCGCAAGCACACAGATAAGTAGGGAGACAGGCCTCATGGGGGAGCGCGCTAGCGCTCTACTGCAGGAAGCCGCCGTCCGCAGTGCGGGCAGTCGTTGAGGTCCTTGGGAGCCAGCTGCTCCAGCGAGCAGCCGCACAGCCGCAGGTTCTCTACCGCCCAGGGCAGGTTGCTCGGGGACGGCGCGAGTGGAAGCAGCTTGCCCACCACCTCGAACGTCTCGCCGCTGTCGCGGTCGACGTAAACGGCTCCAGGCTCGACCTCGCGAATTACCTCGCGGTCCGACCTGGCCCGAAGTCGGTATTTCTGACGCTCCGACACGAGCGCGGAAAGATATCAGCGGCACGGGCGACCTTCCCGGGTTGGATACCCCATTTTGCAGGCTGCCGGGGACGGAGGGAGAAAGACTGCGGGCAATGAAGATCCTCGTCTTCCACGGCTATCTGCTGCGGGGCACCGGCAGCAACATCTACAACGCGAGCCTGATGGCGGCGTTCGCCGAGCTGGGCCACGAGGTTCACATCTGCTGCCAGGACAGCCACGTGGGCGAGCTCCCGCTGGTGGGCGCGGTTGGGCGCTGGCAGGGCGGAAAGCTGCATGTGGAGGGGGATTCCGCCGCACAGGTGACCGCCTACCTGCCGGACATCGGCCGGATTCTGCCCGTGTATGTGGCGGACGAGTACGAGGGCTTCGACGCCAAGCCGTTCCTCGATCTGACGGACGACGAGCTCGATCAGTACATCGCCAGCAACGTGGCCGCCGTGCGCGATGTGGTCGAGCGAGTGCAGCCGGACGTAGCGCTCGCAAATCACGCATTGATGGGACCTGTCGTGATGGCCCGCGGGCTGCCCGACGAGGTTCCCTACGCCGTGAAGATCCACGGCAGCGCGCTCGAGTACACGCTGCGCCCCGACCCCGACCGCTTTCTTCCTTACGCGAAGGAAGGGGTGGCGCGGGCCAAGGGCGTGCTCGTCGGCTCGCACCACATGGCCGAGCGGCTGTGGCAGTTCATGCCGGAGACGCGCGAGCGGACCCGCCTCGGGCCGCCTGGCGTGGATGTGAAGCGCTTCGTGCCGCTCGAACCGGCGGCGGCGGCCGAGGAGCTCTCCGGCCTCGCCACCCGCCTGGAGGGCGGCGCGGCCGCGGGCTGGGGCGGCGATGCCGGCGCCCCGGCTGCGCTGCGGGCCCTTGATCCGGAGCGCGACGCGCTCGTGAGCTTCGTGGGCAAGCTGATCGTGTCGAAGGGCGTCGACCTGCTGCTGGCCGCCTGGCCACTCGTGGTCAGCCGGGTGCCGAACGCGCGCCTCTGCATGGTCGGATTCGGCACGTACCGCGACGCGTGCGAGCGGATCGTGGCGGCGCTCGGCGCCGGCGACCTCGACGCCCTCCGCGAGATCGCCGCCCGCGGACGAGAGCTCGAGGGCGGCCCGGCCGGCGAGCTGCGCTTCCTGGCCGCGTTCCTCGACGGGCTGACCGGCGAGCGCCGCGATGCCTACCTCGCGAGTGCCCGTGAGGCCGCGGGACGCGTGCACTTCACAGGGCGCCTCGAGCACGACGACCTGCCCGATCTCCTGCCCGCCTGCCTCGCCCAGGTGGTGCCGAGCACCTTCCCCGAGGCATTCGGCATGGTCGCGGCCGAGGCGGCCGCCTGCGGCGTCCTGCCTCTGTCCGCGGCCCATTCCGGCCTGGCGGAGGTCACCGCCATCCTCGCGCCCTCCCTGGACCCCGAGCTGCAGCGGCTGCTGAGCTTCGATGTCGGGCCCGGATCGGTGGAGGAGATCGCCGAGAGGCTCGTCACCTGGCTGACGCTCGACCCGGAGCGCCGCCGGGCCGCAGGAGCCGCCCTCGCCCATACCGCGGCTGGGCGTTTTGGCTGGGAGCGCGTGGCAGAGGGCGTGATCGCCGCTGCCCAGGGCAGGCTGGATCAGCTTCCGGACGCTGCTCCCGCTGGCGAGTCCCAGCGTCCGCCGCTCGGATAATGTTCCGACCCTTGACTCGGTCGCGGGACAGGATGCGGGTACTCGCGCTGCTCGCTGCGCTTGCCGTGGTGGCGGTTGCCGCTGGCTGCGGTGGGCGCGGAAGCCAGCCCGATTTGGTGAACGGCAAGACGCTCTTCGTGCAGAAGTGCGGCTCGTGCCACACGCTGGCCCGCGCCAACACCAAGGGCATTCAGGGCCCCAACCTCGACGCCGCCTTCATCGAAGCCCGTCGGCAGGGTTTCAAGGATTCCGGCATCAAGGGCGTCGTCTACAACCAGATCTCGCACGTGCGGCGCGGCAGCATCATGCCGCTCAACCTCGTCACCGGACAGAACGCGAAGGACGTGGCGGCCTACGTGGGCTTCGCGGCGGGCAACCCCGGCAAGGACTCGGGTGAGCTCGCAAGCGCGGGTCAGCCGAAGCAGAGCTCCAAGCCGGCCGTCGAGCACAACGGGCAGCTCACCATCCCGGCCGATCCCACCGGCGCCCTCGCCTTCCAGTACAGCAAGGCCAACGCGACCGCCGGTCAGGTGACGCTCGTCATGCCGAACAAGTCGCCGATCACCCACGACATCTCGATCAAGGGCAACGGCGTCAGCCAGCAGGGCAACCAGGTGGGCAACGGCGGGACCTCCAAGGTCACCGTCAACCTCAAGCCCGGCACCTACACGTTCTACTGCTCCGTGCCCGGCCACGAGGCCGGCGGCATGAAGGGCACTCTCACGGTCAAATAGCCGGTCTCGGCTGTCTGAACTACTACGGAATTCGGCTCTAGCTGCCGATAACGCCGGTTAGGGGCGCCCCTCTTCCCATGGTGGGTTGACCTCTATCGCCCCACGATGAATCCGCCCGAGAACAACGCCGCCGTGCAGGCCGTGCCCGACGAGGCCGTGCAGCCGGCCGGCGATCGCATGATCGGGCTCACCCGCCCGACCACCCGTGGCCGCTCCGTGCGGCGCATCGGCGAGGTGATCGTCGCGCTCGGATTCGCCACTGACGAGGTGGTCGAAGCGGCCGTCGACATGGCGCGCGACCGCGGCGAGCCTACTGGCAAGGTCCTGCTCGAGACGGGCGTCCTGACGCCCGACCAGCTCGCCCACTCGGTGGCCGAGCGCTTCGGCCTCGACTACGTGGACCTTTCGATCTTCAAGGCGGACATGGGCGCCGCCGCCCTCGTCAGCCCCGCCGCGGCGCGCCGCTACCAGGCCGTGCCGGTGGCCTACCTCGACGAGCGCACGGTCCTGCTCGCGATGGCCGATCCGACGAACATCCTGGCCGTCGACGACATCGCGATGATGACCGGCCTCGAGGTGCACCGCGCGGTGACGTCGCGGGAGGACATCGAGAACCTGCTCGGCCAGCTGAACCGGATCGACGACGCGATCCAGGACGTCGCCGAGGAGCTGCAGCCCGAGGAGCTCCGGGTCACCGACCTGCGCGAGTCCGCGGACGACGCGCCGGTGATCAAGCTCGTGCATTCGATCATCGCCGACGCCGTGCAGCGCGGCGCCTCGGACATCCACTTCGACCCCGCCGAGCGCGAGACGCGCGTGCGCTTCCGCGTCGACGGCGTGGTGCAGGACTCGACGACGGTGCCGCGGCGGATGGTGCCGGGCGTCGTGTCGCGCGTGAAGATCATGTCCGAGCTCGACATCTCCGAGACCCGCCGCCCGCAGGACGGTCGCATGGGCCTCAAGGTCGACGGTCGCCAGGTGGACATCCGCGTGCTGACCATGCCGACCGTGGACGGCGAGTCCGTGGTCATGCGCATCCTCGACAAGGAGAGCGTCGTGATGGATCTCGACGCTCTCGGAATGTCGGAGGGACAGCGCGAGCGCTTCGGCAAGGCGATCGGGCGCAGTTATGGCGCGGTTCTCGTCACCGGGCCGACCGGCTCGGGCAAGACGACCACGCTCTACGCGGCACTGCGGAAGCTCAACACGCCCGAGAAGACGCTGATCACGATCGAGGATCCGGTGGAGTACCACCTCGACGGCGTCAAGCAGGTGCAGGTGAACACCAAGGTCAACCTCACCTTCGCCACCGGCCTGCGCTCGATGCTGCGCGCCGACCCGAACATCATCATGGTCGGCGAGATCCGCGACCGCGACACCGCGCAGATCGCGGTCGAGGCAGCGCTCACCGGACACCTCGTCTTCTCCACGCTGCACACCAACGACGCCCCGACGGCAATCACCCGCCTCGTGGAGATGGGCATCGAGCCGTTCCTCGTCGCCTCGTCGATCGAGGCGGTCGTCGCCCAGCGCCTCGCCCGCACCCTCTGCACCTTCTGCCGCAGCGAGGCGAAGGTCACGAAGGCCACGCTCACCGCGCACGGCTTCACCGTCGGCACCGGCATCACGGCCTACGAGGCCATCGGCTGCCGGCGCTGCGGCGGCAGCGGCTACAAGGGCCGCACCGGCCTCTACGAGACGATGCCGATGACCGACGAGATCCGCTCGCTCGTCATCCAGCGGGCCTCGGCCGCCGACGTGAGGCGGCTGGCGATCAAGCAGGGCATGCGCCTGCTTCGCGACGACGGCTTCGACAAGATCAAGCAGGGAATCACGACCGTCGAAGAGGTCGTGCGCGTGACCGGCACCAGCTAGAACTCCTGGTCCGTCGGCCGGATCAGCACCTCGTTGATCGCGACACGCCGCGGCTGAGTGACAATGAACTCGATCGTGGCCGCAATGTCCTCGGCGTGCAGGCGCTCGATTCCCTCGAAGCGCTCCTTGGTCTGCGTACGGATCTCAGGCCTCAGATGGTCGGTGAGCTCCGTGGCAACCGCGCCGGGCTCGACGAGGGACACCCGCACGTTGCGCTTCGTCACCTCCTGGCGCAGCGACTCGCTGAACGCGCCAACGCCCCACTTGGTGAGGTTGTAGACGCCCGAGCCCATGCGCGCCACGCGCCCGGCCACCGAGCTGATGTTGATCAGATCCGCCACGCCGCGCGGCGAGTCCTGGGCGGCGCTCAGCAGGTGCGGGATCGCGGCGTGCGAG
>DATBKS010000136.1:0-17158 GCA_036555755.1 Thermoleophilaceae bacterium
TGGCACTACCGCGAGCTGCCGCGGGTCACGTCGCTCAAGTACTTCGCCCTGCTGCGCTACGTGCAGGAGCGCGACGAGCTCGACCTGCTCGGCAAGCTCGAGGAGGACGGCGCGTTCGGCTGCTGGACTTTCGACTACCCCGGGCACGGCCGCGTGAGCCGCGACCTGATCGAGTCGGTCAACGAGATCTCGTTCCTCGAGCGCGAGCTCCAGCTGTCCCAGCGCGGGCGCTTCTCGGTGCTCGACATCGGCGCGGGCTACGGCCGCCTCGCGCACCGCATGACGGCCGCCTACGAGCAGCTCGACGACTACTGCTGCGTCGACGCCGTACCCGAGTCCACCTTCGTCAGCGAGTACTACCTGCGCCATCGCGGCTGCGAGCGGGCGCGCGCGGTGAGCCTCGACCGGGTGGGGGCTGAGCTCGCGCCGGGCGCGTTCGACATCGCCGTGAACATCCACTCGTTCCCCGAGTGCACCTACGCGGCGGTGGAGTGGTGGACCGAGCTGCTCGGGCGCCTCAAGGTCCCGCGGCTGTTGATCGTCCCCAACGAGCCCGACGTGCTGCTCACCCTCGAGGCGGACGGCACGCGGCGCGACTTCATGCCGCTCGTGGAGCGCGCGGGCTACCGCCTGGCGCACACCGAGCCGGTGGTGGAGGACCCGGCGGTGGCCGAGCTGATGCCGCTGCACGACCGCTTCTTCCTGTTCGAGCGGGAGCGATGAGGAGCGGCACGCTGCACGTGAGCTGCGCGGCCGAGGGCGACTACGTGGTGCACGCCGCCGCGATGCTCGACTCGGTGCTGTTCCAGACGCGCGAGCTGGAAGTGAAGGCGCACTTCCTCCACGGCCCGGGCCTGGGGCGCAAGGCGACCGACCTGCTGCGCCGCGTGACCGACGCCGGCCGCGGCCGGATCGAGTTCCACGAGATCCCGGACAGCGCGCTCGCGGGTCTGCCGACGCTCGCCCAGTTCACGCCGGCGATGTGGTACCGCGTGTTCCTCCCCGAGCTGCTGCCTGACCTGGGCAAGGTGCTCTACCTCGACGCCGACACCATCGCGGCGGACACGCTCGAGCCGCTCTGGCGCACCGACCTCGGCGACCACTACGTGGGTGCCGTGACCAACGTCTTCCAGCAGAACCACATCCAGCGCCCGGCCGAGCTCGGCCTGGCGGGGCCCGAGGTCTACTTCAACAGCGGCGTGCTGCTGATGAACCTCGCGCGGATGCGCGCCGACGGAGCGAGCGACGAGCTTTGCGCGTACGCGCGCGCACACGCGCACGAAATCGAGTGGCCCGATCAGGACACGCTCAACGTGGTGCTCGGCCCGCGCCGCCTCCCGCTCCACCCGCGCTGGAACTGCATGAACAGCATGTTCGCCTTCCGCGCCGCGCGGAAGGTGTTCGGCCGCAAGCCGCTGGGCGAGGCGCGCCGGCACCCGGGCATCCGCCACTTCGAGGGGCCGGGCGTGAACAAGCCGTGGAACGAGGGCTGCGTGACGCCGCTGCGCGAGCTGTACGCGCGCCACCGCGTACGGCTCACCTCGTCAGTGCTTGATGGCGATGCGCCCGGTGTAGTCGATCCGATTGAGAAGCACGGGCTCGGCGCTCGTGCCGAAGAACTCGTCGACGGCGCGGCGGGCGCCCTCCCAATGCCCGTAGTCGTCGATGATCAGGACGCCGCTGTCGGATAGCCGCGGCCAGAGGTGATGGAGCTCGTGGCGGGTGGACTCGTACCAGTCCGTGTCGAGCCGTAGCAATGCGATCTGGTCGGGCGCAACCCCAGGGATCGTCTCCTCCACGGGACCGCGCGTGATGTGGATCCGCTCCTGCGGATAGCCGCTGCCTGACAGCAGCTCCCGCACCGCCTCCTCGTTGAACACATCGCTGCCGAAGAGCTCTGACCAGGGCCGCTCGTCCTTTGAGTGCGCCTCGGTCCAGTCCTCGAGTGCGGGCCGATCGACCTGCGAGGTGTCGTGCTCGGTGGGCTCGGTCATCCCCTCGAACGTGTCGTACAGGTAGATGTCGCGGTCGTCGACCCCGAGCTCCTGGAGCACGAGGATCATCGTGAGCACCGAGCCGCCGCGCCAGACGCCGCACTCGAGGAACGATCCCGGCACGCCGCGCTCCTGGCAGTAGCGGACCGCGTCGATCAGCGCCTGGAGGCGCGCATCGCTGGTCATCGTGTACGGCCGCGCACGGGCGATGATCGCCTTGTCGTCCTCGGAGATGAGCGACGGATCGGCCGTTGCCTGCGCCAAGCGGCGCTCCAATTTGTGGCGAAGTCGCCGGAGCATCGGGCGGGCATGATTCCAGAACCGGCGCTCAGCGGGTCGAGGCTCCCTACACTGGCCGCCAGTTCAGGGGTGCGACGGGAGGTAGGGATGCGGCGCAGGGGGCGTCCACCGCAGTTGAAGCCCGAGGGCGTGCGCGCGCCTTCGATCCGGCCAGACCAGACCGGCACGGCCGCCGGCAGGCTGTCGATGCCAAATGCGTTCGAGCCGCTGGCCGGCCCGCCGGTGTTCATCGCGGGCGTGGCGCGCTCCGGCACCACCTGGGTGCTCGACCTGTTCGAGCGCCACCCCGAGGTCTGCGCCGTGATGGAGACGTGGCTCTTCACCCAGACGCACGGCATCACCGGCGTTTTCGCGCAGCCGCAGTGGGTGCCCGAGTTCTACGAGCTGCAGCGAGAGAAGACCGGCCTCGAGCATGCGACCGTGCAGCTCCTTCCCTACCAAGAGATGGCCGCCGAACTGGGCGAGCTGGCAGCGCGCTGGCTGATGCGGGCCGTGCAGCCGGGACAGCGCTACCTGGTGGAGAAGGGGCCGATGGACATCGATGCCGTGGCGGCGATGTTCCCCGAGGCGCGCTTCATCCACGTGCTGCGCGACGGGCGCGACGTGGCCGTGTCGCTCGACGTGGCGTCGAAGTCGTGGGCGCCGGAGGTCGGACGTGCGTCGCTGGCGCTGCGTGGCGAGCACTGGGCCGTGGGCGTCGAGGCCGCGAGAGCAAGCGGGCGCGCGCTCGGCGAGCGCTACCTCGAGGTGCGCTACGAGGACCTGCGCGCGGACTTCGATTCCTCGGCGCGCCGGCTGTTCGACTTCGCGGGCGTGCCGTACGACGACGCCCTGCTCGCGCAGATCCGCTCGCAGACCCAGCTCGACGGCTACGGCGCGGCCACGCGCGCGAGCAGCTTCCGCGGCAAGGGACAGGCGGGCGGCTGGCGTGAGCGCTTTTCGCTGCGCGACGCCCGCGCGTTCGCCCGCGCCACCGGCGACCTGCTCGTGGAGCTCGGCTACGCCAGCGACCGCCGCTGGTGGTGGCGGCGCGCCTAGGGCCGTGCTGACGAGCGTGGTCGTACCCGCCCGCGACGCGGCATCGACCCTGCCGCGGACGCTCGACTGCCTCGCGGCGCAGCGCGATGCGCCCGAGTTCGAGGTGATCGTGGTGGACGACGGCTCGCGCGACGACACGGCTGCGCTCGCCGCGCGCGCGGGCGCCCGCGTGATCTCCGCCGGCGGCGAAGGCTCCGGCGCGGCCCGCAACGCCGGCGTGGCGGCCGCGCGCGGAATGCTGCTGGCCTTCACGGATGCCGACTGCTTCCCGTCCCCCGGCTGGCTCGCCGCGGGCGCGCGACGGCTCGGCGAGGTCGACCTCGTGGCCGGCGCCGTCAAGCCCGACCCGAACGCCCTGCTCGGCCCGTTCGACCGCACGGTCTGGGTCGAGCGCGAGACCGGCCTGTATGAGACGGCCAACCTCCTGATCCGGCGCGAGCTGTTCGAGCGGGTCGGCGGCTTCGAACCCTGGCTGCGCGACGACGGTCCGCGTCGCGGCTGGACCAACCCCGAGCTCGGCGAGGACGTGTGGCTGGGGTGGCGTGCCCGCCGAGCCGGGGCGAGGTCCGCGTTCGAGCCCGAGGCACTCGTGTTCCACGCGGTGCACCGCCGCGAGGCGGCTGGCTACGTCTCAGAGCGGCGCAGGGTGCGGCACTTCCCCGTGATGGCGGCGCGCGTGCCCGAGCTGCGCGACCAGTTCATGCACAGGCGCGTGTTCCTCTCGCGGCGCAGCGCGATGTTCGACGCCGCCGCGGCGGGCGTCGCGCTGGCCGCTCTCACGCGCTCCAAGGCGCCACTAATCGCGGCGGCGCCGTACGCCCAGCACCTCGCGCGCCGAGCGCGGCCGTACCGTCGCCGCGCTCCACTCGTCGCGGCGGTGGATGTCGCCGCCGACGCGCTGTCGTTCGGCGCGCTCGCCTACAGCAGCGCGCGCAACCGCTCGCTCGTCATCTAGCCGGCGGCAGCCATCAGTTCGGCCAGCCGCTCCGTCTCGCGGCGCAGGCTGCAGTGCTCCTCCACGAACGCCCGGCCGGCGCGGCCCATCTCCTGGCGGCGCGCGGCTGGAAGCGAGAGCAGTTCGTCGATCGCCGACGCCAGCGCCCGCGGTTCTCCGGCCGGGACGAGTCGCCCCCACTCGGGCCGCACCACCTCGGGCAGCCCGACCTCGTCGCTCGCCACCACCGGGAGCTCCATCGCGAGCGCCTCCTTCACCACCACGGGCATCGTGTCGCGATCGCCGTCGGCGGCCACCACGCACGGCGCGGCGAGAAGGTCCGCGCGCTCGAGCAGGTCACGCACCTCCTCCGGTGAGCGCGAGCCGAGGAACTCGACCGTGGACTCGAGGCCCAATTCCCTCACGCGCGCGTGAAGACTCTCCTCCAGCGGCCCGCGGCCCACGATCCAGACCTGGTCGAGGGGCACGAGTGCCGCAGCCTCGATCAGCACGTCGATGCCCTTCTTCTCCACGAGCCGCGCCACGGCGATCACCGTCCGGCCGCCGTTGTGCCCCGAACGCCGCCTGAACGCGCCCGGGTCGACGCCCACCACGAGGCGCTGCACACCGTTCACCCCGTGCCGCTCGCGCAGGTAGTCGGCGGCGTAGTCGCAGGCGGTGACGGCGAAGGCCGCCCGCTCGTGCTTTTCGCGCACGTTGCGCGGGAGGCTGAAGATGTCGTAGCCGTGGCTCATCACGCTGTAGGGGACGCCGAGCAGGGCGCTCACCCGCAGCGCGTCGAGCGCGGCGCCGGCGGCGAAGTGCGCGTGCAGGTGGTCGGCGGCGAACGCATGAAGCCGCCGCGCCACCGGCGCCAGCTCGCGCAGCGGCGGGAAGCGCTCCTCGCGGCGCCAGCGGCGGCGGCTCGCCAGGTCGCGCAGCGAGCGCAGCGGGTGCCGCGCCACGAGCCAGGCCAGGTCGCGGACGCGGCGCACTCGGCCGTCGTCCACGCGGTAGGCGGCGTCGAGCCCGCGCGCCGCGGCCTCGTTGGGCTCGGCGGCGTGCACGTTCGACTCCACGCGCACCCGGTGGCCCAGCCCCACCAGCTCGCGCGCCTCGCCCGCAATGAAGGTCTCGGACAGCTCGGGGAACTGATCCACGAGCACGCCGATGCGCAGCGGCTGCTCAGCCACCGAGCAGCTCCCGGTAGAGGTCCTCGTACTCACGCGCGCAGCGCGCCGTGGAGAAGTCCTCGGCACGGGCGCGGCAAGCCATGGCCGTGCCCTTGTCCGACGCGAGCTCGAGGCCCTCGAGCAGCGCACGGGCCACCGCCCGCTCATCGTCGCCCTCGAACATCCGCCCGAGCGACTCGTCGCTCACCACCTCCGGCACGGCGCCGTCACGCGTTCCCACCACCGGCGTGCCGCAGGCGAGCGACTCCACCAGCACGAGCCCGAACGCCTCGCGGTAGGCGGTGAGCGCGGTCACCCACGCGCGCCTGTAGGTCGGCGCGAGCGCGGCGGGCGCCTCCACCTGCGCGATCAGCTCGATGCCCTCGCCGTCGAGCCCGTGGCGGCGGATGCTGGCCGGGTCGCGGGGCTCGATTACGACGAGTCGCGCAGCCGGGCGGTCGCGCCGCACACGCGCGAATGCCGCGGCGAGCAGCCCCACCCGCTTGCGCGCATCGTCCGGGCTGGCGGCGCAGAAGATCGTCGGCTCCGGGTCGCGCCCGTTGCCGAGCGAGAACGCGTCGAGGTCCACGCCCGGGTAGATGGGCCGCGCCCTCACCCCCATCCAGCGCTCCATCGCGTCCGCGGCGGTGCGGCTGGAGGTGACCACGGCGGCCGAGCCCCGCACCGCGCGCTCGAGGATGCGCAGCTTGTGGCGGCGGTCGGCCAGCACGGCGCGGTCCGGCAGGCCGCCGTAGGAGAACACCGCCGGGCGCCCCGTCCGCTCCGTCCAGCACACGGCGGCCAGAGCGTCGGTCGGGAAGAACGCGTTGGCGATGTCGTAGTCCCCAGCACGCAGCGACGCGTAGCTGAACGGCACGTGCGTGAGGTAGTCGGGGTAGAGGCGACGGGTAAGGCGAGCGTCGGGCGGGCGCCAATTCCGGATCACCCGCAGGCCATCCTCGACGGACCGCGACGGCGTGCCAGGGTGGCTCGTGATCAGCGTCGGCTCGTGCCCGGCCGCCACCAGCCCGTTCGCCAGCTCGCGGATCAGCCGCTCCGACCCCCGCCTCACCTCGGGGAAGAAGCACGGATTGAGGAGAGCCGCCCGCACCCGCTAGACCATCTACAGCATCAGCGTCCGGTGGCGGACGCTCCCCTTGACCATCGTCCACATCTCCGACGCGTCCACCACCGCGCGGCCGCACAGCTCGGCGGCGGCGCGCATGCGGCCCATCGGATGCGTGCCGCGGTGCGGCAGCGCGTGCAGGACGTACGGCAGGGCCAGCAAAGCGAGCAGCGGCTCGCGGCGATGCAGCGCCGCGCCCGCCACGGCGGCGGGCAGGAACGCGTGCCGCCGCTTCCAGAACACCCCGTACTCGAGCTGCTCGCGCAGCTCCGGGTGGCGCTTGAAGACCAGCGGCAGCGTCTCCCAGCGCTTGTTGAAGCGCACCTGCTCGAGCAGCGAGAACGTGTCCACCGCGTGGTAGACGAGCGCTTCCGGTGCGCCCACATACGCCGCCCCCTGAGCGCGCACTCGCGCCGCAAGGTCGAGGTCCTCGCCCGCCGTGCGGATCGACTCGTCGAACCCGCCGACGGCCTCGAGCGCCGCGCGCGTGTAGAGGATGTTGCACGACTGGGCGTGCGGTCCCGGCGGATCGACGTCGATCGAGCGCGCCCGCGGCGCCCATTTCATGATCTCGGCCTCGAACGGATCGGGCTTGGTGGCGCCCTGGACGATCGCGCCCGGGTTGGCCGTCGCAACCTCGAGCAGCCGCTCGAGCCACACCGGCTCGGGCCGCACGTCGTCGTCCACGAACGCGACGAGCGGCGCGCTGGTGGCGCGCCAGCCGGCGTTGCGCTGCTTCGACGCGGACCCAGTTCCCGGCTCGAGCCGCACCCTTCGCAGCAAGCCGGCTTGCACGAGCGGGTGCGTGGTCACGAGTTCCTCGGTACCGTCTGTCGAGTCGTGGACCACCACGAGCTCCCACCGATCGCGTGGGAGCGTTTGTTCCTCGAGTGCGTTGAGCAGCCAGCGAAGCCGCGTGACGCGCTCGTGGGAGGGCACCACCACGGAGACCTCGAACTGCGATCCCTGCCGTTCCATGGCGGCGAGCAGGTTAGACCAGCAAGAGCCTTCTACGATCCAGTTCCCCAGCGAAACTAGTTAAACCCGACAGGGATTAGACTCTTTCACTTCCCGCATGAGCTACGAGCTTTCACACCTGCGAACCCTCGAGGCAGAGGCGATCCACATCATGCGCGAGGTGGCCGCCGAGTTCGAGCGACCGGTGCTGCTGTTCTCGGGCGGCAAGGACTCGCTCGTGCTGGTGCGCCTCGCGGAGAAGGCCTTCCGCCCGGGCAGCTTCCCGTTCCCGCTCATGCACGTGGACACGGGCCACAACTTCCCCGAGGTGATCGACTTCCGCGACAGCTTGATCGAGCGCCTCGGCGAGCGGCTCGTGGTTGCGTCCGTCGAGGAGTCGATCCGCCAGGGCCGCGTGGTCGAGGAGACCGGCCCGCGCGCCTCGCGCAACCGGCTGCAGAGCGTGACCCTCCTCGACGCGATCGCCGAGCACGGCTTCGACGCCGCCTTCGGCGGCGCTCGCCGCGACGAGGAGCGCGCCCGCGCGAAGGAGCGCATCTTCTCCTTCCGCGACGAGGCCGGCCAGTGGGACCCGAAGTCGCAGCGCCCCGAGCTGTGGTCTCTCTACAACGGCCGCCACCGCAAGGGCGAGCACGTGCGCGTCTTCCCCATCTCGAACTGGACCGAGCTCGACGTCTGGCAGTACATCGCCGAGGAGGAGCTCGAGATCCCCTCGATCTACTACGCGCATGAGCGCAAGGTCTTCAAGCGCGATGGCATGCTCTACGCGCTCAGCGACTTCGTCGAGCTGATCGACGGCGAGGAGCCGTTCGAGGCGAGCGTCCGCTACCGCACGGTGGGCGACATGTCGTGCACCGGCGCCGTCGAGTCGAGCGCGAAGACCCTCGAGGCTGTGGTCGAGGAAATCGCCGCCACGCGCATTACCGAGCGCGGCGAGACCCGTGCCGACGACCGTGTCAGCGAGGCGGCCATGGAGGACCGCAAGCGCACCGGCTACTTCTAGGCTCCCGTGACTTCTAGGCTTTCCGTAATAGAGGGCAACGGCCAGCCCGATCCCGTGGTGGAACGGCGCGCAAGCACACTCCGAATCGCCACCGCCGGCTCTGTCGACGACGGCAAGAGCACCCTGATCGGGCGCCTGCTGTTCGACTCGAAGCAGGTGTTCGCCGACCAGCTCGAGCACGTCGAGGAGACGAGCCGTCGCCGCGGCGACGACTACACGGATCTCGCTCTGCTCACCGACGGCCTCCGCGCCGAGCGCGAGCAGGGCATCACGATCGACGTGGCCTACCGCTACTTCGCCACGGCGCGCCGTCGCTTCATCCTCGCCGACACGCCCGGGCACGTCCGCTACACGCGCAACATGGTCACCGGCGCGTCCACCGCCGACCTCGCGCTGGTTCTCATCGACGCGCGCAAGGGCGTGTCCGAGCAGACCAAGCGGCACGCGTTCGTCGCGTCGCTGGTGGGCGTCCCCCACCTCACGGTCTGCGTCAACAAGATGGACCTCGTCGACTTCTCCGAGGACGTGTTCGAGGACATCCGCGAGGAGTTCGAGGACTTCGCCGCCAAGCTCGAGCTCACCGACATCGAGTTCATCCCGATCTCGGCGCTCGAGGGCGACAACGTGGTCGAGCGCTCGCAGCGGATGAAGTGGTACGACGGCGCGCCGCTGCTCTACCACCTGGAGCATGTGCACGTGGCGTCCGACCGCAACCTGGTGGACGTCCGCTTCCCCGTGCAGTGGGTGATCCGCCCGACCGACGACGGCTCACAGGGCCGCGGCTACGCCGGGCAGATCGCGGCGGGCGTCCTGCGCAAGGGCGACGACGTGCACGTCGTGCCGTCCGGCGACAAGTCGCGCATCGCGTCGATCGAGGGCCCGCTCGGCCCGCTCGACGAGGCGGTGCCGCCGATGTCGGTGGTGGTGCGTCTCGAGGACGAGCTCGACATCTCGCGCGGGGACATGCTCTGCCGCCCCGGCAACCGCCCGCACCGCTCGCGCCAGCTCGAGGCGATGGTGTGCTGGATGAGCGACGCGCCGGTGACCGCCGGCAACCGCCTGCTGCTCAAGCACACCACCCGCTGGGTGAACGCCTCGGTGGACGACATCCGCTACCGGGTTGATGTCGAGACGCTGCACCGCGACACGGCTGCGAAGTCGCTCGAGCTCAACGACATCGGGCGTCTCAAGCTGCGCGTGAGCTCGCCGCTCGCAGTCGACGACTACCGCCGCAACCGCACCACCGGCAGCTTCATCCTCGTCGACGAGGCCACCAACGACACCGTGGGCGCCGGCATGATCGTCGAGACGATCGCGAACGGCGACTCCGCCGTCGACGGCTCGGGGCGCTCGCCCAACGTGACCTGGCACGAGGGCGGCCTGACGCGCGAGGACCGCTGGCGCAGCCTCGGGCAGAAGGGCGCCACCGTGTGGCTCACCGGCCTGCCCGCGTCCGGCAAGTCCACGATCGCGTCGGCGCTCGAGCAGCACCTCGTCGCGAACGGACGCACGGCCTACCGCCTCGACGGCGACAACCTCCGCCACGGGCTGAACGGCAACCTCGGCTTCTCCGCGGAGGACCGCGCCGAGAACGTCCGCCGCACAGCGCACGTAGCGCGGCTGTTCGCCGACGCCGGCACGATCGCCATCGCCTCGCTCGTCTCTCCCTACCAGAGCGACCGCGCCGCGGCGCGCGCGTCCCACGACGAGCTCGAGCTCGACTTCATCGAGGTGTTCGTGGACACGCCGCTCCAGGAGTGCGAGGGGCGCGACCCGAAGGGGCTGTACGCCAAGGCTCGCGCCGGCGAGATCAGCGGCATGACCGGGATCGACGATCCCTACGAGGAGCCGGAAGGCGCGGAGATCGTCGTCCGCGGCGGCACCGTGGAGGAAGCGGTGGCCGTGATCGTCGCTCGCCTCGAGGAACTCGGCGTTATCTCCTAGCGCCGGTGCTCGAGGGGCTCGACCACGTCCAGCTCGCCTGCCCGCGCGGCGGCGAAGACGAGGCGCGGCGGTTCTACGGCGACCTGCTCGAGTTGAGGGAGATAGAGAAGCCCGAGCCGCTCCGCTCGCGCGGCGGCGTGTGGTTCGAGTGCGGCGCGCAGCAACTCCACCTGGGAGTCGAGGAGCCCTTCCAGCCCGCGCGCAAGGCGCATCCGGCGCTGCGCGTGGAGAGCCCGGCGGCGCTGGACGAGCTCGCCGCGCGCCTCGGCGACGTGCGCTGGGACGAGGATCTGCCCGGCTTCAAGCGCTTCTACGTGGATGACCCTTTCGGCAACCGAATCGAGCTGCTGGCGGCCCTCAGCCTCTAAGAATTCGGTGAAAGGGTGCCCAGGAGCCCGTTTGACAGTTACACTCGCGCCGCAACCGAGGGGGAGCTAAATGACGAACTGGGCAGTGGCCGACGACGTCGAGCCTGTAGTTCACGAGTCGCGCGATCGCATAATCACCGCCGTTGTCACCGTCGCGCCGATCCTGGCGCTCGGCTTCGTCGCATGGCAGCTGTGGGAGCAGGCGCTCCACTGGGGCGACCTCGTGATCTTCGTGCTGCTCTACATGCTGTTCGGGCTGGGCGTGACGGTCGGATTCCACCGCCTGTTCACCCACCGCAGCTTCAAGACCAGTCCGACGATCCGCTTCATTTTCGCCGTACTCGGCTCCGCTGCCATCGAGGGCCCGGTGATCTCATGGGTGGCCGACCACCGCAAGCACCATGCCTTCTCCGACAAGGAGGGCGATCCGCACAGCCCGCACGTCGGGCACGGCCACGGCATCAGGGGCGCGCTCACCGGCCTGGCGCACGCGCACGTGGGCTGGCTCTTCATACACAGCCACCGCGGTCTCAAGAAGCGCTATGCGCCCGACCTGATGGCCGACCCGGTCGTGTCGTTCGTCGACCGCACCTTCGTGGCCTGGGCGCTGCTCGGCCTCGGGCTCTCCTTCGCGCTCGGCGTGGCGATCGGCCACACCCTCAAGGCCGGGCTCACGGGCCTCCTGTGGGGAGGCGCGGTGCGGATGCTCGTGCTCCACCACGTCACCTACAGCATCAACTCGCTGTGCCACTTCTTCGGCAGCCGGCGCTTCAACACCGACGACGAGTCGCGCAACCTGATGTGGCTTGCGCCGTTCTCGCTGGGCGAGGCGTGGCACAACAACCATCATGCGTTCCCCACCTCGGCGGCTCACGGCATGCGCCGCTTCGAGCTCGATGTGTCGGCGCTCGTGATTCGCGGGCTCGAGCGACTGGGCCTCGCTTGGGACGTCGTGCGGATCACCCCCGAGCGCCAGGCGATGAAGGCGTCCGCCCTGGCCTGATGGCACTGGCGCGAACCGCTCCATTTCGCGAAGAGCTCGAGCGCTGCTTCCCTGACCGCCCGTTCGCGGTCGAGTTCTGGGACGGCACGAGTGTGCCCGCCACGGTGGAGAACGGTGTGCCGCACTTCAGCGTGCGCTCCCCGCGGGCGCTCGCCCACGCGCTGCGCGCCCCCGGCCAGCTCGGGATCGGCCGCGCCTACGTCTCCGGCGAGGTCGACGTGGACGACATGGACGCGGTGATCGCGCTGCTCGACAACTGGCAGCCGCCGCCCCTCTCGCGCGGCGACCGCGCGCGCCTCGCCCTGGCCGCGGTGCGCGCCACCGGAATCGTGCGCCCGCCGTCCGTGCCGCGTGCGGAGCTGAAGCCCAAGGGCAATCGCCGCACCCAGGAGCGCGATGCGCGCTCGGTGCGCCACCACTACGACCTGCCGCCAGAGTTCTTCGCGCTCTTCCTCGACAAGTCGATGACGTACTCGTGCGCGTTCTTCTCGCGCGGGGCGACGACGCTAGAGGAGGCGCAGGAGACGAAGCTCGAGCTGGTCTGCACCAAGCTGAAGCTTCAAGAGGGCCAGCGCGTGCTCGACGTCGGCTGCGGTTGGGGCAGCTTTGCGCTGCACGCCGCGTCAAGGCACGGCGTACACGTCACTGGCATCACTCTGTCCGAGCCCCAGGCGGCGATCGCGCGCAGGCGCGCAGAGGAGGCTGGACTCGCGGACAAGGTCGACTTCCGGGTGATGGACTACCGCGACATCCGCGGCGAGACCTTCGACGCCATCGCGAGCATCGGCATGGTCGAGCACGTGGGCAACGAGAAGATCGACCTCTACGCGGAGCGGCTACACGGGCTGCTCGCGCCGAACGGGCTGCTGCTGAACCACGGGATCGCGCGGCTCGACCCCGGCGACGTGATCGGCGGCCCCTTCTCCGACCGCTACGTGTTCCCCGACGGCGCGCCGCTCCAGCTCTCCCGCATCCTCGCGGCGATGGAGCGCGCGGACTTCGAGGCGATCCACATCGAGGGCTTCCGCGAGGACTACGTCGAGACGCTGCGCCACTGGGCGCGCCGGCTCGACGAGAACATCGACGAGGCTCGCCGCCTGGCGGGCGAGGAGCGCGTGCGAGTGTGGAGGCTCTACCTGCGCGCCGCCCGAAACGGCTTCGAGACCGGATTCACCTCCGTTTACCAGGTGCTCTGCCGCAATTAGAGGATGGCGAAGCCATCCGGTCACGCGAGACAGGATGTCGAGAGTTCCAATCAGATCGCGGGGCGGGATGCCCCGCGGATCTAGACTGAACTCGTGAACGCAGTCGCGGCGCGCCGCGCCGTTCAGACACCCGCTGGGCGAGCCGCAGCAAGCGCGTTGGACGCGCTGCTGGCCATCACCGTGGCCACCCTCGCGGTGGCCGCTCTCGACGGCCTCACCTCGGCCGAGAACCTGCGCGTCATCTATCTCCTGGCCGTGCTGTGGGTGACCATCCGGCGCGACGAGACCGCCGCGATCGCCACGGCGATCGGCAGCGTGCTTGCGCTCAACTTCTTCTTCGTCGAGCCCACTCACCAGCTGCGGATTTCCCACTCGGAGGACGTGGTCGCACTCGGCGTCTTCCTCGTGGCCGCGCTCGTGGTGGGTCGCCTTGCCGCGACCGCTCGCGAGCGTGCCGAGCGCGCCGAGAATCGCGAGCGGCTGGTGCGCGTGCGCGAGCAGGAGGCGCGGCTGATCGCAAGCGTGGCGGCCGAGGTGCTCGCCGGCGCGAGCATCGAGGAGCGGCTGCCCGCGATAGCGGCCGAGACCACCGACGAGGACGGCCGGCCGCTGATCCGCGTGGATCTGCGCTCTGTTCCCGTCGAGTCGAAGGACGAGCACGCCGTCCGCCTCCCCACCGAGAACCGCACCGGCTGGCTGTACGTGCGCCGCGACCGCGGCTGGGAGCGCCAGGACGCCGAGCGCCTTGCCGACGCCCTCGCACGCCTGATCGACGTCGCGGCGGAGCGCGAGCGACTGGCCGTGCAGTCCGCTGAGGCGGAGGCCGCCCGCCGCGCCGACGTCGCGAAGACCGCCGTGCTCCATGCCGTGTCGCACGACTTCCGCTCGCCACTGACGGCGATCACCACCGCCGCGAGCGGCCTGCGCGAGGGCGGGTTGTCCGCGCGCGACCGCGAGGACCTCGTGAATGTGGTCGAGACCGAGTCGCAGCGGCTTGCGCGCATGGTCACCGACCTGCTCGACCTCTCCCGCATCCAGGCCGGCGCCGTGGACCCGCGTGCCGACTGGGTCGACCTGCGTGATGTGGTGGCCGGTGCCGCTGCGCAGGTGCGCGCGGCGGGCGGCGACCATCCGGTGACGATCGACCTTCCGCCCGACTTGCCGCTCGTGCAGGCCGATGCCTCGCAGCTCGAGCGCGTGTTCTCCAACCTGATCGAGAACGCGGTCCGCTACTCGCCGCCCGGCGTGCCGGTGCGGGTGAGCGGCGGCGCCAACGCCGGGCGGGTGACCATTCGGGTGACGGACCGTGGGCGCGGCATCCCGGCGTCCCAGCGCTCACAGGTGTTCGAGCCCTTCTTCCGCGGGCGCGAGTCGGGCGGCGGCTCGGGCCTCGGCCTCGCGATCTCCCGCGGCTTCGTCGAGGCCAATCACGGCCGCATCCAGCTGAGCACGTCCGGCGGCACCTCGTTCGCGGTGTCGTTCCCCGTCGCACGCCAGCCGGCCGCCTCGGCATGAACAAGACAGGCGAGCAGATCCTCGTCGTCGACGACGAGCCCCAGATCCTGCGCGCACTCGGCGTGATCCTCCGCAACGCGGGCTACGACGTCTCGACCGCCGCGACGAAGTCCGAGGCGCTCGACGCGGTCTCGGTGCGGCCACCCGACGCCATGGTGCTCGACCTCGTGCTGCCCGACGGCTCGGGCGTCGACGTGACCAGCGAGGTCCGCAGCTGGAGCAACCTGCCGATCATCGTGCTCTCCGCGGTCGGCGACGAGCGCGAGAAGGTGCGCGCCCTCGACGTGGGCGCCGACGACTACATCACCAAGCCGTTCGGCACCGAGGAGCTGCTCGCGCGTCTGCGGGCCGTGCTGCGCCGTGCAGGCGAGGACCGCGACGACCCGGTGATCGCGGTGGGCGACCTCGCCGTCGACCTCGCCGACCGCCGTGTGTCCCGCAACGGCAAGGAGATCCACCTCACCCCCATCGAGTTCGACATCCTGCGCGAGCTCGCCCAGCACGCGGGCAAGCTCGTCACCCAGCGCCAGCTCCTGCAGGCGGTGTGGGGCCCCGGCTACGACCTCGAGACCCACTACCTGCGCGTCCACGTCGCGCACATCCGGGCGAAGATCGAGCCCGACCCGTCGCACCCCAGCTACCTGATCACAGAGCCGGGCGTGGGCTACAGGCTGCGCGAGCCGCCTTCTTAGCGAAATCTCTACGCGCCGCAGGGCCTTCTTAGCGGGCCGTTGACGCGGCCCGTCCCAGCATTTGAGTTGGGATGGCACGCGTTGTAGAGAGGGGTCTGCGCAGGACGGTCGGGGTACCCGGCCTGTTCGCCACGGCGTACGGCAACGTCGGCTCGTCGATCTACTACGCGCTCGGACTGGTCGCCGCGCACGCGCTCGGGCTCACGCCCCTCGTGTTCATCTTCGCGGGCGGCCTGTTCGCGCTCACGGCCAAGACCTACGCGGAGGGCGCGTCGATGTTCCCCGAGGCGGGCGGCTCGTCGTCGTTCGCCCGCCACGCGTTCAACGAGGTCGCGTCCTTCTTCGCGGGCTGGGCTCTGACGCTCGACTACATCATCACGATCGCGATCAGCGCGTTCTTCGTGCCGCACTACCTGAGCGCATTCTGGCCGGCGCTGCACCACAACCCGGGCGACATCATCGGCGGCGCCGTGACGATCGCGGTACTGGCCGCGCTCAACATCCGAGGGCTCAAGGAGTCCGCCAACCTCAACATCTTCCTCGCGGTCACGGACCTGCTCACGCAGGTCGCGCTCGTGCTCCTCGGCGCGCTGCTGATCTTCCACCCGGGCACGCTGATCCATCAGGTGCACCTCGGCGTGGCGCCGAGCTACCGCGAGCTGATCTTCGCGCTCTCGATCTCGATGGTCGCCTACACCGGCATCGAGACCGTGTCGAACATGGCCGAGGAGGCGCGCAACCCGGACGAGGACGTGCCGCGCTCGGTCAACTACGTGCTGATCGCGGTGCTCGGCATCTTCACCGGCATCTCGATCATCTCGCTGATGGCGCTGCCGGTGACGCGCGACGCCGCGGGCCACTACAGCACCCTGCTCGGTACCAAGTACGAGAACGACCCGGTGCTCGGCATCGTGTCCGCCCTGCCGCTCGGCCACGGGTTGCAGACCGTGCTCCGGTACTACGTCGGCGTCCTCGCCGCCACGATCCTCGTGATCGCCACCAACGCCGGGCTGATCGGCATCTCGCGGCTGTCGTGGTCACTCGCCAAGCACAGGCAGCTGCCGAGCGTCTTCGCGCAGGTGCACCGGCGCTACCGCACGCCGTGGTTCACGATCGCCTTCTTCTCGGTGCTCGCGGCGCTGCTGCTGATCCCCGGCAAGACCGATTTCCTCGGCAACCTCTACAGCTTCGGCGCGATGCTCTCGTTCACCACGGCGCACGTGGCGATCGTGGCGCTGCGCTACAAGCAGCCCGACCTCAAGCGCCCCTATCGCGTGCCGTGGAACGTCCCGTTCAGGGGCGGCTCGCTGCCGCTGGCCGCGGTGATCGGCGCACTCGGCACGTTCGCGGCATGGGTATCGGTGGTCGCGCTCCACACGGAGGCGCGCACCGTCGGTGTCGGCTGGATGGTGATCGGCATGGCGGGCTACTTCTGGTACCGCCGCTCGAACGGCCTCGACCCGAAGGCGCAGTACACGATGGATAGGGGCAAGGCGCCCGAGGGCTTCGTCGAGCTGGCCTACCACTCGGTGCTCGTCCCGATCTTTGGCGACGACGTGAGCGCCGGCGCGCTGCGCCGCGCGGCCAAGCTGGTGGGCGAGGACGCGCTCGTCGACGCCGTCTACGTGATCGAGGTGCCGCCTCAGCTCTCGCTCGAATCCGGCATGGAGGACGAGGAGCGCCACGCCGCCGCACTGCTGGACGCCGCCCGCATCCGAGCGCGCGAGGCGCACCTCAAGGTGCGCACGAGCGTGATCCGCACGCGCAACCCGGGGTTGGCGCTTGTCGACGAGGCGCGCAGTCGCGGCTCGGAGATCGTCTACTTCGACATGGCGCACGCGCCGGCCGACCAGCCCGTGTTCGGCCCGATCACGAGCGCGCTTCTA
>DATBKS010000137.1:0-2837 GCA_036555755.1 Thermoleophilaceae bacterium
GCAGATGCAAACGGCGGGCGCAAAGCGCGTCGCGGACCTCGATCCGGCTGTTGTGGCGGAGCGCGCCGAGGCGCTCTGGATCGTGCCTCCCGGCGGCAGTCTCTTGCGCTGATCCGCACCGAGTCACCCAAATGACGAATCTCGCAACCCGTCCCGGGTAGCCGTGTTGCGTTGATTAGGACGCGGCCAGCGTGCTGCGTCGATTCCGTCCCAGATCAAGGAGGTAACGTGCGTTTTCGACGCATCGTGCTGCCTGGCATCACCGCCGCCATCGCCGCGGTCGTGGTGTCCGCGCTGGTAGGGGGGCCGAACATCGCGTCGGCTGCCAGCACCAGTCTGCATACCGTTCTCGCTCAGCTTCACCGCAACTCGAAGGTGTCGGAGCGGCTCAACGCGGGCTTCTTCCGCGCTCCGCAGACGCAGGGCTACATTGCCTCGGCGTTCCGCCCCACGGACAGTGACACCGCCTTCAAGGTGAACGCGGCTGACGACTCTCTGCAGCTCAAGGCGCAGCGCCCGGGCGACAGCGGTCCGGTCGATACCACGCCGAGCCCCAACACGGTCACCCTCACCCCGGTCGATCAGACCGAGGGCGTGTTCGAGGCTCCGATCCAGATCCCGAACCGCGCCAAGGTGATCAAGGTCCAGGTGAGCTACGCCGACTCGAGCGGGAACAACACCACCACGAACAATGTCGCCGCCCCCAGCGGCTTCAAGTTCGAGGTGCTGAAGTTCGGTCTGACCGGCGGCACCCCCGCGGAGCTGCTGTCGACCGCAACCGGGGTTCGCTCGACGGACGGCAAGACGGGCACGGACACGCTCGGCCTCGCCAACAGCGGCTTCCAGGTGAACAACTCCACCACGCGCTACGTGCTGCGAGTCACGGTCGACGACACGAACGCGAACACGAAGTTCTATGGCATGACGATCCAGTACGTGATCGGCAAGGGCGTGCCCGGCGCGCCCAAGTAGGACCTACCTGCTGTAGCGGGCGGTGAGCGATCCGGATCCGATCGCCGCCGCCCGCACGGCGGGCACCACCTTCGAGGGGTCCTCGCCGGCGCGGAACGTAATCCGCTTGCGCAGCGCGTAGACCCCGAAGATGTACTGGTGCGGCTTGGCGCCCTTCGGCGGGCAGGGCGGCGTCCAGCCCGTGCCGCCCGAGCTGTTGGCTCCCTGAATCGCTCCCGCGGGCAAAGCATCTGGGCCGACGCCCTTCGCGGTGCGCGGCAGCCCCCACACCGTCCAGTGCACGAACGTGCCGCCGGGCGCGTCCGGGTCGCCGACCAGCACGGCCACCTCCACCGCGTTCGCCGGCACACCGGCCCAGCCCAGCGTCGGCCGCGCGCCACCGCCATCGCAGGTGAACCGGCGCGGAATCGTCCCCCCATTCTTGAAGTCCGGACTGATTACCGCGAGCGGACTGGTGCCTACCTCACTGCCGGTATTTGTGGGCTCCCCAGAAGACCCACAACCGGCAAGGACCAAGGCAACGCCAACGGCCCCTGCCACCTGCCACCTGCGACCTGCGACCTTGCGCATGCCCTGCATGCTCACGCAAATCCCGTTACCGTGATCCCATGACCGATTACGACGTTGCAGTAGTCGGAGCTTCTATCGCGGGCGCCAGCACCGCGACATTCCTCGCACGACAGGGCGCCAGTGTCGCCCTGATCGAGAGCCACAGCGATCCGCAGCAGTTCAAGCGGATGTGCACCCACTTCATCCAGGCGAGCGCATCGCCGACGATCGACCGGCTCGGGCTGACGGAGAAGATCCGCGCCGCCGGCGGTCGCCCGAGCGACCCGAACATCTGGACGCGCTACGGCTGGATCTCGATCTCGCGCGAGGAGATGCACGCCCCGATGCGCGACTGGCCGGCGTGGAACATCCGCCGCGAGAAGCTCGACCCGATGCTGCGCGAGATGGCGGCCTCGACCGATGGCGTTGAGCCGCTGCTCGGGCACACCGTCAACGCGCTGCTGCACGACGGCGGCCGCGTGAGCGGCGTGAGGGTGCGCGGGCGCGACGGCGACGAGCGCGAGATCCGGGCGAAGCTCGTGGTGGCCGCTGACGGCCGCGACTCAGAGCTGGCCAAGCTCGCCGGCGTCAAGACGAAGCTCAAGCCGCACAAGCGCTTCGGCTACTTCGCCTACTACCGCGACACCCCGCTCGTGACCGGCGACAACGCGCAGCTCTGGATGCTCGACCCGGACGTCGTCTACGCCTTCCCCACCGACGACAACCTCACCCTCCTGACCGTGATGCCCGTGCGCGACAAGCTCGCCGAGTTCAAGCCCGATCCGGAGAGCGCGATGGCGCGCGTGTTCGAGACGCTCCCCGACGGCCCGCGGGTCGACCCGGAGAAGCGCGTGTCGAAGGTGCTCGGCAAGCTCGAGATCCCCAACGTGGTGCGCACTCCCACCCAGCCCGGGCTGGCGCTCGTGGGCGACGCCGCGCTCGCGGCCGACCCGCTCTGGGGAGTGGGCTGCGGGTGGGCGTTCCAGTCATCCGAGTGGCTGTCGGAGACGGTCGGTCCCGCGCTGTCGGGCGACACCCAGCAGATCGACGCCGCGCTGCTCGACTACCAGCGGCGCCATCGCAAGGGTCTCGCGGCGCACGAGAAGTTCACCTCCGCCTATTCGACGGGGCGCAAGTTCAATGCGATGGAGAAGCTCAGCTTCCGCGCGGCGGCCCGCGATCAGGAGGTCGCGCGCCGGGTGGCGACGATGGGCGAGCGCTGGGTGAGGCCGCAGGAGGTCCTCAACCTGCCCACCCTCGGTAGGGTGCTCGCCGTGAATCTGAGGCCGCGCAGCACTCCGCTCGGACTGCGCCGG
>DATBKS010000138.1:0-16176 GCA_036555755.1 Thermoleophilaceae bacterium
CTTCGGCTTGGTCGTGTCCTTGGTCGCCGGCGGATTCGGCGGAGGCGCCACGGCCGCCTGAACCTCGAACGCGCCGATGTCGCACCCTCCGAGGGCGGGGCGCGGCAGGTCGCGCTGGTCGGTGGCCGTGCACACGTTGGCGCCGGCCGCGTTGATCGCGGGGCTACCGGTCAGCAGAGCCTGGGTATCCGTCTCGCCGCCATTGTTCGCGAGCGCGCCGAGCTTCGCGTCGCCCGTGATGTCACCTGGCGCGGTGAACCCACAGCCGCCAGTGCCCTGGAGGTTGTGGCCCTGTTCGGTGATCGTGCCGAAGTCGAGGACGCAGTTTTGCGGCGCGCCGTCGACGGTGTTGCCGGCCACGAGGGAGTTTTCGATCGTCATGTCCTCGTTGATGAACACGCCGCCGGCGGCGTTGTCGAGGGCGCCTGAGGAACGGTTGCCGGCGATCGTGACGTGCTTCCAGGTGGAGGTCTCGTTGACCCAGACGCCGCCGCCCTGGCTGTCTGGGTTCGTAGCACCCACCGCGGGCTTGGCCTCGTTGTCCGAGACCGTCACATTGGTCATGTCAACCGGCTCGTTCACCCAGATGCCGCCGCCCTGGCCGCCGCTGAACGACGCGCCGGTGCCGTCCGCGATGTTGCCGCTGACCACCGAGTTCGTGATCGTCATCGGCTCGTTGGCGAAGATGCCGCCGCCCTGGCCGCCGTTGGTCGGATCGGCCAGGGCCTTGTTGCCGACCACCGCCACGTGGTCGAGGGTCATCACGTCGTCGTTCATGAAGATGCCGCCCCCCTGACCGGCATCGAGCGGATCATCTCCGCGTGCAACGCCGCCAGTGATGGTCACATGAGAGACGTTCACCGTGCCTTCGTTGATGTACCAGACGCGTGACTGTCCGTTCGCATCGATGATCGTGTCGCGGGCACTGTGGCCGACGACGTTCAGCGTGCCCTGATCGGCGGGGTCGGTGAGGAGTTGGCCGCTTGTCAGCACGTAGTGGCCGAGCGGGATGGTCACATTGTCCGTGCCGGCATGTGCGTCGGCCGCGGCGAGCGCCGCGCGTAGCGAGCAGGCCGTGGGAGTGCACGGATTGCTGTTGTCAGCGGTGGTCGTGACGCTGAAGCTCTGGGCCGACGCCGAACCGGCGAAGGCGAGCAACGCCGCGCACGCGAGCGCGGCAATAGGCGCGAGTCTCATCTGGAACCTCCGTGGGGTGAGCAATGGAGGCGAAAGTACGATCAGGCGCTCACGGGGCGCTCACAGTGGGGCGCGGACGCCGTGCTGGACATGCTTTAGGGCGCCGGGTATCTTCGCCAGTGGGGCATTCAGTCTTGGCTCGGCGGCGCCGCGTCGGCCCGCTCGTGGATTGCACGGAGGAGGATTCGCTAGATGATGGAGGTAACGGCCTCGTCCACCGGGTGGGTTGTCGGGCTCATCCTCGGCGTCGTGGTGATAGCCGTCGCGGCGGCGATCGTGATCACGATCGTCCTGCTCGCGCGAAGGATCGCCGGGCAGGCAAGCGCCGCTGTCCCGGCGATCGATGTGGTGCGCCAGCAGACCGATGAGCTGAGCGGAATAGCCCGCATCAACGACTCGGGCGTGCGCATCCTTCACGCCGCGCGAGCGCTGCGAAAGGTGGCGGTGGGCAAATGACCGTCGTCATCGCAACGTCAAGCAACACCTACTGGACGATCGCGCTCGTGATCGGCCTCGTCGCCGCACTCGTGGTGGCCGGGCTGCTCGTGCTCCTCCTCCAGGCCGTGTTCAGCATCGAGAAGTCGGTGGGCGGGCTGCTCGAGAACGCCACCAAGGTGGCGGGCAACACGGAGTACATCCCGCAGCTCGACGCCACCGCGCCGGTGCTCGGCCAGATCGTCGATGAGGCCGTCGTCCAGGACGGCTACATGAACGCCCTGACTGACGGCTTCGGCGAGACGGAGGAGGCGGTGGCGCAATGAGCACCGAGCACCTACTGATTCTTCTCAGCGTCATCCTCGCCGTGGTGGTGATCGCGGTGCTTGCCGTCGCGCTGATCCTCGTGCAGCAGAGCCTGGCGCGGTCGTCCGCGGGGCTCGCGACGCTGGCCGACGCGCTCGAGGGCGTCGAGGAGACGCACCTGCGCCCGCTCGAGCCCGCGGTCAAGGCGATCAACGCGCAGTTCGACATCATCCTCGGCGCGCTGCCGGGGATCGGGCGCAAAGCCGCGCTCGTGGCGGAAAGGAGGCCGCGATGACGCTCTGGTGGATCGGAGACATCGTGCTCCTGGTCGTGATCCTGCCCGTGGTCGTCTACCTGCTCCAGGGCGTGCTGAGCGCGGCAACGAGCATCGTCCCGAGCATCAACAGGATCCGTGACGCCGCCGCCGCTGGATCCAAGGACCTCGACGCGGTTCCACTCCTGCTGACCACACAGCAGCAGGTGATCGACACCGTCTCCGGCGTGGCCGGCTACGGCGGCTCGCTCGACGTGATCATCGATGACGCGGAGGAGGCGAAATGAGCGGCGCCGCAGTCGTGATGATCATCGCGGTGGTCCTCATCATCGTCGCGCTCGTGATCTACCTGGTCTCGGTGATCGTGGCGCTGCAGAAGATCACCAAGGGCCTCGACGAGGTGATCGGCAGCGTCGGCGAGATCATCGAGAAGAGCGCGCCGGTCAACGAGGTCGTGAACAACATCAACACCCACCTCGACGCCGGCGTGGAGCTCCTCGAGGGCATGCTCGTGAAGAAGGCCGGCATGGTCGACGCCGTGGGGCTCGTGGACGGGCTCTACCCCGGCGCGGCCGCCGCGGGCTTCCGCGACATGCCGGAGAGCACGGAGATCACCGCGCCGCGCATCGGCGAGGTCTACACCAAGGGCACGCTCACGCTGGCCCGCCTCGGGCGCGAGGCGCCGATCGCCGCCGGCAACCCGGCGGGCGCCGTTCTCCGCAACGTGGAAGGCGGCAGCCTCGCCGCGCGTCTTCTCTATCCAGAGGTTCGTCAGTCGCGGCCGGATCACCTCGAGAGGTCTCCGGTCATCGGCACGGACTCGCCAACTCAGTACGAGCAGAGGGAAGACATCGGCAAGCCGCGCAAGCGACTGCCGGCGACGACACAGAACGACCCGTCCCTAGGATCAAACTCCGGCAGCTGACGAGAGAGGAGCGCCGCGTTGCAGACCCCTGCGTCCTTCGAGTATGAGCGCGCGACGAGCGTGGAGGGAGCGATTGCGTCCCTCGCGCGGCTCGGGCCCGAGGCGCGAGTGATCGCCGGCGGCCACAGCCTGCTGCCGATGATGAAGCTCAGGCTCGCTCAGCCCGAGCACCTGATCGACATCAACGACCTCACCGAGCTGTCGTACATCCGCGAGGAGGGCGGTGCGATCGCGATCGGGGCGCTCACCCGGCACGTCGACCTCCTCAAGTCCGAGCTGCTCGCCGAGCACTTCCCCATCTTCCGGGACGCGGAGGAAGTGATCGCCGACCCCGTGGTGCGCAACCGCGGCACGATCGGCGGCTCGCTCTGCCAAGCGGACGCGGCGGAGGACCTGTCCGCGGTCTGCACCGCGGTGAAGGCCGAGGTGGTGATCCGCGGCACGAACGGCTCGCGCACAGTGTCTATGGACGAGTTCCACGTGGGCCCCTACATGACCGCAGTGGGCGAAGGCGAGCTGCTCACCGAGATCCGCCTCCCGCTGACCCCGCGCGGCGGCAGCGCGCACGAGAAGGTCGAGCGCCGGGCGGGCGACTGGGCGATCGCGGCCGCATCGGCGGCGGTGTGGATGGACGGCATGGTGCTGGGTGACATCGGCATCGCGCTGAGCGCGGTCGGCCTCACGACCATCCATCTCACGCGCGCGCAGGAGCTCCTCAAGAACAAGGCGCCCGACGATGATCTGTTCGTGCAGGCGGGACAGATCGCCTCGGAGGACTGCTCGCCGATGGCGGACGGACGCGGGCCCGTCGACTACAAGCGGCATCTCGCCGGCGTTCTGACCACTCGGGCACTGCGCCGCGCCACGGCACGCGCCCTGCACCAGGAGGCCTGAACCATGCAAGTCACGATCAACATCAACGGCGAACAGGTCTCCCGTGACGTCGAGCCGCGCATGCTGCTCGTTCACTTCATCCGCGACACACCAGGCCTCACCGGCACCCACTGGGGTTGCGATACGTCCAACTGCGGCGCCTGCGTGGTGCTGATGGACGGCAAGCCCGTCAAGTCGTGCACGACCCTCGCCGCGATGTGCGAAGGGCACGAGATCCGCACCGTCGAGTCGCTCGAGAAGAACGGCCAGCTCGATCCGATCCAGCAGGGCTTCCACGAGATGCACGCGCTCCAGTGCGGCTTCTGCACCCCGGGCATGCTGATGACCACCCGGGCGCTGCTCGACGAGAACCCCAACCCAACCGACCACCAGATCCGAACCGCGATATCCGGCGGCATCTGCCGCTGTACCGGCTACAAGAACATCGTCGCCGCCGTTCAATGGGCGGCCGAGCACGAGTCCGGCGCTCGCGTAGCGGAGGAGGCATAACCATGGCAATGACGGAGAACCTCCCGAGCCCGACCGAAGAGCGTCCGATCGGCTTCGGCCGGCTGAAGCGCAAGGAGGACGCGCGCTTCATCCGCGGCAAGGGCAACTACCTCGACGACCTGCGCCTGCCGGGCATGGTCTATGGCGCGATGCTGCGCAGCCCCTACGCGCACGCGAAGATCGTCTCGATCGACACCTCGCGCGCGCTCGCCCACCCGGGCGTGGCGGCGGTCGTCACCGCCAAGGACCTCGAGACGCTCGGCCTCGCCTGGATGCCGACGATCTCCTATGACACGCAGGCCGTGTTGGCGGGCGACAAGGTGCGCTTCCAGGGTCAGGAGGTGGCGTTCGTGATCGCCACCGACGAGTACACGGCCAACGACGCCACCGCGCTGATCGACGTCGAGTACGAGCCGCTGCCCGCGGTCGTCAACGCGCGCAAGGCGCTCGATCCCGACGCGCCGCTGATCCGCGACGACAAGTCGGGCCAGCTCGACAACCTCGCGAGCCCCACCTGGGAGGCCGGCGACGAGGAGGCCACCGATCGCGCCTTCGCGGAGGCCGACACCATCGTCAAGCGCGACATCATCTACCCGCGCTGCCACCCCGCGCCGCTCGAGACCTGCGGCATGGTCGCGGACTTCAATCCGCAGACCGGCCAGCTGAATATCTACAACGGCAACCAGGCGCCGCACGCGCACCGCACGGTTTACGCGCACGTGGCCGGGCTCGCGGAGCACATGATCCGCATCCAGTGCCACGACATCGGCGGCGGCTTCGGCAACAAGGTGCCGGTCTACCCCGGCTACGTGTGCGCTATCGCCGGCTCGATCGTGGCCGGCGTGCCGGTCAAGTGGGTCGAGAACCGCTCGGACAACCTGATGTCAACGGGCTTCGCGCGCGACTACATCATGCGCTCGGAGATGTGCGCGAAGGACGGCAAGATCACCGGCCTGCGCGTCGACGTAATCGCCGACCACGGCGCGTTCGACTCGACCGCGCAGCCCACCAAGTTCCCGGCCGGCTTCTTCCACATCGTCTGCGGCTCGTACAACCTCGACGCCGCGCACGTGAAGGTCAAGGCCGTCTACACCAACAAGGCGCCGGGCGGAGTGGCGTACCGCTGCTCGTTCCGCATCACCGAGGCCGTCTACCTCGTCGAGCGCATGGTGGACGCGCTCGCGCTCGAGATGAAGACCGACCCGATCGAGCTGCGGATGAACAGCTTCATCAAGCCGGAGCAGTTCCCGTTCGAGACGACCACCGGCTGGACCTACGACTCGGGCAACTACGCCGAGACGATGAAGGTCGCGATGGACATCGCGGGCTACGACGACCTGCGCCGCGAGCAGGCGGAGAAGCGCGAGCGCGGCGAGCTGATGGGCATCGGCGTGTCGTTCTTCACCGAGGGCGTCGGCGCCGGGCCGCGCAAGCACATGGACATCCTCGGCCTGGCGATGAACGACGGCGCGGACCTGCGCGTGCACCCGTCCGGCAAGGCCGTGATCTCGATCAGCGCCCAGACACAGGGTCAGGGCCACGAGACCACATTCGCCCAGATCGTGGCCGAGGAGCTCGGCATCCCGCCCGAGGACGTGCAGGTGCGTCACGGTGACACCGACCGCTCGCCGTACGGCCTCGGCACCTACGGCAGCCGCTCGACGCCCGTGTCGGGCGCGGCCGCGGCCGTCGTGTCCCGCAAGGTGCGCGACAAGGCGCGCCAGATCGCGGCGACGATGCTCGAGACAAGCCCCGACGACCTCGCCTGGGAGAAGGGCCGCTGGTACGTCAAGGGCGACCCCGAGAAGGGCGCGCTGATCGAGGACATCGCCAAGTACGCCTACAGCGGCGACCCGATGCCGCAGGGCATGGAAGGCGGCCTCGACGCCCAGGTGATCTACGACCCGCCCAACCTCACCTACCCGTACGGCGCCTACATCGCCGTGGTGGACATCGATCCGGACACCGCCCAGGTGACGATCCGGCGCTTCATCGCGGTCGACGACTGCGGCGTGCGCATCAACCCGATGGTGGTCGAGGGCCAGATCCATGGCGGGCTCGCGGAGGGCGTGGGCATCGCGCTGATGGAGGTCATCACGTTCGACGACGAGGGCAACTGCCTCAACTCCTCGTTCATGGACTACCTGATCCCGACGGCGCTCGAGTGCCCGGACTTCGAGCTCGGCGACACCGAGACGCCCTGCCCGCACCATCCGCTAGGCGCCAAGGGCGTCGGCGAGTCGCCTAACGTCGGCTCGCCGCCTGCCATCGTCAACGCAGTGATTGACGCACTGCACCAGACCCACGGCGTCGACCACATCGACATGCCGTGCACGCCGGCGCGCGTGTGGGCTGCGATGCAGGGGCGCCCAGAGCCACCGCAGTGAGCTCAGGCGAGGCGGCCGACGAGATCCGGCATCTCGTTCCCGACGTCGAAACGCTGGCGCAGCGCCTTGCCGGGGTCGACTACCTCGTGGACGAGGGCCTCGCGACGTCGATGTTCCTCAGCCTGCGCCTGCCGCAGCCGCTGCTGCTCGAGGGCGAGGCCGGCGTAGGGAAGACCGAGGCGGCCAAGTCGCTCGCGACTGTGCTCGACACGCCGCTCGTGCGGCTTCAGTGCTACGAGGGGATCGACGCCGCCGAGGCCCTGTACGAGTGGAACTACCCGCGCCAGCTGCTCGCGATCCGGATGGCCGACTCGCGCGGCACAGAGCTCGGCGAGGAGGAGCTGTTCGGGCCGGATTACCTGATCCGGCGACCGCTCCTGCGCGCCCTTGAGCATCCGGGCCCGCGCCCCGCCGTGCTTCTGATCGACGAGATCGACCGCGCCGACGACGACTTCGAGGCCTTCCTGCTCGAGCTGCTCGCCGAGGCGGCGGTGACGATCCCCGAGCTCGGCACGATCCGCGCCACGCACCCGCCGATCATCGTCCTCACCTCCAACCGCACGCGCGACCTGCACGACGCGGTCAAGCGGCGCTGCCTCTACCAGTGGATCCCCTACCCCACCCCCGAGCGCGAGGTGGAGATCGTGCGCCGGCGGGTGAAGGGCGCGTCGGAGACGCTGGCGGTGCAGGTGGCGAACGCGGTCTCGCGGATGCGCGAAAGCGACGTACAGAAGCCGCCCGGCATCGCCGAGTCGATCGATT
The DNA here is from genome assembly GCA_036555755.1 of Thermoleophilaceae bacterium. Lineage (GTDB taxonomy): Bacteria > Actinomycetota > Thermoleophilia > Solirubrobacterales > Thermoleophilaceae > JAICJR01. The sequence goes on from DATBKS010000138.1 coordinate 7,670, forward strand.
GGCTGGCGGCGCTCGACTTGCTCGGCGTGGAAGCGCTCGACGCGGACGCGATCGACCGCACGCTCGGGTCGGTGATCAAGTACGAGGAGGACCAGGAGGTGATTCGCGCGGCCGGTCTCGACGAGCTCGTGCGCAGCGAATGACCCGCTTCGGCGTCGAGACAATTCACCTGGATTTGCCGCCTTTTGTGGGCGGCTTCAGCCGCAGGCTGCACGACGCCGGGGTCCCGATCACGCCGGCCCGCTCGGCCGACTTCGCGACGGCGCTCACACTCGTCAACCCGATCACGCGGAGGCGGTTGTACTGGACCGCCCGCGGCGTGTTCGTCACAGACCAGTCGCAGGTGAAGGCGTTCGACTCGGTGTTCTTCTCGGTGTTCGGAAGCCAGATCGACGACGAGCCGTTCGAGCCGGAGCTTGAGTCCGCAGTCCGCAGTCCGCAGTCCGCTGACCCGTCCGCGGTACGGGCTCCGGAGAGTGCGGAGGCGGTTGGCGGGAGTCCTGCGGACCGCGGACCGCGGACTGCGGACGAACCCGACGAGGCGCCCGAGGTGGAGGTGCCCCAGCTGCTCGCGAGCGAGGAGGAGCGGCTCGGCACGAAGAGCTTCGACGCACTCGAGCCATACGAGCTTGCGCAGCTCTACCAGCTGATGTCGAGCCTCGAGCTCGCCACGCCCCTGCGACAGACGCGCCGGCACGTGCAGAGCCGCCACGGGTCGCGGATAGACATGCGGCGCACGCTGCGCGGCAGCCTGCGCACCGGCGGGGACCCTGTGCACCTCAGGCGCCGCCAACGGCGCGTCGTCCGGCGCCGGCTCGTGATGCTGTGCGACATCTCGGGGTCGATGGAGCCGTACGCGCGCGCCTACCTCCAGTTCCTCACCTGCGCGGCGGCGACGGGGCCGAACGCGGAGGCGTTCGTGTTCGCGACGAGGCTCACGCGCCTCACGCGCGCTCTCGGCTCCCGCAACCCCGAGCGCGCGATCCAGCGCGCGGCGGCGGCGGCGCCCGACTGGTCGAGCGGCACGCGCATCGGCGACGCGCTCAAGGCTTTCAACGCCCGCTACGGCCGCCGCGGGATGGCTCGCGGCGCGGTCATCGTGATCCTGTCCGACGGCTGGGAGCGCGGCGATCCGAAGCTCGTGAAGCAGGAGATGGAGCGGCTGTCGCGGCTTGCCCACCGGATCGTGTGGGTGAACCCGCGGGTGGCGGCGAGCTTCTTCATGCCAAGCGCGAAGGGGATGGCGGCGGCGCTGCCGTATTGCGATGAGCTGGTGAGCGGACACAGCTTCGTTGCTCTGAAAGAGGTCGTCGAAGCAATCGGCGAGACGTCCGCCGTCCGCCGTCCGCCGTCCGCAGGGCGGTTGCCCGAGCCGGAGCCCGAGGAGGATTGGGCTTCGGCGGTGCCGGTGGCCGGCAGTTCCGTGGCTATGCCATCGGGCCATGGGCCTTCGCGTGGAAATACGACGCCGGGTTGGGTGACCGACGAATGAGCGAGTCCGAACCCAAGAAGTGCATCTACCCCGGCTGCGAGCGTCCGGCCGTGCCACCGCATCCGCTCGGCGGGCCGCAGCCGGCGTTCTGCGACTTGGAGGAGCACAACGCGCTGACCGCGCACCAGGAGCGCCAGCGCCTCGCGGGCGAGAGCCCGCCCACCATTCCGAACCAGGAGGAATCGAGCAGTGGCTAACGAGGCTTACCGAGCAGTCTTTCTGCGCGTTCATCCCACCGGCAAGATGGTGCTCAGCCTGACCACCGAGTCCGACGGCAAGGAGTCGCAGTACGCCGAGGCCGTGGCGAGCGAGCTGGGCGTGCCGCCGCTCGATGTGAAGGTCGTTCCCGCCGACCTCGACCGCTTCGGCGAGGGCCACGGCTTCAACACCGCGCCGTCCGACGGCACGGCGGCGGCGATCGTCAGCGCCAGCGGCAAGATCAAGGACAAGGCGCAGCTCCTGGCGGGCGCGGCGCTCGAGACCTCGCCTGAGAGCCTCACGTGGCAGAACGGCGCATGGGTCAGTGGTGACGGCAGCGATCCAACGCAAACGAAGACGATCGAGGACGTCGCGCTGTATGCGCACGGCAGCGGCGCGCTGCCCCCGGGTGTCGAGGGCGGCCTCGACGCACAGACGGTCTACCGCGACTAGCTAGGACTCGGGCGCAGCCTCGAGCTCGACGGTCACCTCGTCGGCGACCTTGAGCGCGCCCCAGAACGCGGTATAGGGCTTCATTCCCCAGTCGGTCTGCTTCACGACGGCGCGGCCGCTCAGCTTGCCGTCCTCCTCCACCGTGAGGTCGAACGTCAACGGGTGCGTGTTGCCCACGAGAGTCAGGTCGCCCGTCACCGCCCACTTGTCACCGTCGATCTCCACGCTGGTCGAGCGGAACTCGATGCCCTGCTTCTTCAGCACCTCGTCGTCGATCGTCTGCTCGATGTTCTCGATGTCGTCCTCGCCGAGCTTCTGGATCCCGCCGGTCCCCTCGAGCACGTGCAGCGACGACGCGTCGGCCTTCAGCCACACGCTCGGCTCGTCGGTGTCGAGCGTGCCCTCCCACGACTGCACCTCGATCAGCAGATCATGGCCCGCCTTGGAGGCGGCTCCGAGTCGTGCGGTGCGGACGGCAAGTCGCGCGCCGTCAGGGCCAAGCGTGCGCATTGCCGGAGCTTATATTCAGATGTGACGTAGGCTCTGTCCGCCCCCGAAAAGGAGAACTCGCCCATGGCCGTAGAGCTCGACCATTCCTTCTCGACGACCAAGTCGATCGACGACAGCTACGCCGCGATCCTCGACCTCGAGCGCATCGTCCCAGCCGTTGACGGCGGCAGCGTGACCGAGCGGACGTCCGAGGATTCGGCCAAGGCCGAGATCAAGGTGAAGATGGGCGCGATGTCGCTGACGTTCGTCGGGACGGTCGATGTGATCGAGAAGGACGACGCGGATCACCGCGCCGTGCTCGAAGTCAAGTCGCGCGAGAAGGGCGGCCAAGGTTACGCCAACGCGAAGGTCACCTTCAACCTGAACGACGGCGGCGGGGACATCCACACCTCCGCGCAGATCTCCGGCAAGGCGGCCTCGATGGGTGAGGGCGTGATGGTGGGCGTGCTGGACGCGCTGATCAACGACTTCACCACCAAGCTGCCGAACATCTGACCGCGAGCCGCGATGGCCACCGTCACCATGAAGCAGGTGCGCCCGGGCGAGGTACCCAAGGACGGTGGCACCGCCCTGCAGGAGGATCCTGAACGGCCGGTGTTCAACGGCAACGGGCCGGACGACTACGTGTGCGTGGAGTGCGGCAACGTGCTCGCCACCTCGATGCACCCAGAGCAGATGACGTTCAAGGTGCGCGTGCGCTGCGGCGTGTGCCGGACGATCAACGTCGCGGAGAACGACGACCGCACGCCGGAGGAGCGGCGCCGGCGCGGCCCGCGGCCGCTAGGCGCCTAAGCGCTCCCGCACACGGGCATAGGCGGCCGCACCGTCACCGTCGACGGCTGCGATTCGCAGCAGCGGCGGATGCCCCATCGCCGGCGTGGCCAGATCGCGGAGAGCGTCGTGGTACGCGCGCTCGCGTGGCACGCCGCCGAAGCCGAAGCCCTTGGCGGCGAGGCCACGATCGATCTGATCCGTCTCGGTCGCCAGGTCCCTGCAGAGCTGCTTGTACTCATCGATGTCGAACGCAAGCTGCGCGTCCGACGGGTAGAGCTCCAGCGCCGTGAGACGGAACGACGTGAAGTGCGAGGCGTCGTCGAGCGCGATCAGGGTGCCGCTCGGCGAGTGGTAGAGATCGACCGGCAGGAAGAGGTTCTCGCGCGCGGCGCCCAGCACCGCGACGTCGCCACCGAGACGCGCGTAGATCGCCGCCAGCACCTCGAGCGCCGCCTTCACGGGCTCGACTATCGAAGCATCGCGCCGAGCCTTGGCCACGCGTTCGAGCCCTACGTGGCCCTGCTCGCACAGCCAGTCGAACGACGTCGGCCCGAGCTCGATGCCGTCCTCCGCGGCGGCCCGTGCGAGGGCCGCCTTGATCTCGTCGGGCACCTAGCGGGCGCGGGCGAGCTGCCGCTCGATCACGTTGCCGATCAGCTTGACCACCGCGCCGTCGCCGCTGACCTTCACGTGACCGTGGTCGAAGGCGTCGACCCAATCCTTCAGCCGCCCCTCTTCGGCGAGCTGGTTGAACTGCGGCCGATCCACCGAGACGTCGACGCGAGCGTCGCCCGCCGGGTCCTTGGTGATCTTGGGACCGGGCACCTCCACCCGCCAGATCGGAACGTCGCCGTGCGATCGGAGCTCGAGCCTGACAACGAGCTTGAGCTGCTTGAGCGCGGGCACTTCGTCGCCGAAGCGCTCGACGGCCTGCTGGATCAAAGTCCTCGTGTCGCCCGACGACATTGGGCCGATGCTAGATGATCCCGGGATGCCACCTCTGGATGGACTTCGCGTTCTCGACCTCTCGCGCGTGCTCGCCGGCCCGTACGCCACGCTCGTGCTGGCCGACCTCGGTGCCGACGTCGTCAAGATCGAGCGCCCCGGCCTCGGCGACGAGACGCGCCTCTGGGGACCGCCCTACGCCGGCGGCGAGTCGGCCTACTACCTGTCGGTGAATCGCGGCAAGCGCAGCTGCGCAATCGACCTCTCGACCGAGGAGGGTCGCGGCCTCGCGCTCGAGCTGTGTGCTGGCGCCGACGTGGTGATCGAGAACTTCAAGACCGGCACCGCCGAGCGCATGGGGCTCGACCGTGCGAGCGTGGCCAAGCGCAACCCGAAGGTCGTGTACTGCTCGATCACCGGCTTCAACTCGCGCCGCAAGCCCGCGGGGCGGCCGGGCTACGACTTCGTGGCGCAGGCAGAGAGCGGGATCATGTCGATCACCGGCGACCCGAACGGCGAGCCGATGAAGGTGGGCGTCGCGATGGTGGACGTGCTCACCGGGCTGCACGCCGCGGTGGCGATCCTCGCCGCCGTCTATCGCGGCGAGGGCGACCAGATCGAGGTGTCGCTGCTCGACAGCGGGCTGGCGGGGTTGATCAACGTGGGCTCGAACGTGCTGGTGGCGGGCGGAACGCCCACGCGCCACGGCAACGCGCACCCCAACATCGTCCCGTACCAGTCGTTCCCGGTCGCGGACGGCTGGATCGCGATCGCCGCGCCCAACGACCACCTCTACGCGCGTTTGTGCGAGGTGCTGGGCGCGCCGGAGCTGGTCACCGACGAGCGCTTCGTGACGAACGCCGGCCGCGTGGAGAACCGCGGGATCCTGATCCCGCTGATGGAGGAGCGGCTCAAGACCAGGACCGCCGAGCAATGGCTCGCGGCCCTCGAGGAGGTGGGCGTGCCCGCGGGCAAGATCCGCACCGTCCCCGACGCGATCAGAGCAGCCGCCGAGGCCGGCCTGGCAGCAACCACGAAGGTCCCCCACCCCACCGCCGGCGAGGTCGAGCTGATGAACTCCCCGATCACCGTCGAGTCCGGCCTACGCCCACCCCACGCCCCACCACTCTTAGGGCAGCACACAGCAGAAGTGCTCCAAGAACTGGGCCTAGAGGACGCCGAGATCAACAGACTCGCCGGAGCCGGAGTAGTTCAACTAGGAACTAAGAACTAAGAACCAGAAAACTCAGATCTTGTTCCGCTTGAGCAGCGTGCGCCCGATAACCATCTTCTGAATCTCAGAAGTCCCCTCGCCAATGACCAGGAGCGGCGCGTCGCGGTACAGCCGCTCGATCTCGTACTCCTTCGAGTAGCCGTAGCCGCCGTGGATTCGTAGCGCCTCGTCCACGACCTCCTTGGCCGCCTCCGAGGCGTACAGCTTGGCCATGCCGGCCTCGAGGTCCGAGCGCTCGCCAGAGTCCTTCATACGGGCGGCCTTGATGGTGAGCAGCCGTGCGGCCTCCACCTTCGTGCCCATCTCGGCGAGCTTGAACTGGATCGCCTGGTGCTGCGCGATCGGCTTGCCGAACGTGCGTCGCTCCTGCGAGTAGCGGAGGGCGAGCTCGAGCGCGCGCTGGCCGAGGCCGACGCCGCGCGCCGCAACGTTCACGCGGCCCACCTCGAGCGCATCCATCATCTGGCTGAAGCCCTTGTTCACGCCGGCTTCCTCGCCCCCGAGGATGTTCTCGGACGGGCAGCGGTAGTCCTCGAAGACGAGCTCGGTGGACTCGACGCCCTTGTAACCCATCTTCTTGATCTTGGGCGGGACCGTGAGCCCTTTGTAGTCGCCCGTGTTCTCCTCGGCGCCCGGCTCCTTCTCGCAGATGAAGCAGGTCATGCCCTTGTGGGCCGGGTCGGCATCGGGGTCGGACTTGGCGAGCAGGAACACGAGGCCGGAGCGCAGGCCGTTCGTGACCCACATCTTGGTGCCATTGATCAGCCAGCCGTCGCCGTCCTTCTTGGCGCGCGTGGAGATCGCCGCGACGTCGGACCCGAGACCGGGCTCCGACAGCGAGAACGCTGCGCGGATCTCGCCGGTGGCCATCTTCGGCAGGTACTTCTCCTTCTGCTCGTCGGTGCCGAACTTGATCAGCAGGTAGGAGCCGATGAAGTGCGTGTTGACGATGCCGGAGACCGAGATCCAGCCGCGCGACAGCTCCTCGACGATCATCGCGTAGGTCGTCAGGTCGAGGCCCATCCCGCCGTACTCCTCGGGGATGGTCACGCCGAACAGGCCGAGCTCCCGCATCTGGGCTACGACGTCATCGGGGAACTTGTCCTCGTGGTCGTACTCCTCGGCGATCGGGATTACCTGCTCGTCGACGAACTGGCGCACCATCTCGGTGATCGCGCGCTGCTCGTCGGTCTTCTCGCTGAACGGCGTAGCAACTGCCAAATCGGACTCCCTGACGTCGTTGACTCGCGAGTCAGTTTACCCGCGACGACGCGACGGGGTTGCGGCTCGGAGAAGCGTGTGAGAGCGTCCGCAAAACTGGCGGAAGGATGGAGCAAATGGCAGTTGCCGTAGACCTGGAGTTCGACGGCGGGACGCTCGAGCAGTACGACGAGGTCGCGAGGTTGATGGGCTACGAGCCGGGCGGTGCGGCCCCGCCGGGTTGTCTGTTCCACTGGGGCGCGCTGACGGACAGCGGACTGCGGGTCACCGACGTCTGGGAGACCAAGGAGCAGTTCGAGCAATACGCGCAGGAGAAGATCGCTCCGTACACCCAGCAGGTTGGCATCCCTGGGCCGCCCAGGACCACGTTCTACGACGTGCACAACTACCAGGCGGCGTAGAGGTCCAACCAAATCTTTGCGGGGGGATACCGAACGATGTCGCGGTCTCCTACGGATTCCGTACGGGCGCCGGAGGCCTAGCGTGAGCGCCATGTCCATTCCACCGAAGGAACCGAAGGACCTGGCCCTTGCGCCCGTGGCCGTAGCCATCGACCGCAACCTTCAGCGGCTGCGCGACAGGTCGCCCGCCGAGATCGACTACCAGCTGACGCTCGAGCTCAACCAGCCGGCGGACAGCAGCGATCCCGACGAGCGCGTGGCGCGCGTGCTGAGGCTCGCCGTTCGCGACGTCGACCTCCACCACTGGACGGCAGCGATCAGCGAGGACCGCGCTCGGCTCACGCTCTCAGGCGGCTCGGTGTCGCTCGACCTGGGTCTAAGCGCGTCGCTGCTCGACTACCTGCGCGTCGAGTCGCTGGCGACGGGTTAGCGGAGAACCAGCGACCTAAAGGCCGTCAGGATGGCGGGCGCGGTAGCCGCGGGTGGGACGCGGGCCGCCCCAGCGCGGGCCGCTGCCCGGTGCTGCACCGTGGACGCGTGAGACGCGGTCGCGGTAGCCGGTGTCGAAGCGAAGCCCCGCGATAACGACGAAGGCGTGGCCGGGGTTCGTGTAGACGGTGATCCACTTGCCCTTCCCGGACAGGCCCCAGTGCATGAAGTCGCTCGAGTCGAGCGGCTTGTCGAGCAGGCCGGCGCCGTGGAGCGCGAAGCTCACGGAACCGGAGCAGTCGTAGCCCCGCGCGTTGAACGACTTGTGGCCGCCACCGTAGATGTACGGCTTGGTGACGATCTCGTTCGCCGCGCTGATCGCGTCGATGACCTCTTGCGGAGCGCCGATCGGGGGAATCGCGAGGCCGGCGACGATCTTGCCCTTGGGGGCGGGCTGGAACTGCGGGTCGCTCGGTGAGGTGCCGCCGGTGCTCGGAGCGGGCGCCGGCTGGGTGCCGCCAGGCGGCACGGACGTCTGCCCGGAGGCGACGGTCGGCAGCAGGCATGCGCAGGCCAAAGCCAACACAGCGAGCAAGAGCGATTTGTCAGCGCGCTTCAGCAATCTCTTTCGTACGCCTGCCGAGTTAGCTGACGGGCTCGCGCTGAAAGAGCTTGCGCGCCTCTTCTCCCCCCAAGGAGAGAGGTTCGCCCCAGAAACTGGTTCCCCGGCTCCGCTCTTGCGGATTCGGCGTGGTCGGCACTCTACACCAAACAGTCACGGAAAGACTTCGCTGCCGTCCGGCCCGTTCCTGCGCCCTACGATTCCCGCCTCGATGAACTTCGCACTGGA